>JAZOUV010000042.1:0-39097 GCA_045658315.1 Eubacteriales bacterium
TGGTGCGAGAAACGGGACTTGAACCCGTACGGTAAATCCACACGCCCCTCAAACGTGCGCGTCTGCCAGTTCCGCCACTCTCGCATTTGCTTTGTTCAAGCAACATTAGATATTATACACGTTTTTCACGAATTGTCAATACGTTTTTGAAAAAAAGATAAATATATTTTTTCACTGATCTACATATATTGTATCAAGCAAAATAAGGGTTGGTGTTATTATGAATTCATACAGTTCAAAATTTAGAGAAAGATGTGAAATATTCGCCTCTTATATAATCGACAACAATGCAACTGTAAGACAAACGGCTTCTTTTTTCGGAATAAGCAAAAGCACGGTGCATAAGGATCTTATATCCAAACTAAAGTACATAAATCCTGCTCTTTACATTCGAGTGAAAAAAATACTTGACATAAACAAAGCCGAGAGACATATAAGAGGCGGTGAGGCAACCAAGAGAAAGTATAAAATTCAATAAAAAATTTCCAATCTCCTGCGAAAACTTGACAGAATACACTAAAAAATGTATAATAAAACTAACATGAAGTTTGAAAAAGAATCGCGGAGGGACGTTAATGCCCAAGAGAATTATGATAACGGAATATCCTGTTGAATATGCACCTTTTAATCCTCCGGAAAATAGGTGTTTCTACGGTTTTCCTGAAAATGAGGATTTGCCCGACAGTAATATACCGTCTATGCATTATCATTCGAGCTATCAGATCGGTGTATGTTTGTCGGGAAACGGCGTGTTTTTGCTTGAGAATGATATATATGCCGTCAAAGAGGGAGATGCTGTTATAATTGCTCCTGACGTTATCCATTGCTCAAAAAGCATAAAGAGGAGCAACTGCAACTGGGAATTCGTTTATTTTGACCCATTTGAAATGAGAAACAGATACCCTGAGCTTATATTGCCGAAAAGCTGTATATGTACGCGGGAAAATGAAGCGGAGCTTAACACTTTGCTTACGAAGATAATTACAGAGGGCAGGACACGCCGAGATGAATATGAACGTCTTGCAACGTTGTATTTCTATACGTTTTCGCTGTTGACCAACAGAAAAGGTGCAGTGCCTGCGGAGTCGGCTGAGGCGGAGAGTATAAGAAATGCCGAGCAAACCGATGCATACAATATTATGCCTGCGTTGAAAGAGATTGCGTTTAGATTTGACGAGTCGATAGCTGTTTCAGAACTTGCTGATATATGTAATTTGAGTGAATCACATTTTACAAGAATTTTCAAGAAATGTACGGGAATGTCCCCGTATAACTATACATTAAAATTCAGAGCGAAGGTAGGTTCAGCACTTCTAAAGGCGACCGATAAAACGGTAAACGAGATATCGGAGTGCGTGGGATTTAAGAACGCGAGTGATTTTTACAGACAGTTTACCAAGTATTATTCGTGTTCGCCGATGGATTACAGAAAGTCATAGAATTAAAAAATAGAAAGGCTGTTATTATGGGAAGATTTATAGGTTCGTTTATGGACGACAATGAGCTTGACAGACCGGATCTGAACAAGTGTCCCGATTGTGAGTGTTATTTTCCGCAAGATAACTGTCCAATCTGCGGTAAAGAGTGTCCCGAGGAGATGAGAGCAGGGAACAGAAAGACCGTAAAAAAGAAGATAAAGAGGAACGGCAGGTCAAAAACAATTCAGTATGTTGACTGGTATCACCGCTGGTGGTTTATAATACCCATGCTAATTATTTTTCCGATAATGGGTATTATTCTGCTTATCGGAAGTCCGCACAGTAAAAATACGAAGATTGCGATAATTGCAGTTGCAGTTGTGTATACCATTTTGTCAGGTTGGGGAATAAAGA
This sequence comes from Eubacteriales bacterium, assembly GCA_045658315.1. Classification (GTDB taxonomy): domain Bacteria; phylum Bacillota; class Clostridia; order Oscillospirales; family CAG-272; genus RGIG1995. The sequence continues at coordinate 1,833 of JAZOUV010000042.1, forward strand.
ATTTAGTGAATTCCGCCGAAAACTTTTTTGAGAAACCTGTTGATACATCGCTTTCTTTTAGCGAATATACCTCAAAATGCGAAGAAATAGCCCCCGACGATTATTTCAGAATCCCCGACTCATATAAGAAAAAATTTGTAAAAATGGAACTTGAGGTTGCCGAAAAGTTTACAGATCCGGAGGGATATTACAGCAACAAAAAGTATAATGATTATTATGTTTGCACCTACAAAAATGCGACGGGTGTTGAGTTCCGTATTTTAGTCCGCAGTTGTATTCAATCGGGCGTGGAGAATCTGGCAGTCGGCGATAAGGTAACCGTTTACGGTGAGTGTGCAGGAAATATTACGGTGTATGATTGGAATTACAAAACGTATTCGGGTTCTTGCGTCAATGCCGCATATTTTGAATTAAAATAAATAGGAAGAAGCGTACTTTACACAAAAACAGTACGCTTTTTTGTTTGTTGATACGGAAAGGTTGATTTTTGTTTATTATTATATATATAAATTTAATGAAACGTATTTACAAAATGCACTTTTTAAGGTAAAATATATAAAATAGAAACAGTGTACAAAAATGGGAGGACAAAACAATGTCAAATGCAAGCCCCGTATATAAGAGAATACTTCTTAAGCTTTCCGGTGAAGCGTTGGCTAAGGATTGCGGTAAGGGAGAGATTCTCAATTATGATTTTATAAACGAAGTATGCTCGACCGTTAAAAAATGTGTCGGTATGGGTGTTCAGGTAGCGATTGTTGTTGGTGGTGGCAATATATGGCGTGGCGGCAGACAGGGTGCTAAGATGAACAGAAGCAGAGCAGACCACATGGGAATGCTTGCAACCGTTATTAACTCTTTGGCTCTTCAGCAAGGTTTTGAAGAGGTGGGAGCTGAGGCGGTTGTTATGACTGCAATAGATATGGAACGAATTGCAGATTCGTTTACACAAAGAGATGCGGTAAAGCACCTTGAAAACGGTAAGATAGTTATATTTGGCGGCGGAACGGGGTGTCCTTATTTTTCAACAGATACGGGGGCGGTTCTTAGAGCTGCCGAGATAAATGCAGATGCGGTTCTTATGGCTAAAAATATTGACGGAGTATATACTGCCGATCCCAAGGTTGACAAGAATGCAAAGAAACTTGATGAGATAAGCTATGTTGACATACTGAACAAAGGTCTTAAGGCACTTGACTGGACAGCGGCATCGTTTGGACTCGAAAACAAACTTACCATACAGATGTTCGCCCTTGACGACCCCGAAAATATCATCCGGGTTGTTAACGGTGAAAAGATTGGTACGGTTTTAAAATAATTGTAAAATAATTAACAGTTAAAATAAACGGAGGAAAATTTTTATGAAACTCGCAACAAATGAATATGAAGGTAAGATGAAAAAATCCATCGGTTCTTATGAGACCGAGCTTGAAGGTATAAGAGTAGGAAGAGCTAATCCTGCTGTTTTGAGCAAGATTACAGTTGATTACTACGGTGTTCCCACACAGATCAACCAGATGTCTGAAGTTAAGGTAGTAGATGCAAGAACTATCGTGATTTCACCTTGGGATGCAACTACATTGAAGAGTATTGACCGTGCAATTACTGCATCTGATCTTGGAATTACACCCGCAAATGACGGTAAGGTATTAAGACTTACATTCCCCCAGCTTACTGAAGAAAGACGTAAGGAGCTTTCCAAGCAGGTTGCAAAAATGGGTGAAGAGGCTAAGGTGGCTATCAGAAACATTCGCCGTGACTTTAACGACAAGGTAAAGGATATGAAAAAGAAGAGCGAAATGACAGAAGACGAGCAGAAGCAGTCCGAAAAGGAAATACAGGATTTGACCGACAAGTATATCAAGGATATAGATGCCATAACAGCCCGTAAAACAAAGGAGATCATGGATATCTGACAAAAATATATGCGGGTGTATGTCTGTGCAAATTAGACATACGCCCGTCTTTTATATGGAGAAACTATATGTTTGGCATAAAAAAAAGAACAGAAAAAAAGAATAAAATAATTGCAGACAACAATCTTCGGCATATTGCTTTTATTATGGACGGAAACGGAAGATGGGCAAAGGGCAAAGGAATGCCACGCGAATTTGGACATAAAAAGGGTGCTGAGACTATGAAAAACATAGTTAAGTACTGCGGTTCAATAAACATAAATTGTGTTACCGTATATGCATTTTCCACTGAAAACTGGAAAAGACCCGAAAATGAAGTGAAGGCTATAATGGAGCTTCTCGGTCAGTATATAGATTATCTTTATACCGTAATGGAAAAGGACGATATACAGGTACACTTCCTTGGGGACAAGAGTAGATTTACACCTGAGCTCAGAGAGAGGCTTGAGATGGCAGAAAGCGATTCTGCGAAGTATCACAAGATACTTAATGTTGCATTGAATTACGGCGGCAGGGACGAGATCGTTCATGCTGTAAACAGTCTTATAGAACAGGGTAAGTCTAAGATAACGGAAGAGGATATTGAAGCTAATCTTTATACTGCTCACTGTCCGCCACCCGATCTTATCGTAAGAACGGCGGGAGAAATACGTACGTCCAATTTCCTTTTGTGGCAGGGAGCGTATTCTGAGCTGTATTTTACAGATGTGCTTTGGCCTGATTTTTCGGAAGAAGATGTAGATAAGGCTGTTGAAGCATTTTATAGACGTACACGCAGATTTGGTGCGGTTATTTAATTTATTTACGGAGAATTTATTTAAAAATGAAGACAAGGATTATAACGGCGGTAATATGTACACTTGTGTTTTTACCGTTTTTGATTTTTTCGGATACTATTGCATTTTCGATGATACTTGCTTTTGCCTCAGCTCTTGGCATATATGAGATGATGAGGTGTATCGGTGAAAAGAGCTTGTGGGTGTTGATACCGGCTTGTTTTATAGGGGCAATGTTGCCGATATGTGCAAAATTATACAGTGATGAGCAGTCATTTTTTAATTTTGCACACAAGATATTGGTAGTGTTTGTTTTCTATTTAGCGGTAATAGCTGTTTTTTCAAAAGGGAAAAAAGATATTTCAACAATGGCTATGATTTATGTTACCGTTGGATTTATAGTGAACGGTTTTTCGAGTATTGTTTTGCTTAGAGAATATCCATTTGGTCAATACATATATCTGCTTGTGTTTATATGCCCGTGGATTACGGATATATTTGCATATTTCACGGGATACTTTTTTGGTAAGCATAAGCTTATTCCCGATGTTAGTCCCAAAAAGACGGTTGAGGGTGCAATTGGCGGGATAGTCTTCTGCACACTTGCTTTGGTGTTATACGGATTTGTAATGACGGTAGTTGTTGACGGAATAAAGGCAAACTATCTTGCATTTGTTTGCGTTGGAATAGTATTGTCTGTCGTTTCTCAGTGCGGAGACCTTGTATTCTCCTTGATAAAGAGAAAATACGGTATAAAGGATTACGGAAAGCTTATGCCGGGACATGGCGGTATACTTGACAGATTCGATTCTGTAATTGCATCGGCACCTTTTGTTTTGTTGCTGTTTGACCTTTCGGGAATATTCCGTTTGTTTCATTAATTTTGTTGAGGTATGAGCATGATTGAGAAGACTGTTGCGATATTCGGTTCAACTGGATCTATCGGGAGACAGAGTATAGAAGTTGCGAGAAAGCACAAAATAAGAGTTAAGGCACTGACAGCACGCGGTGATACCGACAGACTTGAAGAGCAGATAAGAGAGTTTTCTCCGGAGACGTGTGCCGTTCTTGATGAGAAGAGAGCACTTGAACTAAAAAACAGGGTTGCCGATACTTCAACTCGTGTAGTGGGCGGAGAGAAGGCAATAGAGGAACTGGCTTTTGAAGTAAAGTGTGATATGTTTCTGAATTCCATTATAGGCAAGGCAGGGCTTCGTCCAACCTTGGCGGCGATAGAATCGGGCAAAAATGTTGCTTTGGCAAACAAGGAAACGCTTGTTACTGCGGGTACTATTGTTATGGAGAGAGCAAGACAGAAAGGGGTAAGTGTTCTTCCCGTTGACAGTGAGCATTGTGCGATCTTTCAATGTCTTGAGGGGTATCCGTTAAAGCAGGTAAGCAGACTTATTCTTACGGCATCGGGCGGTCCTTTCTTTGGAAAGAAGCGGGAGGAGTTGGAGAATATAACTCCCGAAATGGCTTTGGCTCATCCAACATGGAATATGGGACAGAAAATAACCGTAGACTCTGCTACGCTTATGAATAAGGGCTTTGAGGTTATTGAAGCCTGCCACTTGTTCAACGTAGATATAGATAATGTGGATGTTGTAGTACACCGTGAGAGCATAATACATTCTATGGTGGAATATATTGATAATGCGGTCTTGGCTCAGATGGGTGTCCCCGATATGCGTACCTGTATTCAGTATGCCTTGACATACCCCGACAGATATGAGGGCTTGCAGGAAAGGCTTGACCTTGCAAAAGTAGGAAAGATGACTTTTGCTGAGGCAGACAAAGAGACTTTTGTTCTCCTTGAGCTTGCATATAAATCGATGAGGGCAGGCGGTTTGATTCCTGCTGTTTTGAATGGTGCAAATGAAGAGGCTGTATATTTGTTCCTTAACCATAAAATATCTTTTACCGATATTATGGACATGGTAAGTACGGTCGTTGAAGGGTATAAGAATATAAAAGACCCGACAATAGAAGAGATTGAGAGAGCAGACCTTGAGGCGAGGGCGGCTGTAAAGGCTCTTGCAAAACAGTAAATTAATTTACGGTAACCGAAAAGAGGAAACGAATTGACTGTAGTTATAGCGATATTTGTATTTGGAATTCTTATATTTATACACGAGCTCGGTCATTATCTGACTGCCCGTATGTTTAATGTGGGCATAAACGAATTTGCATTGGGAATGGGACCGAAAATTTTGTCTAAGACCTCAAAAAAGACGGGAATAGTGTATTCGTTAAGGCTTTTGCCTATAGGCGGATTTGTAAGTATGGTAGGCGAGGACGAGGACAGTGCGGACGAAAATGCTTTGAATAACAAACCAGTTTGGCAGAGGATGATAATAGTTGCGGCAGGTGCGTTTATGAATGTGCTTGTAGGCGTGCTGACAGTGCTTATAATAGTATCATCAAACAAGTCGAATGCTACCAATGTCATTTCTCATTTTGGTGAAAATGCAACTTCTGCGGAATGCGGACTTCAGATCAACGACGAGATCGTAAAGGTTGGTAAACAAAAAGTTCATACGGGCAGAGATATGGTAGAGGCTATAATGTTTGAGGGAGCAGAACCGGTCGACGTGACGGTTATAAGGGACGGAGAACGGGTGGTTCTTGAAAATGTTGTCTTCGGTAAGATAACAGAAGGCGGAATGGTGTTCGGCACCGTTGATTTCGGCGTATATTTTGAGGGCAGAAGCTTAAAAAATATAATCAAGCATACTTTTTACTACAGCAAATCGACGGTCAGCATTATATGGAAGTCGCTTGTTTATCTTGTAACCGGAAAAGTAGGAGTTGAGCAGATGTCGGGACCTATAGGGGTGACTTCCGCAATAGGCGATGCCGCAAAGATGGGAGTAAAGAATTTGCTTGATATGTGTGCGTTGCTTGCTCTTAATTTAGGAATATTCAATATGCTTCCGTTTCCTGCACTTGACGGCGGACGGTTTGTGTTTATGCTATATGAGCTGATATTCCGTAAGCCGGTAAAGAGAGAAGTAGAGGGATATATCCATTTTGCGGGACTTTGTTTACTGATGCTGTTAATGGTATTTGTAGGCTTTAACGACATAAAAAATTTATTTAGATAAAGACGGTGAAAAGAAATGGAAAGACGTTTATCCAAGAAGATAAAAGTAGGGAACATGTACGTCGGCGGAGATGCAAAAATATCCGTTCAGTCTATGACCAATACAGATTCGTCGGATTATGAAGCGACCTATAAACAGATAAAGCGTCTGGAAGAATGCGGTTGTGATATAGTAAGAATGACAGTTCCCGATATGGATGCGGTAAAGACTGTTTACCGTTTGAAGTCGTCGGATATAAAAATTCCCATAGTTGCCGACATTCATTTTGATTACAAGATGGCAATAGAGGCGGCAAATGCCGGGGCGGACAAGATAAGAATAAATCCCGGAAATATAGGGGGAGAAGACAGAGTTAAGGCTGTTGTAGATGCGTGTAACGCAAGAAAAACGCCTATAAGAATAGGCGTAAACAGTGGTTCGCTTGAGAAGAGCATACTTGAAAAACACGTTAGACCGTCAGGAGAGGCGTTAGCGGAAAGTGCTTTATATCACGCATCGCTTCTTGAAAAGTTTGATTTTAATAATATAATTCTTGCCGTGAAATCTTCGCGAGTTTCGGATATGATAAGTGCAAACAGGATACTTGCCTCAAAGACCGAATACCCGTTACATCTTGGAGTAACGGAAGCGGGAACGGTACATAAGGGCGTTATAAAATCGGCGGCAGGTATAGGAAGTCTTTTGCTTGACGGGATAGGAGATACGATAAGAGTGTCGTTGACAGCAGACCCCGCAGAAGAGATAAGAGAAGGCAAGGCGATCCTTTCAGCCTTGGGGATTACAGAGGAAAACGGAATAAATATAATTTCATGTCCCACCTGCGGAAGAACAAAGATAGATATTATAGGCATAGCAAACGAGTTTGAAAAGAGGACGGCAGAGCTTAAGGTGGATAAGAAGATAGACGTCGCGATAATGGGCTGTGCTGTAAACGGACCGGGCGAGGCAAAAGAGTGCGATATAGGTATTGCGGGCGGTGTCGGCGAAGCGGTGCTTTTTAAAAAGGGACAGATCGTACGAAAAATTGACGAAAACAGAATAATTGACGAGCTTATTGAAGAAATAAAAAGAATGTGAAAAAGGAAAAACAAATGGCAAAGTTATTGAAGGAACTGTTCAATAGGTTTGAGCCTAATGAGCAGTATAATGATATAATGGATAGCGGTCTTGTTGAAAACGTCAGAGTAAGCCGAGAACATAAAATGGTAGAAGCTGACGTAGGCTTTGAAAGACTTGTAGACAAAAAGGAATTATACAGCCTTGAAGAAGCGATAAGACAGTCTTATGTTCTTCGGAGCGTAAGAATAATACCGAAATATAAAAGCGAGCTGTTTTCCGAAGGGTATATGTCCGAGGTGTTGCTTGAGGCAGGGCATAGGGGCGTTATATCAAGAGGCTTTTTCAATGAATATACTCTCGTTACAGAAGGTAATAAAATTTCGATAAATATATCGTTTACAAACGGCGGCATTGAGCTTTTATATAGTGCAAAGACTCCCGAGGTTATTTCACAGATAATTAAAGATGAATTTGGGTTGGATTATAAGATAGAGATTATACACGACGAGAATTCGGGATATGATTTTGATGTTGAAATAAAGGAAAGAGAAGCAAGATATGCCGAAGAGTTAAAAAGACTTGCTCGGGAATACGAGGAGCAGAAAAAGGCGGCTCCTTTTGTAACAGAGAATAATACCGAAGAAAAGAAGCTTGAAAGGGTAACGGCACTTGGAGAGAGAGAGAATGTTCTTAAAAAGCTTGAGGGCGGTATTATGCACGTCGGCGATACCGAATTTGACACTTCGGAAGCTGAATATATATACGGTGAAAAGTTTGAGCTTGACCCCGTACCTATGAGAAGCTTGGACAAGCCTTTAAGAAGAATTGTAATATTCGGAGAGGTGTTTCAGGCAGATGCAAAGGAGAACAGAAACGGCGACAAGGTAATATTTGAGTTTGCAATGACAGATAACGATTCGTCTATTTTCTGTAAAATGGTGCTTGAGTCTCACGAGGCACAGATTGCGGGGGAGATTAACCTCGGAGATGTACTTGCTGTGAGAGGTAATGTACGTTTTGATAAGTTCTCAAACGAGCTTGTGATGAACGTACTCGATATAGCGAAGATAAAGAAGATATCCAGAAAAGAAAAGAGCGAAGAGCACAGAGTTGAACTGCATTTACATACCTGTATGTCGTCGATGGATGCAATTATTGCACCCGAGGAGGCGATAAAGCTTGCTCAAAAGTGGGGACATAAGGCTGTTGCGATAACCGACCACGGCAATGTGCAGGCATTTCCGAGAGCAATGTATGCATCGGAAAAGACGGGAATGAAGGTTATTTACGGTATGGAGGCGTACTTTGTAGACGATACGGCACGTGTTGTTTATGGAGATAATAATGCAAACTTTACCGATGACGAGTTTTGTATATTTGATATAGAGACGACGGGGTTGTCTGCTCAGACCTGCAAGATAACCGAAATAGGTGCCGTAAAATTTAAAAACGGCGAGATACTCGATATATTCAGTACATACGTTGACCCCGAGTGTCCGATTCCGCAGAATATAGTTGAGCTTACGGGAATAACCGATGAAATGGTAAAGGGAGCTCCCAAGACTGAAGAGGCAGTAAAGAGCTTTCTTGAATTTGCGGGCAACAGAATACTTATCGCCCACAATGCGTCTTTTGATATAGGCTTTATCAAGAAGGCATGTGAGGATTTCAAGATACATTTTAAACCTACTTATATAGACACAGTTGCACTTTCAAGGTTTTTGAATCCCGAACTAAAGAAGCATAAGCTGAATATTATTGCTGATTATTATAAATTAGGCGAATTCGGTCATCACCGTGCGTACAACGATGCTGAAATGCTTGCAAAGATATTCGATGTAATGTGTCAGAAGCTCAAAAAAGAGGGAGCAAGAGATACTGCCGAAATGGGCAGAATTATGGGCGAAAAATCAGACCCGTTGAAGCTGCGTCCATATCATATGATACTTCTTGCCAAAAATAAGGTGGGACTAAAGAACCTTTATAAAATAGTTTCAAAAGGTTATCTTGATTATTACTACAGAAATCCACGGCTTCCCAAGACGGTGCTTAACGAACTGCGAGAAGGACTTATAGTAGGTTCAGCGTGCGAGGCGGGAGAACTGTTTTCTGCAGTTCTTGCAGGAAAGCCTATGGGTGAGCTTATAAAGATAGCGAAATATTACGATTATCTTGAGATACAGCCGTTGTCCAATAACCGCTTTATGATAGCAAAGGGGCTTGCGGCTGACGAAGAGGCGTTGCGTAACTTTAACCGAAAGATAATAGAGATAGGCAAGGCGGCAGGCAGACCTGTCGTAGCAACCTGTGATGCCCATTTTGTTGAAAAGCGTGATGAGATACACAGAAAGATGCTGCAGTTCGACCGAGGATTTGACGATGAGGGCGATTCGGAGCTATATTTCAGAACGACCGACGAGATGCTTGAGGAGTTTGCGTATTTAGGAGAAGAGACTGCCCGTGAGGTTGTTATAACCAATCCGAATATGATAAACGATATGATAGAGCAGATAAGACCTATACCTACAGGTTTCTATCCGCCGAGTATTCCCGGTTGTGAACAAGAACTGGAAGAAATGTGCTGGAAGAGGGCAAAGGAGTGGTATGGCGACCCATTACCCGATCTTGTAAAGAACAGACTTGAGAGAGAGCTGACACCTATTATAGGTAACGGCTTTGCGATTATGTATATTATTGCACAAAAGCTTATCGCAAACAGCGAAGCCGCAGGCTATCTTGTAGGCTCGAGAGGCTCGGTAGGCTCGTCATTTGCAGCGACCATGTGCGGTGTAACAGAGGTTAATCCCTTGCCGCCCCACTACAGATGTCCCAAGTGTAAATACAGCGAATTTTTTACCGACGGTTCAATAGCATCGGGATTTGATATGCCCGACAAAGACTGTCCCAACTGTGGTACGAATATGATACATGACGGACACGACATTCCTTTTGAAACGTTCCTTGGGTTTAAGGGCGAGAAAACACCTGATATCGACCTTAATTTCTCGGGAGATGTCCAGGCGGACGCACATAAATATACCGAAGTTCTGTTCGGTGAAGAAAACGTATTTAGGGCAGGTACTTTGGGGACTCTTGCCGATAAGAAAGCGTTTATGCTTGTCAGCAAATATCTTGAAAGCAAGGGCGTGTCTGTAAACAGAGCCGAAATGCAGAGACTTATAAACAAATGTTTAGGAATAAAGCTGACAACGGGACAGCATCCGGGCGGAGTTATCGTTATTCCGCACGAATACGACATATACGATTTTTCGCCCGTACAGCACCCCGCAGACGATAGAACGAGTAATATTGTAACGACACACTTTGAGTTCAGCCATTTGCACGATACGATATTGAAGCTTGATATTCTTGGACACGATGTGCCGACGAAATATAAGATGCTTGAGAATTATTCGGGGATAAGCGTACTTGACGTGCCTATGAACGACCAAAAGGTCATGTCGTTGTTTACTTCAACGAAGGCGTTGGGGGTAAGCGAAGAAGAGATAGGAAGTCCGACGGGAACATTCGGTCTGCCCGAGTTTGGGACGGCATTTACGAGACAGATGCTTGTAGATACACAGCCGAAATATTTTTCTGACCTTCTGCAGATATCGGGGCTTTCTCACGGTACGGACGTATGGTTAGGCAATGCCAAGGACCTTATTAAGGAAGGTACATGTACGATTTCCGAGTGTGTGGGTACGAGAGACAGTATAATGGTTTATTTACAGCACAAGGGACTTGACAACAGCGATGCGTTTAACATAATGGAGAACGTGCGTAAGAAAAACAAGAATCTTACACCCGAAATGGAAGCGAAAATGCGTGAGCATAATGTTCCCGAATGGTATATTGAATCATGTAAAAAGATAAAATATATGTTCCCGAAGGCACATGCGGCGGCTTACGTAATGTCAGCCTTTCGTCTCGGTTGGTATAAGGTGTATCACCCTATAGCCTTTTATGCGGCGTACTTTACGGCGGCTCCAGACGGTTTTGATGGGGAGACGGTAATGGGCGGCAGAGCTAAGGTAAAACAGCTTATGGCTATGATAGAGGAAAAGGGAAGAGATGCATCTGCTACTGAAAAGGATACATATACCGCAATGCAGATAGTAAACGAATGCTTTGCACGCGGAATACAGTTCCTGCCCGTAAATCTTTATAAATCCGATGCTAAGGCATTTTTGCCGGAGGACGGTAAGATAAGAATACCCTTTGCCAGTCTTGCGGGATTGGGCGAAAGCGTTGCACAGAATATAGTAAAGGCAAGAGATGAAAATCCTCTCTCTATCGAGGAGCTTGCAGAACGTGCGAAGCTGTCGAAAAAGATAGTGGATTTGTTGCGTGATAACGGGGTGCTTGAAGACCTTCCCGAAACGAATCAAATTTCATTCTTTTAATATTTAATAACTTAAAAACAAGGAAGAATTATGGCGATTTCAGCAAAGACGATAAGAAACCAACTGTTGATATTAAAGCCTCTCCTTCAAAGCTGTTCTTTAAAGACCATAAGAAAAGGTCAAGATAAGATAGGTGAGATGATGGTGTCGAGATACAAGAATCAGATCATCGAAAAAGAACATTCCTTTGAAGGCTTTGAAGGTGCGTGGATAATCCCAAAGGACGAACGCAGACAGGGGGTGATACTCTATCTTCACGGCGGCGGATATACCTGCGGCGGAATAGAGTATGCCAAAGGGTTTGGAACGACTCTTGCCGCAAAAACGGGGGCAAGGGTGTTTTGCACCGCATATAGATTAGCACCTGAAAATGCTTTTCCGTCGGCACTTGACGATGTGTTTACAAGTTATAAGTATCTTCTTGAAAAAGGCTATACCCCTGACAGAATCACTCTATGCGGAGAGAGTGCCGGCGGCGGACTTTGTTATTCATTGTGTGTGCGAATTAAAGAAGAGGGATTGGCTTTGCCTTGTTCTATTATTGCATTATCGCCTTGGACTGATCTGACTTTGTCGGGAGAGTCATACGAAATTAATAAAGAAATAGATCCGACGATGTCTTATGAATTGCTTGATTTTTTTGCAAACAGTTATACACAAGACAGGAAGAACCCTTACGCTTCACCACTATTTGCCGATCTGTCTAATATGCCTCCGTCTCTTATGTTTGTAGGAAGCGACGAAATAATGCTTGACGATGCAAAAAGTCTGCACGAAAGACTGAATGAAAGCGGAAATGTGTCAAAGCTCGTTATAACAAAAGACAGGTGGCACGGCTATTTGCTCTATGACCTTGAGGAAGACGAGAAGGATTTCTCTCTGATAAATGCATTTTTAAACAAGAGAATGTCAAAAGAAAACAAGCTTCGTTGGCTAAGGCTTGACAATGCGGCAAAGATTTATCCTGCGGCACGTCGGCAGAATTGGAGCAACGTTTTCAGAGTATCTGCAACGTTGACGGAAAATGTTGACAGAGAGGTGCTTTCGACGGCACTTGACGTAACGGTGAGGCGTTTTCCGTCTATTGCCGTAAAATTGCAAAAGGGATTGTTCTGGTATTATCTTGAACAGCTTTCTGAAGCTCCGAAAATAATGGACGAAAGCAGTTATCCTTTAACTGCTATGTCGAAAAAAGAGACTTCAAAATGTGCATTTCGCGTTATAGTATATAATAACAGAATAGCGGTAGAAATATTTCACTCATTGACCGACGGAACAGGTGCTTTGATATTTCTAAAAAGCCTTGTGGCAGAATATCTGCAACAAAAGTATGGTGTGAAAATACCTGCTGAACACGGTGTTTTAGGAAGACTTGAAGAGCCTTCTGAGGAAGAACTTGAAGACAGCTTCCGTAAATATTCGGGAAGAGTTTCTGCAAGCAGAGAAGAAAATACGGCTTGGCATTTGTGGGGCACACCCGAAAGGAAAGGCTTTTTGAACGTAACGTGCTTTGAACTATCGGTAAAAGACATATTAGATAAGGCACATGAATACGGAGTAAGTGTTACGACATTTTTGTGTGCGGTTATGATGATGGCATTGCAGAATTTACAAGCTGAAAAAGTTCCGTCGACGAGAAAGAGAAAGCCGATAAAGGTGCTCTTGCCCGTTAATTTGCGTAATCTGTTCCACAGCAAGACCTTGCGGAATTTTGCACTTTATACAACGCCTGAAATTTTGCCCGTTCTTGGAGAATACAGCTTTGAAGAAATATGCAAAATTATCGTTCACTGTATGGGAAATGAGATAACCAAAAAGCAGATGAAAATGAAGATTGCCGCCAATGTAAAAAGTGAAGAGCTTATGGCGGTAAGAGTGATGCCACTCTTTGTTAAAAATATAGTTATGAAAGCGATATTTAATGCGGTGGGCGAATGTAAATCGTGTCTGTCTCTTTCTAACTTGGGTAACGTGCAACTGCCGACGGAAATGAAACGTTACGTTGAACGTTTTGATTTTATTCTCGGGGTACAGGCGGCTGCTCCCTATAACTGCGGCGTATTGTCGTACGGAGAAACGCTCTACGTTAACTTTATAAGAAATATAAAAGAGCCTGAACTTGAATATCATTTTCACAAGGTTATGCAAGAAATGGGAATAGAGACTTTTGTAAGATCGAACAGAGGTGAAATGTAATGTATTGTATAAGATGCGGAGTAAAGTTAGCGGACAGCGAAAAGACGTGTCCTCTTTGTAACACAAGGGTGTTTCATCCTGACCTTACGCAAGGAGAGGGGGAGCCACCATATCCGCCTGAAAAATATCCGAGAGCTAAAGCAAATACGTATATACTGCAGATATTTTTGACTTTTGCAATTGTACTTGCCGTTATTATAGTATTTCTTTGTGATTGGCGTATATATAGGGCTGTAACGTGGTCGGGATATGTAATAGGTGCTTTAGGCTTGGGATATGTTTCGGCAGTTTTACCAAGTTGGTTCAAAAAGCCGAATCCGGTAGTGTTTGTGCCGATAGTTTTTTGCACAGCAGGCGTATATTTGCTATACATAAGTTTGCATACAAAAGGCGGTTGGTTTTTGTCTTTTGCATTCCCGCTTGTAGGAGGTTTGGGTGTTTTGATAACGGCCTTCGTAACTCTTTTGAAGTATCTAAAAAAAGGTAAGCTCTATGTTTTCGGCGGCTTTTTTATGGTACTCGGCGGCTTTATGCTGCTTATTGAATATATGGCAAACATAACGTTTAATGTAAGCGAATTTCACGGCTGGTCATTGTACCCGCTTGTATCCCTTGCGATGCTGGGATTATTCTTGATTTTTTTAGCTATCTACAGACCTGCAAGAGAAGTAATGGAAAGAAAGTTTTTCTTTTGACAATAAAGTTAAAACACACCGATAGGATTTTTCCTGTCGGTGTGTTCTTTTGTGTTATAATAATTAGTGAGCCATTTCGTAAGCTGTATCGTAGAGACGGCGAAGGTCTGCGTTTCTCTTTTCGCAGTATGCTTTCATTTCAGCTACCTGAGCGTTTGTAAACTTGTCAAGGTCGCCATCCTTAAGGGTGCCCTTGTACATACGGTCGAGCATCAAAGCGTAACTGATTTCCGTAGATACTATCTTGTCATCGCGAACACCTACAACAAGGTCGCTCTTTCCTTCGAGAAGCAACTTGACAGCCTCGCTGCCGAGCTGTGTTGCAAGGAGTCTGTCTCGCATCGTTGGATAACCGCCGCGAAGAATGTGAGCAGGTCTTACAAACTTTGTCTCGATACCTGTTTTTTCTTCGAATCTCTTTGCAAACTTTTCGGAATAGAGCTTGTCGCCCAAAACAGCGGGAACACCCTCCGCAATACAAATGATAAAGTTTCTCTTGTTATTTTTCTTAGCTTCCTTGATCTGAGAAATAATTTTATCTTCATCAAACTGAATTTCGTTAATTATGATAGCTGAAGCCCCCGTAGCAACACCTGCTTCAAGAGCAATCCAGCCTGCGTTTCTGCCCATGATTTCAACAACGTTACAACGAGCGTGTGATTCACAGGTATCTCTGAGCTTGTCAATAAGCTCAACGGCGGTATTTACCGCAGTATCAAAACCGATAGAGTATTCGGTAGAAGTAATATCGTTGTCAATAGTAGCGGGGATACCAATTGTGGGGATACCTCTTACAGAAAGGTCGGTTGCACCTCTGAACGTTCCGTCGCCTCCGATAGCAATGACACCGTCAATCTGATTATCCTTGCAGGTTTGGATAGCCTTCTGCATACCTTCTTCTTCCTTGAATTCAAGGCAACGGTCGGAGAGAAGGGCAGTTCCACCTTTGGAAATAATATTGGAAACGTCTCTTGCTGTAAACTGTTTGAGGTTCGGATAAACAAGACCCTTGTAACCGGCGTATATACCCATAACTTCAACGCCTTTGTCAAGAGCAGCTCTTGTAATTGCACGGAGTGCCGCATTCATACCGGGAGCATCACCGCCCGATGTAAGCATACCTATTCTTCTGAATTTTTTTGCCATGGTTAAATTCCCCTTGCTTTTATATAAAGTTTCTTTTTTTCTTGAATCTATATTTTAATATATATCTCAACAAAAATCAAGAGATTTTCTGCATTTTTTTGTTTTTTTACATAGTTTTTTCTTAAAATGAGATATTTGGAGCTAATAGTATTATAAAGGCGAAGTATAACCGCAAAACAGAGGACTTATTTGCTTTCCGGACATAGCATACTCGAGTGTTTCGGGGAGGAGAGCAAATTTTGCAACAAGAGATGAAGGTTTATTTTCGGGGTCGTCTTGTACAAGGGGAACGAAATATATATTTTTTCGTGCAAGCAGCTTGCCGATGTTTACGAGGTTAGCTGAGAGGGCATCATTTGTAGCAAGAGCGATGACAAGCGGCTTGTTGTTTCTTAGATGAGCTTTTGCTGCCATAGTAACAGCGGAGTCGGTTATACCGTTTGCCAGTTTAGCAAGAGTATTGCCTGTACAGGGGCAAATTATCATAGCTTCGGGGCGGAGCTTGGGACCGATAGGTTCGGCATCCTGAACGGTATGTATGACCGTTTTACCGCATATTTCTTCAAACCTTGATACGTGGTTGCAAGCTTTACCGAAGCGAGTATCGGTAGAGTAGGTCTTTTCACTCATGACGGGGAGAAAGTCATAGCCGCCATGACTCATAGCATCAAGTAGCTCGAATGATGAGCTAAGCGTACAAAATGAACCGCACATAGCGTAACAGATCATAATAAACCTCCTTTCAGCTTAGATAGGACACAGTCGGCGATGATATTACCCGATGTTTCGGGAGCTACTTTGCCGGGTAAAGAAAGGGCAAAAACGACTTTTTTTGAAACAGATTTTGCGTATTCAAAGTCAGTTCCGCCGGGGGCAGAGGCAAGATCTATGATAACAACATCTTTTTTTGTTGAATCTATAATATTTTTGTTTATCCAAAGAGCCGGAACGGTGTTGAATATTATATCTTTATCTCCCAAATAACGGGGAGCGTTATAAAAAGGCAGAGGGTGACAGCCGTCGGCTTCCGCCCAGGTGAGAGCCTGCTCACTTCTTGCGATGACAGTAACCTCAGCACCCATACTTTTTAAAAGTCTTGCAAGTATTTTTCCTATTCTTCCGTACCCCGCAACAACGCATTTTGAGCCAAAAAGAGTTTGAGTAGTTTCGTTTACAGCGATTGCAACGGCTCCTTCTGCTGTAGGAATGGCGTTAAGGACAGTCAGCCTTTCGGACATATAATAGTCGTAGGTTACACAGCCTTTTTGTGATACTTTTTTACAGAAATCTTCAGAGAGCTTTCCCCCGGCAATAATCTGATTTTCTTTCAGACAGGATAATAATTCGGCGATTTTTATATCTTTGTTACATAGCGGTGCAAAAAGCCGTATTCCGTCTGTGGAGAAGGGAAGCGGGAGAACTATCATCGAAGCATCCGATACAGCACTTTTTATATCGGGGCATATTTTTGCCCCTTCCGTAGATTCGGGCAGACCGAATACGGATACAAGGTAGTTTTGTTTATACATGAAGCGGATGGCGGAAATCATACGCAGATCGCCACCAATA
The DNA here is from genome assembly GCA_045658315.1 of Eubacteriales bacterium. Classification (GTDB taxonomy): domain Bacteria; phylum Bacillota; class Clostridia; order Oscillospirales; family CAG-272; genus RGIG1995. The sequence continues at coordinate 18,703 of JAZOUV010000042.1, forward strand.
ACGCAAATTTTTATATCATTCATAATGTACATCTCCTTTTCGGTGAATATAGAATTACCGTAAATGTTTTAAACTTAATTTTGTGTTATTTTGCGGACAAATAATTGTTGTCCTAATACATTTTATGAAAGGTTTTCTATATTGACAATAAAGAATAAAATTGTTATAATATAATAATAAAAATATAAAATGGGAAAAAATTGTTAGAATAAAAAGAAAAGGGGAACTATGGAAAATAAAACTGTAAATATTACCCCCGAGCAAATAGAACAACAGTATGCCTTTATGATGTCGGTAAAGAAAAAAAACGATTTATTTACGGCGGATAAAGACAGAAGGCCGAAAGTGCACGTATTGACTTTTGGATGTCAGCAAAACGAAGCGGACAGTGAATATATTGCGGGAATGGCACTTGAAATGGGTTACGAGCTGACTGACAAGCCTGAAGATGCAGAGCTTATTGTTGTAAACACCTGTGCCGTAAGAGAGCACGCAGAGCTGAGAGCATTATCGATAACGGGACAGTTCAAGCATTTGAAGAAAGCAAATCCCGACCTCAAGATAGGAATTTGCGGTTGTATGGTTACCCAGGAGCACCGTAAGGACGATATAAAGAACAAATATCCTTATGTTGATTTTCTTTTCGGCACAAATATGCTCTGGCGTTTTCCCGAAATATTGTTTGAAGCTTTTAGCCGAAAAAAGAGACTGTTTTATTTTGACCACGAAAGTGCCAATATCTGGGAAGGACTTCCTGTTGCAAGAGAAAGCGGCTTTAAGGCTTGGATAAGCGTTATGTACGGGTGTAACAATTTTTGCTCATACTGTGTTGTGCCTTATGTAAGGGGCAGAGAGAGAAGCAGACAGCCCGAGGCAATAATAAATCAAATAAAGGAATTAGCGGCACTGGGGTATAAAGAATTTACATTACTCGGACAGAACGTAAACAGCTACGGTAAGGATTTAAGCATTGATTATGATTTTTCAGACCTGCTCACCGATATATGTAAGATAGACGGTGATTTTTGGGTAAGGTTTATGACAAGCCACCCAAAAGATGCGTCCAAAAAGCTGATAGATACAATGGCAAGGGAAGACAAGATAGTAAAGCATTTACATCTTCCTTTTCAGGCAGGAAATGACAGAGTTCTTAAGCTGATGAACAGGAAGTATAGTGCCGAAAGTTATTTCGAGCTTGTGTCTTACGCAAAAGAAAAAATGCCTGACGTGGGGCTGACAAGTGATGTTATAGTAGGTTTTCCTACCGAGACTGACGAGGAATTTGAGGACACTCTCGAAATGCTGAGAAAAGTGGAATTTGATTCGGTATATTCATTTATATATTCTCCGAGAAAAGATACTCCTGCAGCGGCTATGGAAGGTCAGATTCCCGATGAGATAAAGAAAAGGCGTTTTACAAGACTTCTTGAGGTGCAGAACGGTATAACGAAGGATTTGAACAGCGAATACGTTGGCAATACGATAAAGATTCTGATTGAGGGCAAGAGCAAGACGGACAGCAATAAGTATACGGGCAGAAATGATAAGAACAGGCTCGTTCATATAGATGGTGACGAATCGCTTGTAGGTAAATTCTGCAATGTGCGAATAGATAGGGCTGATACTTTTGCTATGTACGGTACGGTAATTAATTGAATGTGAGGAAAATATTATGGCTGTAACACCTATGATGCAGCAATACCTTGATATAAAAGAGAAGAATAAGGATTGCATTATCTTTTTCAGATTAGGCGACTTTTACGAGATGTTTTTTGACGATGCGGTTCTTGTTTCGCGTGAGCTTGAATTAACCTTAACGGGAAGAGACTGCGGCGAGGGACAGAGAGCCCCGATGTGCGGAGTGCCTTATCATGCGGTTGACAACTACCTTGGCAGACTTGTAGCCAAGGGGTATAAGGTTGCTATATGTGAACAGACCGAAGACCCGTCTCAAGCAAAGGATATTGTAAGAAGAGAGATAGTAAGAATAGTAACACCCGGAACGGTTATTGAAAGTGAGCTTCTGACCGAAAATAAGAATAACTATCTTTGTTCCGTTTACCTTGACGGAAAGGGGGCGGGAGTTACGTTTGCAGATGTTTCGACGGGCGATATTTGTGCTACGGAGATAACAGGCGAACAGTACGCTCAGAGGCTTCTTAATGAAATAGCGACCTATGCTCCCCGTGAGATAATGATTAATATAAAAAAAGAGATGTGCCGTGGGCTGTACGATTATGCTATACAGAGACTAAACGCTTTTGTGAACGATAATCAGTCAGACAGATACGAGTTATCTTATGCTAAGAGCGTTATTATAAAGCAGTTTGGTAAGCTCCCCATTGAAAACGGAGACAAAATAAGCGATGCCGTTATTTGTTCTGCGGGAGCACTTTTAGATTATATAAACGAGACGCAGAAGACCGATAGTTCATATATAAAAGAGCTGAACATATACCATTCGGGGCAGTATCTTGAAATTGATATGAACACAAGGCGAAATCTTGAGTTGACCGAGACTATGCGTTCAAAGGAGAAAAAGGGCAGTCTCCTTTGGGTACTTGACAAGACGAAGTCGTCTATGGGTGCAAGACTTATAAGAAAATGGGTTGAGACACCTCTTATAAATACTTATTACATAACACGCAGACAGAATGCCGTAACCGAGCTTTACAATGATTATTTCAAGCGAGAAGAGTTAGCGGACTGTATGAAGGGTGTGCTTGACCTTGAAAGACTTATGACCAAGGTTATGTACGGAAGTGCCGGGGGCAAGGATTTAAAATCGATTTCCCAGACACTTTCGGTTATTCCTGCGGTGAAAGAGCTTTTGGCGGAATTTAAGAGTGATGAATTAAAGGGCGTACACGACTCTATAGATGAGCTTCGCGATATATATGACCTTATTGAATCGGCAATTGTGGAGGAGCCTCCGTTTTCGATACGCGAGGGAGGTATAATCAAGAAGGGATACAGCGAAGAGGTTGACCGATTGAATGACGTTATAAACAACGGCAAACAGTATGTCAGAGACCTTGAAGAACGCGAAAAAGAGAAGACGGGGATAAAGAAGCTCAAGGTGGGGTATAACAGAGTATTTGGCTATTATATAGAGATTTTGCGTTCAAATACGGAGCCCGTTCCCGAAAATTATATAAGAAAGCAGACGCTTGCAAACTGTGAAAGATATATTTCTCAGGAATTAAAGGATCTTGAGTCCACGATTCTCGGAGCTTCCGACAGAATTGCGGGTATTGAATATGAGATATTCCAAAGAATAAGAGAAAAAATAGCAGAGCAGGCGGAGAGAATACAAGAAACGGCTTACAAACTTGCGTTGATAGACGTATACGTAAGCCTTGCCGATGTTGCAGTAAAGAACAATTATGTGTGCCCGGAGGTAGATTACAGTGACGTAATCGACATAAAAGATGGCAGACACCCCGTAGTTGAGATGTTTGTAAAGGACAGCTATTTTGTACCCAACGATACACAGCTTGATACCGGCAGAAACAGACTTATGCTTATAACAGGTCCAAATATGGCAGGTAAATCTACATATATGAGACAGGTTGCATTGATAGTGCTGATGGCTCAGATAGGGAGCTACGTTCCCGCAAAGGACGCAAGGATTGGTGTTGTTGATAAGATATTCACGCGAATAGGTGCATCGGATGACCTTGCAAGCGGACAGTCTACTTTTATGCTTGAGATGAACGAGGTTGCGTATATTCTCAAGAATGCAACGAAGAAGAGCTTTATTATATACGACGAGATAGGCAGAGGAACGAGCACTTTTGACGGTATGAGTATAGCAAAGGCTGTCGCGGAATACAGTGCAGGCAAGAAGCTGGGGGCAAAGACGTTGTTTGCAACACATTATCATGAGATGACTACCCTTGAGGGACAGACAGACGGTGTTGTGAATTACAATATTGCGGCGAAGAAAAAGGGGGATGAGCTTATTTTTCTTCGCAAGATAGTTAAGGGGGCAACAGATGACAGCTACGGAATTGAGGTTGCACTTTTGGCAGGTGTGCCTAACCCTGTAATTAAGAGGGCGAAGGAGATCTTAAAAGAGATTGAGACCGAGGGAAGACCGACTGTACGGGTGACAAATACGGTCGAGAATGAGGAAGTACTGTCGTTTGAGAGCCTTGCGAATAACGAGGTTATAGAGAAACTGAAGGGCGTTGATTTAAATACAACGACGCCGATAGAAGCACTTGGAGTGCTGTTTGATTTAAAAAAGATGATACAGTAATAAAAGCCGAGGTGAGGTAATACATGGGAATAATTAATGTACTTGATATCCATGTAGCGAACCTTATTGCCGCAGGTGAGGTTGTTGAAAGACCTGCATCGGCAGTAAAGGAGCTTATTGAAAACTCAATAGACGCAGGGGCAACTAAGATTACCGTTGAAATAAAAAAAGGTGGTATAGCCTTTATACGTGTGTGTGATAATGGCAAGGGAATGAGCAGAGAAGACGTTCCCGTGTGTATACAACGCCATGCAACAAGTAAAATAAGCAATCAGTGGGATCTTGGCAAGATCATGACGCTCGGTTTCAGAGGCGAGGCTTTGGCGGCGATATCTTCTGTGTCTAAGGTGCGAATTATGACCAAGAGACGTGAAGATAAGTCGGGAACATTGATGATGTGCGAGCCCGGAGAAGAGGTTGTAGTTGCAGAAACAGGGTGTCCCGACGGTACGACTGTTATTGTTGAGGAGCTTTTTGCAAATGTGCCTGCAAGAAGAAAGTTTTTGAAAAAGGATATGAGCGAGGGAATGGCAGTTTCAAATGTTGTTGAGAAGCTGGCACTTTCGAGACCTGATATTGCTTTTAAATTTATTAGTGATGACAGCGTAAAATTTTCAACTGTCGGTGACGGTAAGCTGGCAAATGTTATATATGCTTTGTACGGCAGAGACTTTATAAAGAGAATGACGGCGGTAAGCTGGCTTACAGAGGGAGTTAAGGTTTGCGGATATATAGGCAATCCCGATAATGTTAAGAATAACCGTAATCAGCAGATTATTTTTGTTAATGACAGATTTATAAGAAACAAGACTGTGTCAGCAGCTCTTGAACAGGCATATGATTCATATATTCCCGATGGGAAATTCCCATGTTGTGTATTGAGGATAGAGGTTCATCCCGCATTTGTTGATGCAAACGTTCATCCCACGAAGGCAGAAGTTAAATTCAGCGACGAAAGACAGATATTTGAAGCTGTTTATTCTACAGTGAGATGTGCACTTGAAAAGACGGTTGCACGTCCCGAAATTTTGGTTAGCAAGGATGTGGCGTTTGATTCGGTACAGTATGAGAACAGCAAAAAACAAGAGGGACTGAATATTATCAATTCATTTATTCCGATAGAGGAACGCGAGGAAAAGGCAAATCCTGAAAGAATTTCGTTTACAGAGGAAATGAAGATTGAGAAGGATTTTGCGTTCTTGGGTAATTTTGAGGCGGATCTGATTTCTAAAGAGGGGAAACCGAAGGACGTAATTGCAGATGAGCCGGTTATAAGTGTTCCGAAGCTTGATAATATACAGAATAACGAAATGTTTTTTTCGCCCGATGCGGTGTTGGATGAGAATTATAGCGGCAGAGAAGAAAGTCCGGGCGGTAAATATGTTTATGAAGCATCGGATGATGCCAAGACTGAGGAACTGCCGTTTTATAAGATAATCGGCGAAGCTTTTTATTCATATATTTTTGTGGAGCTTGCAGACAAGATACTTATAATAGACAAGCACGCCGCCCACGAGCGTATAATATTTGAGGAATTGAAAAGAAATATGAAGAAGAAAAAGAATGTTCTTCAGTTTTTACTGGTTCCCGTGAGCGTACAGCTTGATTCTGTTGAAAAGGCGGCTGCAGAAGAATATTGCGACGATATTTCGGCTATAGGCTTTGAAATGAGAGTGGAAGAAAACGGCGAATTGATGCTTTATGCAATTCCTGTAGGGCTTGAGCTTGACGGGGCAGTGGATCTGTTTATGACAGTTTGCACGAGATTATCCCAAGGTACGGGAAGTGCTGAGCTGACGAAGGATATAGTGTTTGAAAAGGCATTATATCAAGCAAGCTGTAAGGCGGCAATAAAGGCGGGACGACCCGATGCAAAGGAAGATACCGAAGCGTTTGTAAAAAGGCTTATGACATTGCCGGATATAAAATACTGCCCTCATGGCAGACCGGTTGCATTTGAGGTAACGAAGGACAGCATTGAGAAGCAGTTTAAGCGTAAATGATAGGTTACAAAAGTTTTTTGAGGAGATATTATGGCTTTTAAATTATTGAAAACAGAGGGGAATGCAAGACGAGGCGTGTTTGAGACTCCTCACGGCGATATACAGACTCCGGTGTTTATGAATGTTGGTACAAGTGCTGCGATAAAGGGCGGAGTATCAACTATGGATCTGCGTGAAATAAAGTGTCAAGTGGAGCTGTCGAATACTTATCACCTTCATATAAGACCGGGAGATAAGCTTATTAAGGAGCTTGGCGGTCTTCATAAATTTTTTAACTGGGATGGCCCCATTCTGACAGACTCGGGCGGTTTCCAGGTGTTCTCACTGGCACAGCTCCGTAAGATAACCGAAGAGGGCGTTGCATTTCAGTCTCATATGGACGGAAAGAAGATATTTATGGGTCCCGAGGAGTCGATGCAGATACAGTCAAATTTAGGCTCCGATATAGCAATGGCGTTTGATGAGTGTGTTGAAAATCCTGCGGAATATCTTTATTCAAAGAGGTCGTGTGAAAGAACGACACGTTGGCTTTACAGATGTAAGGCAGAGCTTGAGAGACTTAACTCATTGCCCGATACGGTGAATCCCAAGCAGATGCTTTGGGGAATAAATCAAGGCTGTACTTATAACGACTTGCGGATTGAGCATATGAAGCAGATAGCAGAGCTTGACCTGCCGGGATATGCTATAGGCGGTTTGGCTGTTGGTGAACCGGCAGAGATTATGTATGATGTTATCGACCATGTTGAGCCGTTTATGCCCAAGAACAAGCCGAGATATCTTATGGGGGTGGGAACACCCGTAAATATACTTGAGGCAGTACACAGAGGAGTTGACTTTTTTGACTGCGTAATGCCCAGCAGAAATGCAAGACACGCAAACCTGTTTACCTGGAAGGGTAAAATGAATTTGAATAATGAAAAGTTCTTTAATGATCCGAGACCTATTGATGAGGACTGTAACTGTCCGGTTTGCAAAAGCTATAGCCGTGCATACATCAGACACTTATTTAAGGCAAGAGAAATGCTCGGTATGCGTCTCTGTGTTCTTCATAACCTGTATTTTTATAATGAGCTTATGGAGAAGATAAGAGAGCACCTCGATAACGGTACTTTTGAGACTTTCTACAACGAGTACAGAGAAACATTAGAATACAGATTATAAAAATATCCCCCCGCCGAGATCCTTCGTTTCGCTGATGCTACACTTGAGGATGATATGGCGGGGGGCTTTATTTGTTTTTTCTTAACTTAATGACAATAGGTTTTATATAGCGTATTTTTCTGTATAGTAAGCAACCTTTTGCTTGTAGATAGTATCATCGGCTTTAATTGCACGCAGGTGTTCGTGGATGTTCATATCGCGGTTTGCAAGGTCGATAAGACAGCCTGCAATGTTTGAACAGTGGTCAGACGTTCTTTCAAAGTCTGTAATGAGGTCAGACCAAACGAAGCCGACTTCGATAGAGCAGTTGCCTTGCTGAAGTCTTGTGATATGGTTAGAACGAAGTTTTTCTTTGAGCTCGTCAATAACCTGCTCAAGAGGCGAAATTTCAACAAGGGCATCCTTATCACCGTCTACAAACGCTTTAAGTGCAAATCCGAGGACTTCTCTTGTTGCTTCGAGCATTTTTGTAATTTCGGATTGAGCTGCTTCCGAGAGGGTAAGCTTTTTATCTTTTATTTCTTCTGCGGCTTCAAGTATGTTTACACCGTGGTCGGAAATTCTTTCAAAATCACCGATAAGCTTAAGAAGCATTGCGGCTTCTGCACTGTCGGTTTCACTGATTTTCAAAGTTGAGAGCTTAACGAGATATGAACCCAAAGCGTCTTCGTACTTATCTGTCTGTTCTTCGCCATCAAGAATAGCAGTTGCAAGTTCGGGTGAATAATTTTCAAACAGATCAAGCGAATCGGTAAGTGTTTTTACAGCACATTTAGCCATATCGATAGTAACTTTGTGTGCACGTTCCAAAGCAACGGCGGGGGTTGCAAAAAGACGCTCGTCAAGCATTTCGGTTTTTTCGGGAGTACTGTCTTGGGGCAGGAGTATATAAGATATCTTCTCAAGGAGTCCCGACATAGGCAGAAGCAATACGGTGCAGATAATTTTCATAGCTGTATGAGAAACCGCTATACCGAGATAGGTTGCCGACTGGTCGAGCAGAGGAATATTGAAAATCAGCTTTATTATCCAGAATGCGATAAGCAAGAACGCTGTACCTATAACGTTAAATGACAGATGTATAAGAGCTGCTCTTTTACCGTTTTTGTTTGCACCAACAGACGAAATCATTGCGGTGATACAAGTACCGATGTTCATACCCATTATGATTGGCAATGCCGCACCGTATGAAACAGCTTTTGTTTCATTGGCAAGTGCCTGCAAAATACCGACCGAAGCAGATGATGATTGAATGATTGCTGTGAGGAATGTACCTGCAAGAATACCCAGTATGGGATTTTTAAACATAATAAAGAGTTCGCGGAACCACTGTTGTTCCTTGAGGAATCCTACTGCCGAGGACATTGTTTCCATACCGAACATAAGGGTTGCAAAGCCGAGAAAGATAAGTCCTATATTGTGCTTCTTTTGGCTCTTGCAGAACATATATAGGATTATTCCAACCAGTGCAAGAACGGGGGTAAATGATTCGGGCTTGAAAAGCTGTACGATCATATTGCCGTCGCCGATGCCCGCAAGGCTGAGTATCCAAGCCGTAACCGTTGTACCTACGTTAGCACCGATGATTACGCTGACTGATTGTTTCAAGGTGAGCAGACCGGAGTTTACAAAACCGACTACCATAACTGTTGTGGCAGATGAGCTTTGAATTATCGAGGTGATAACCAAACCCGTAAAAAAGCCTGCCGTTTTTTTGTCTGTTAATTTTGCTAAAATGTTTCGCAGATTATTTCCTGCACTTACTTCGAGAGCCTGTCCCATGACGTTCATGCCGAACAGGAATAGGCAAAGACCGCCTATCATTGTCAATACATTAAAAATATATTCCATGTTTCTCTCATTCCTTTCTTTCTTTCTTTTCTCTTATTATAAAATTCTATTATAATATATACAAGATTTTTATAGACAAGTCAATAGAAAAAATGAAATATTTTTTGAAATAAGAAAAATTTGTACATTTTATTAAAAAGAAAGTGAATTATTATCGAAATTTGTTTATTTTATTCTTGTGTGAACATAGTCGTCGAAAATATAATTTTTTATAAGCAAAAAACATTAACAAAACACATAATTAGGTTTAACAACTTTTCCTGTTTCAGCAGCCTCAACGATAGCAAAGCAAGCTGCAACGGTCTTAGCACCTTCGTAAACTGTTGTAGTAACTTCCTTGTCATCGAGAATGATGCTTGCGAATTCTTCAAATTCGGCGGAAGCATTGTGATTGTTGATTTCAACGGGAATTTCTATCGGGATTTCAGTGTTCAACTGATTGGGCATAAGCCCCCCGGCTGTCGTATCATTTACGTTAGTCTTAAAAAGCCGGAACTTGTTGGACTTGTTATCGCAGATGATAGTACCCTTTGTTCCGTAGAAGAGTGAACGCATTGTATATTTTCTCTTGCAAGCAATCGAGACGAATACTTTACCGATAACATTGTTGGGGAACTTCATGATAGCGATAGTTGTATCATCGTATGGAAGCTCGGGATCAAATATCTTGTGGTTGGAGTAAGCCTGAACTTCTTCAGGGTCACCGGCGATCCAACGGAGAAGGTCAACAGCGTGGCAGCCGCCGCCAACAACACCGTTTCTGAGGGGATCCCATCTCCAGTTGTCAGGTTTAAGTATCTTTTCATAGTCATGAGCGTATTCGGATTCAACGAACATAAGTTCGCCGATTTCGCCTCTGTCAATAATTTCTTTTGCAGCCTTGAATGCGGGAGTGTAGCGGCATATCTGACCAACCATGAACTTCTTGTCAGATTTTTCAACTGCTTTTGCAATATCAACGCAGTCTTCTCTTGTCAAAGCAAGAGGTTTTTCGCAGAGTACGTGTTTTCCTGCTTCGAGAGCATTAACAGCCATATCCTTGTGGAGTCTGTCGGGTGTAACGATGATTACAGCATCAATATCAGACTGAGCAAGGAGCTCCTTGTAGTTTTCATATCTTCTTTCTATGCCGAACATATTGCCGACTTCGTTCATTTTTTCAACGTCTGTATCACAAATAGCAACAAGCTCTGCTTGGGGATGACAGGTAACACCTATCATGTGACGTGTAGCCATTTTACTGCATGATATGACACCGACTTTAATAATCTTATTATTCATGATAATTTTTCCTTTCGGAGCGTTTGATCAGAAATTGTAATCGGGGGCAACGGGCTGACCTTTTTCGGCAGCTTCGCAAATAGCGAAACAAGCGGCAACCGTCTTAGCAGCATCAAAGAAGGTTGTTGGAACTTCCTTATCGTTAAGAACGATGCTTGCGAACTCTGCAAACTCATCGGCAGCGTTATTGTTGTTGATAGCAACAGGGTACTTAACTTCAAGCTCTGAGTTGGGGGTATCGGGAATGAGAGAACCTACGGTAGCTCCGGCAATCTCGGATTTAAAAACGCTCATCTGTGCGTTCTTGCTATCGCAAACAATAGTCCCCTTAGTACCGTAGATGACAGTACGTGTTGTACCGTTACGCTTACAACTTACGGAGCTAAATACTTTAGTCATAATGTTGTCGGGGAACCTCATAAGAGCGATGTGTGTATCGTCATAGGGAAGGTCGTTAAAGATTTTCTTTGTGGAATAAGCTCTTACTTCCTCGGGATCAGTGCCGATGAGCCAACGGAGAAGGTCAACAGCGTGACAGATGCCGTCAACAATGACGTTTTTTTCGTGGGTGGGGCACCATCTTGCAGGATCGTACTTTCGGTCTTCACAACTCTTGATGAGCTTTTCATAGTTGTGAGCGTATTCTGTTTCTATAAATACAATTTCCCCTATCTCGCCGAGGTTTATAATATCCTTAGCGAGTTTAAAGGCGGGCGTGTAATGAGCACTTTGACCAACCATAAATTTTTTATCTGATTTTTTAACCGCATCAGCAATAGTGTCAAGGTCGTCTCTGTTAAAAGCAGGAAGCTTTTCGCAAAGAACATGCTTACCTGCTTCGAGCGCAGCAACGGCCATTTCACTGTGAAGATGGTGGGGAGTAACAATGATAACAGCATCGATATCAGACTGAGCAAGGAGTTCTTTATAATCCCGATAAACTCGTTTTATCCCTCTTTCTTCGGCAATTTTCTTTGCTGTTTCGAGGTCGATGTCACATATAGCAACAAGATTAGCTCGGGGGTGAGCTATGACACCGTTCACATGACTTTCGGCAATACCGTTGCAGGAGATAACGCCTACATTAAGAATTTTCTTTTCCATGATAATGTTTCCTTCAATATAAAAAATTGAAATATGGTTGCAGTTTATTTTATCAAATATTTTTTTCAAAGTCAATACAATTACGGGGTTCGATTAAGTGAAATTAATCCTACCAACGATTATGCAGAAGGAGGCACTTTAATCTTCGCAGATTTATGCGAAATGATTGTTATATGCTCTTGGCAAACGTAAAAATTACATGTCCACAGATTCTACCTGTTTTTTTGCAGCTGTTTCACATTTTTAAGAGGAAATATGACTGTAATAGTTGAAAATATGTCAATATAGTGTGGAATTTATATTGAAAATGGATAAGATTATTCATTGAATAAAAGAGTGATCGGACTTATTATGAAGATGTAGCTTTATGCTCACAGATGTTAATACTGAATTTTCTTGGAGGATGAGATTATGAAAAATGACATGAATTTGGATTCTACCGGCAAGCTTACTATTGACCCCGGCAGATATTACAAGTGTTTTGTATTCGATTTTCCGAAAGGAGAGCTCAGAGATGTGGTTCTTGACCATATGTTCAAGATGTCGAATATTGTTTGGACGTGCAGTGGGGACTTTTCCATATTAAAGGAGTGGGAACACTGGACTGTGGGAGTTCATTACAAAAAGGGCGAAGTATATCACGGAATGTTGTTTGCTGACCTCATGACACCTTATCATCGGTTCGAGGAACTTCTTGTTGACGGAACATTTACTTCTGATAAGACGAGTTTTTTTGAAAATCCGGGGGTTTCCTGTTATGGAGCGTTGTTGAATGCGATAATGCAGGTTGAACCGATAGACGGTTATACAGAGACCTTGATGCCGGGACACGAGTTGTTTAAGGCTAAGACGGTAGGCGATTTTTATATTCCGAGCGGCATTTGCAAAACGGGTGAAATTATTGCAGCCAATCCCCCACAAGTAATGTTTGAAGCTTATGCGAAATTGCAGAGGGGCGACTTTATAGGACATAAGAATATAACGCAAGGCGGATCGATGTGTCATTTTAGAATGGTTGTTGAGCCACCCGCGGTTGTTAGAAATGAAAACGGCGAAATAGACCCTGAGAAGAGTACGGTAAAATGTATCGAGCAGACGAACTGCTTTGACAAACAGAGAACGGACGGCGTTAAGACTACTTGGTACGTTAATCACTTGTATTCGTTTAAGACTTTACATAGTACGAATTTTATGCCTATGACATTGAGCGTGTACAGCAAGCCAAAGAGTGAAGTTGAGAAACCGTATTTGTTCCTCAATACCGCAATCAAGCCCGAGACACTTGCAAAGGGTACGTTTGGCGAATGTGTTATAAAATCAAACTTCCCGACTCGTTACATTGTTGCCAGCGTGTATAACAAGGCGGGCGAACTTGTAACCGAGGAGAGATTGGGCGGACTTTCACACAACGTATATGAGTATCACCTTGATAGACTCGTTGACTTATTCGGTAGACTTGAAAAAGGCACAACCTATACGATGGTAGTGAAGGCGGGAATATGCCGAGGCGGAGGAGAAATGCAAAGAGTTGAATTTACCTATGAAGGTAAATAAAAAGGGGCACTAAAAATGAAACAGTATTTTACTTATTTCGTTGATGACAACATAAGATTTCTTGAAAATTTATCGAAGAACAGACCTGCGAGTGTTTTTGATGATCCGTATTTAAAGGCACACAAGAAATTGCACGACAAATACGGACTTAAGGTGCAGTTTAATCTGTTCTATCAGAATTTAGACAAAACATGGAACCTTTCAATGATGACCGATGCATACAAAGAAGAATTCTTGGCTAACAAGGATTGGATATCATTTGGTTTTCACGCAAAGCACGAGTTTCCCGATTTTCCGTATTTGAATGCAACATACGATGAGATATGGGAAGACTATACGGCGATTGAAAAGGCGATAGAGCATTTTGCGGGAAAAGAAATGATAACAAGAAGCCTTGTTGCACACTGGGTATCAATGACCAAAGAAGGTTTGCAGGCGTTGGCAGACAAAGGTGCAAAGATGATTACGGCGACAATAGGAGACATACATGATTCACCTGAGATAAGGAATACGCTGTCACCCGCACATAGAGCTACTCTTGAGAAAAACAAAAATCTTCCCGTTAGTGAGGCAAAAATTTCTGTTGGTACAATGCTTGGGGGGAGTTATCCTTTCCTGTGCAATTACAACCATTTTACTCTGAATGATGCCGTTGACTATTACGGAAAATTGAAGATGTACAAGGAGCCCGAAACGGGTATGTACTACAGAATGGATGCGAGTATCACAATGAATTGTGAGAAACTTAGTGATTTTCCGAGACTGCTTGAAGAGCTTACAAAGCACGAGTACGCGGGAATACTTATACACGAGCAGTATTTCTATGAAGATTATGTAGCTTATCAGCCTGACTTTACGGAAAAGATTGAATTAGCGGTTAAAACTCTGCTTGATGCAGGTTTTGAGCATGTTTTACTGGATGACCTTGTTGATTTTCAAGATTAAATAACATAAAAAAATCACCTTTTTCAAAAAGGCGATTTTTTATTTTCAGAGGGGATATACTGTACTGTTTTTTGAACAGCCTTAAAAAATAATTATAATGTTGACAACCTAAAAAGCTTTGAAATATACTGCAAACTTATATCGTCTCCTCAGATGATGTGTTTTGCAAGTGAGAGCTTTTCTAAACTGATATACGCTATAACAGTTATGTTTATTCAAGATTCGGAAGATTTTTAAATTATTCTTGCGGAATCATGTTCATAAGTCTGTTGTTAAGGTCTTCTGCCGTGTTGAAGCCCATTTTCTTTTGGTGATTGTTCATAGCGGCTATTTCAAGGATAATGGCAAGGTTACGGCCGGGATTAACGGGAATAGTAGTAGTGGGAATTTTAATTCCCATAATATCTGTGTATTCTGTATCAGCACCTAAACGGTCGTACATTTTGCCGTCTTCCCAAGGCTCAAGATTGATTATCATATCAATCTTTTTTGTGTCTTTAACAGCACCCATGCCGAATATTCTGCACACATCAATTACTCCTATACCGCGTAATTCAACGTAGTGTCTGATAAGCTCGGGAGCAGAGCCGACCAAGGTTTTTGAAGATACTTTTTTAATATCGACAGCATCGTCAGCAACAAGTCTGTGTCCTCTTTTAACGAGTTCGATAGCAGTTTCGCTCTTGCCGACACCGCTTTCACCGATGATGAGCATACCCTCACCGTAAATATCAACCAAGACACCGTGCCTTGTAATACGCGGAGCAAGGCTGACTTTGAGCGATGAAATAATATTTGCCGTAAACTCGGATGTTCTCCACTCGGTGCGGAGCAGAGGGACATCGTATTTTTTTGCAATTGCAATCATTTGAGGTGATACTTCAAGGTTTGTGGTAACAACTACAGCCGCAGGTTTTTTCTCAAAAAAAGTATCAAGTCTTTGAAGCTGTACATCTCTTGGGAAATCTTCCAAATAACCGTATTCGGTCTTTCCGAGGATCTGAATGCGAAGATTGTCAAAATAACCGAAATAACCGGAAAGGGGAAGACCGGGACGGCTGATGTCCGAAGACTCTATCATCACTTTTTTGTCTTCGGGGAGGTTTAAAATTTCAAGTTGAAACTCTTTTATTATACTGTCAAGTGAGACAACATATTTTTCAGCCATAGAAGTTTTGCTCCTTTGTTTAATTAAACATAATTATATACTTATTTTACCATTAACCAAAGAATATGTCAATAGAGTAAAAATGGGGGCTGAGTCATTGGCTCAGCCCCCGTTTTTTTGTTTGTTTTTAGTCATATTGGTAGAAAGTGGTGATTGTTTTGTAGATACCGTTACGGTAGATCGTATATGTGATGAAAGGGTTTTCTCTTAATTCTTCTAATTCCTCTGCACTCAAATCCATATCGGAAATATCTTGAATGTTTTTTCCCGAAATAGCAACGATAATATCGTTTATTTTCAAGCCCTTAAACAATGGGTTGTCAAAATCAAGTTCAACAATTTTCACTCCGACGGGAATTTCAAAGAGACTGGAAAGTTCGTCGGTAATGGGTTCAACTTTTATTGTATCGTTGTCTTGGTAAACAGATTTGATGGTGTTAATTTTATCAAATGATTCTTCGGTTTCGCTTGATGAATCAAAGTAAGCAGTTTTGATTGTAGAAGCAAAAATAATAGCCGAAATTACAAGAAGTAATATAACAACGAAGTACAGTGCAAATAGTTTTAAGTTAAAATGAAGCTTTGTTTCGCGGAGTTTTGAATAGGTGTGGAAGCTGTCGCTTGTAAGAACACCTTTAACATTTTCGGGGGTGTTATTGCCGAGAATGTTTTTGGGGTTTTTATCCAATATTAATCCCCCTTTTCGTATAATCACAATAAAATCAATCTACAATTTGATGATAACAGTAAAGTTTTAATAAATAATGTCTTATTTGTTGAATTATCGTTATTTCTTTGTAAATAACGAGTGTATTATGCTTTTTCGAGGGTGAATACAAACTCGCAGTACTCACCGTAGGCACTCTTAGCCCAAATTTCCTGACCGTGAGCTTCGATAATTGTTTTTGATATATAGAGCCCGAGACCCACACCGGTTTTGTCAAGTCCGCGGCTTTTATCGCTTTTATAGAATCTATCGAAGATGAACGGCAGGTCTTCGGGAGAAATGCCCTGACCCTCATTATAGACGGATACAAATACCTGTTTACCTTTTTGTTTTATGGAAATCGTATATTTTCCGTTTTCTTTTGAGAATTTTACTCCGTTATCGCAGATATTGTAAAGTATCTGGTGAATGGAGTCCATATCCGCCTTAACCATAATGTTGAATTCATCACATTCAAAATCAACGTCCAGCTTTTTTTCGTCAATCTTTTTCTCGAAGGAAATGACTATTTGACGTGCCATTTCACAAATGTCAAATTCCGTTATGGAAAGCTTCTTTTCACCTGCCTCAAATCTTGAAATTTCAAGAAGGGAAGAGACGAGTCGGGAAAGTCTTTTTACCTCCGTTGCAACAATTTTTAAATAATGGTTATATTTTTCGGGAGGAACAGCACCTTCCAGCATACCGTCGATGAAGCCTGAAATCGAAGTCATCGGAGTACGCAGGTCGTGAGAGACGTTAGCGATAAAGGAACTGCGGGTTTTTTCGTGATTCTCAAGGTCTTCTGCCATATTGTTAAAAGATTCGGCAAGTTGGGAAATTTCGTCGTTACCCTTAACAGGAACTCTCACCTTGAAGTTTCCTTTTGCAAATTCTTTTGCGGCTTTGCTTATCTTTTTCAAAGGTGCGGTGATTCTTTCGCTTATAAAATATACCGTTAGAAGTGCGGCAAGCATAACCCAAAGCATAGCGGTAATGACAGTTCTTATCATTATTTCAGAAAGGGCGGTCAGCGATGTCTCGGTAGATATAGCAAATACAATACCGCAGTTTGAGGCTGTTTTATTTGTAATTGGGACAGCGTGATATATCTGGTCTTTTTCAAAGAGTCCTCCAATATTGGAGATGTCGGTCAATTTCCCCTCGGCAAGTACCTGATCTACAATTTCTTTTGGAATTTGTGCATCTACATACTCTGAATCGGCAAGTCTGTCGGTTATGAGAACCTTTCCTTCAAGGTTTGTGAGAAGAAGAACCAGATCTTTTTCGTATGTCGTAAAAAGAGTGAGAGTGCGTCTTAGGTTTGCGTAATTGTAGTAGATAAAATGCTGAAGGTCTGCTGTGTTCGATTGTAACAGCTCCTTCGTGAAGAAGTCTTTGACGGTAAAAGCCGCCTCGGTCGTGATAGCTTTTTTCTCGTCTATCGAATAAGAAGAAATTATCGAGCCGGCGATAAACGCAAGAATGGCGAAGCTGACTATTATAATGCACATAAATGCAGCTATGTATCTGGTAAAAATACTTTTAATCATTTAATTTAACCTCGTAAAAATATCCGCCCTCAAATAAAAATGGGGCGGATATGATTAAACAGTGTGCCGGTTACTATTACTGAAGGATCTCAAACTTATAGCCGACGCCCCATACAGTTTTAAGTATCCACTTATCAGAAACGCCTTCGAGCTTTTCGCGGAGACGCTTAACGTGAACGTCTACTGTCCTGGAGTCGCCCAGATAATCAAAGCCCCAAACCTTGTCAAGAAGCTGATCTCTGGTAAATACTCTGTTGTAGTTTTGAGCAAGGAAGTAGAAGAGCTCAAGTTCCTTAGGCGGTATATCAACGGATTTACCCTTGATTTTAAGCTCATATTTCTGAAGGCTGACTTCAATATTATCAAATTTAATGACTTCTTCCTCTTCTTTTGTATCTTTTGCGGAATATCTTCTGAGGACAGCTTTTACACGGGCAGAAAGCTCTTTCATATCAAAAGGCTTAACAACGAAGTCGTCAGCACCAAGCTCAAGTCCGAGAACTTTGTCAAAAACGTCGCCCTTTGCCGTGATCATAATAACAGGCTTGGAGGACATTTCACGAATTTCGCGACACACCTGCCAGCCGTCTTTTTTGGGAAGCATAATATCGAGGAGTACAAGATCCGGTTCATAGATCTTAAAAGAGTTGATACCTTCTGCACCGTCGTTTGCGGTTTTAACTTCATAACCTTCATTTTCGAGATATACACGAAGCATTTCGCATATATTGATGTCGTCATCAATAACAAGAATAGTTGTGCTCATTTTTGATTACTCCTTTTTGTCGAATGTTAAGATTGTTATTTTTTTAACTAAATTCATATTAACACATATTAAACGAAATGTCAATAGTTTTGCCATATTTTTCGCGAAATATGTATAATTTGCCAAAATTATTATCTTTTTCTATGATAACAAATGAGAGGGAAGCATTCTTTTTTATAAAATTTTTGTCAAATACTTGATATAGAAGAGAAAAAGATATATAATATTTAAACATTATATATGAAAACGGAGAAAGATAATGAAACTTGGAATTGTAATCTATACCCCTATTTCCATTTCTCTATAAATCTCCATAAAAGTCGATAAAACTCATATTATACAAGGCTTTTTGAAGGTTAATTAAAATGTATCCCTATATATTTCCATATAACTCCACAACAAAATGGTGTAGTAAATGGTGTAGTAAATAATGTAAAATTTGGTGCGGCAATTAACTTGTTTTTTATGAGATAAAGTCAATACAACAATGTTGCACCAAAGAAAAAACACGGCATTCGATTGAATGTCGTGTTTATATTTGCATATGGTTGTATCTTACTCTATATCAATAATCTCGATATCTCCGTATATTACATTTAACTTATTATTATCAAAAATCGGGGTGTCAAAATATTTAGTGACTGTTGATATAATATCTTTTGCACAGATTTCTGCAACTATAGAACTATGCTCATCTGTTGTGTCATACACTGTAAGTGTCATTTTGTTCCATTCGAGAAAATATTGTTTACCTTTATATGATATTTCCGCCTCGTGTCCATAACACATTTGATCAAACAACTCATTAAATTCGTTTTTGGTCATTATTGACACCTCACCAATCACTCCACACAACGTCTTTTTCGATTTCGTAAAATGTTTTCCCATCCCATAATTTTTCATCTAAGAAAGCTTCGGCACACTCTCTCATAGTTTTTGCTTCATATTCCCACACATAATCATTGCTTTCTCTATATGGTATATCTAAGCACATATAATTTTTATCGTTTTCGTGCCATCCTTGAATAAAATATTTAACTCCTTTGTATTCAAATATCAATTCATACCCATAGTACAAACCATCAATAAAATCTTTTAAATCTCCGCCCTGCATTACCGTTTCACTCCTTTTAAATACTTTTTGTAACGCTTATACATAGCTTTGGTTGCTTTTATCGCACCAGATCTATTGAAATTTCTATCATACGTGTGATAATGTAAAATAGGTCTGTCTCCACTACGAAGAGATTTCTCTTGATGATATGCAATTTCAAAAGTCAAATAATGATCCTTATCGTAAAACCGCATTTCATGGAATGTTCCGTCCGGCTTTAATTTTATGTATGCACTGCTTGAATGTGCTTCTTCCGGCAAACTATGTTTGTTTCCTGTGCCCTTTAGTATCTTTACTTCGTCTATTTTCCCGACAGTTTCATATGTATATGCGACATTATTACCGCTTGCAAAGGTTCCTCTTCCTCCCATTTATCGTACCACCTTTCTTGATTCATTATAATCTACAACAAAGATGTTACCTTCCATTTCGGGAAAAGGTGTGCCAAAGCAAATTATTTGCGATGGACTTATTTTTTCAAGCATTGCATTATAGCCACGCATAAATTTTAGCTTAGTGTGCTTACAGCCTATCATACCAACGGCTATTATAGCGTTGTTTTCAACTGCGTCAAAACAAAAGTCAAAGGTCTGTGCTAACCCCCAACTAATAGTCGGAACAACAATTTTCCCCCGGCTTTGCCAATATGCTCCTACCCATCGGTTTTTGGCTACACTTTCAAGTTGTCTCCAAAGAGGCATATCGGTGTATGTTGAAAAATCGGGTGATAACAGGAAGGCGTATTGAGAGTAGCGTTCAAAAGTTCTTTCGGGATTTTCATAAATTCCGTTAAACCTATAATCATCAACAAAGAAATGCACGCCTTTTTGAGTGCTTTCGGTTCTGTCATTGGCTTTTGTATCAGAACAGGCAATTAAATCTATTTTAGGTACATTTAATTCCTGCTTATGTATAAGCGGCA
>JAZOUV010000043.1:0-5675 GCA_045658315.1 Eubacteriales bacterium
CCACA
Organism: Eubacteriales bacterium; assembly: GCA_045658315.1. Classification (GTDB taxonomy): domain Bacteria; phylum Bacillota; class Clostridia; order Oscillospirales; family CAG-272; genus RGIG1995. The sequence continues at coordinate 6 of JAZOUV010000043.1, forward strand.
GCGAAAGCTGTTTTAGTTAGTGTCTATATCGTACAGGGTCCACCCGTTCCCATTCCGAACACGGTAGTTAAGCTGTACTGTGCCGACGATACTTGACTGGCGACGGTCCGGTAAAATAGGTCGATGCTAACACAAAGAAAACCATCTCTTTTTGAGATGGTTTTTTTCTTATCTTTACTAAAAAACATAGATATGTTATAATAAGAAAAAAGTTTTATTTGTTTGTAACCTTTTGATGGTAAAAACTGTGTATATAGGTGAAAGGCCTTAAAAAAGCAGGAGGTGTTATTGTGGAAGATAGGTTGATAGTCGATCTGTATTGGGAGCGCTCCGAAGAAGCGATTACAAAAACGCAGGAAAAGTATGGCAAGTATTGCTTTTCTATCGCATTTAATATACTGAAATCCAACGGCGATGCGGAAGAATGTGTAAATGATACATATATGAATGCGTGGAATTCAATGCCGCCGCACAGACCAAGCGTTTTGTCAACGTTTCTTGGTAAACTAACTCGCAACATTTCACTTAACAGATATTACCACAACCACGCTATGAAAAGAACGACGGTTATTGAAGAAGCACTTGACGAGGTAAAGGATTTTGTTGCCGCAGAAAGTGATTTTGACCCGGTTGCAGAGGAGACGGTTTTGAAGGATGTTATCAACCGATTCCTTGAGTCGCTGAACAAGCAAAACAGGATAGTTTTTGTCCGCAGGTATTGGTATCTAAGTACAGTTAAAGAAATTGCCGACGACTGCGGATTGTCTGAAAGTAACGTTAAGGTAAAGCTTACACGGCTTCGCAAGAGATTTAAAACGTTTATTTTAAAGGAGGGAATACAAATATGAAAAAAGAAGCTTGGCTTTTGTCAATGAATAATATTGATGATAAATATATAGAGGAAGCAAAGCCGTCTTCGATTAAGAAATTCAGAAGAAGGAAAAAGCTTATTGTTTTGGCAGCATGTATGGCGGTTATGTTTGCGTTGAGCTTGGTTCTGTTTATCCCATTTAGTACCAAAGCTCCCGCAATGACTAAATACTCCGACAATGAATATTACGATGTTATTGAAAAACTGAATCAGTACTATTTTAAGCCGTCAAAATATAAAAATAATTTCGAGGTACTCGTTGGAGGTGTTACACATTTCTTCAGGGCGGCAACAAAAAATGCGGGTGCTGAAAGTGATGGTTTCTATTATACGAATACCGATTTTGAATTACCGCTTGAAGATACGATGACTGATTTGGGACTTCCACCTCCAACCTCTGCTTATCCTACAGATGTCGGTGAAAAGTATGAAGAAGTTACCGACAATCAGGTAAAAGGGGTTATTGAGGGAGACCTTTTCAAGAGAAGTGATAAATATATCTATTATTATGACGGTGGGTATTTATCTATATATTCCATTGAAGGTAAAGATTCAAAGCGGGTAGGTTGTTTTGATATTTACGAGCGAAAAAACATAGATATGCAATACGACAGGGCACTTGAGTCTGCTGAGATGTTTTTGTCAAAGGATTGTACGACTGTAACTATTATATATAGTAATAGTAATCAAAGAGGCAGTTTTTTCGTTATTTCACTTGACGTTAGCGATCCTGCAAACGTTGTGTTCAAGAACATAGTTAAGTATGAGGGCGAGTACGTTTCGTCACGTATGGTTGACGGAAAACTTTATATAGTCAGCAATTATTATGCAGAAGAGCCCGACAACTACAAAAACGCTAAAGAGTACGTTCCATCATACACAACGGAAAACGAAACAAAAATTAATATCATATCAGCCGACTGCATTTATGCACCTGAAATACTTTCTTCATCGGGCTATACAGTTTTGACGAAGCTTGATGAAAAAACACTTAACGTTGATGCCGATTACGCTCTGTTGTCTTTCTATAATCCTGTTATATACACGAGCAAGGACAGCTTCTATTTTGCAAGAGAATATACCGAGAAAACAGAGGAATCCGGTTATACCGTAAGTGCGACAACGTCGGAAATATGCAGAATAGATTACAGCGGAGAGGGCTTCAATTATATGGGCTCTGTAACTATAGAGGGCGAAGTAAACGACCAGTACAGCATGGACGAATATAACGGTATATTGCGAGTGTTTACGTCAACGAACAAATTCAGAACATGGCATACTGATTTAGGACAGTACAGTTTTTCTGCCGATGATACGGGAAGAAATGCAAGTCTTTTCTGTATAGATAAAAATACACTAAAGGTTGTAGGTTCTGTTGAAAGATTTGCCCCCAAGGGAGAAAACGTAAAGTCTGCAAGATTTGACGGTAATACTGCATACGTATGTACGGCAGTTGAGATTACCGACCCCGTATACTTCTTCGACCTATCGGATTTGAACAACATTACCTTCAAAGAAACGGGAACAGTAGAGGGCTTTTCTACCTCTCTCGTCGATTTTGGCGAAGGATATCTGCTCGGTATCGGTCAAAAAGATTGGAGCACTCCCAAAATTGAGATATACAAGGAAGAGGGAGATAGGGTGGTTTCCGTTTCCGCTATAGAAATGCCCGATTCGTATATATCGACCGATTATAAGTCATATTATATTGATAGAGAAAACGGTTATATCGGTATGGGTGTTTCGTTGAACAGATACGGATATAATAAAAATACGCGTTATGTAATCTTTAAGTTTGAAAAAGAAGAATTAAGCGTTGCCTATGAATATAGTGTGGAGGGCGACCTTGCAAAAATGAGGGGAACATATATAGATGAATATATATACGTTCTTTCGCAAGATGCCCTAAAGGTTATTTCCGAAAGCGAACTGAAGTGAGAAATAACAAATGCCTCTCCAAAATGAAGTGGGGAGGCATTTTGTTTGTGCGGATTTGTTTGTTTTTTGCGGACAGTCGAGGACGTCGAGCCCTACAATATTGGGATAAAGTCTGTGCAAACAATATTAAGTGGTCATTTCGAGTGGAGCGACCGAAGGAAGCGGAATCGAGAAATCCCATAATTATTGTGCACAGATAATGGGATCCTTCGACTACGGCAGTTACACTGCCTTCGCTCAGGATGACCATATTTTATTCTCTGTACAGACCGGAGAAGCAAGTTCTTCGCCTACTTTCTTTAAAAGAAAGCGTAAAAAAGTAGGTTTGTACCAATGATAAAAAGAGGTACAAACCAGAGAGGCAAAGTTCTTTGCCTACTTTCTTTCAAGAAAGTAGGGGCTATAATATGTAGAATATAATCGCAATATACTGCAATATACTTCCGAGGACAACGAACAGGTGAAATACGGAATGGATATAACGCCATTTCTTCTTTGCGGCAACGCCGTAAAAAACAGCACCTACCGTATATGCCACACCGCCCGCAAGGATAAACATTAATCCACCGAATGGAATTGCTGTCAAGGCGGCTTTTCCGCCGAAAACTATGCACCAGCCGAGACCTATATAGCATATCATCGAAAAAGTTGCGTATTTTTTCAGGTCAATTGCGTTAAGCACTATTCCGAGAGCAGATACGCCCCAAACAAAGCCGAATATTCCCCAGCCGAGCCAAAGATTAACGCTTCTGATGGAGCAGAGAACTATAGGCGTATACGTTCCTGCAATCAAAATAAATATAGTGCAATGGTCAATTATCTGAAAAACCTTTTTTGCGGTTCCATTTCGCAAACCGTGGTATATACTTGACATAGTGTAAAGCAATATCATCGAAATGCCGTAAATAAAACTGCCTACTATTCCGTACACATCGCTGAAGAGAAAGGAATATATAACGCAGGAGACGAGGGCAATTATGCCAAACCCGCCTCCTACGATATGTGAAACCATATTGAATATCTCTTCGCCTTTTGTGTAACCGGGGAGTCTTCTGTCAATAAGCTTAGTTCTTTTCATAGGCGGATAGTTTCTTATTTTACGCAGTCAATACCGTTTTTAAGGTTTTCGTACCAGTATTCAATTTCCGCAACATCTTTTTCGTCTGTGATATCGCAGTATTTTGCAAGTGCGGCCTTAACGCCGTTTTCCTTTGTGAAGTTCTTAATTTCAATAGAGGAATCGTCGCCGTCGGGAGCGAAGTGAAGACCTGCCGCTACTGCAATGTAAAGATATCTTGCTTCAACGCCCATTTTCTTGCAAAGGTTGAGAGCACCGACGATTCTGTCTTCTTTATTGAGCTTTCTCTGTGTATCTCTGCCTACTCTTGCGATAGTATCACCGAGAAGCTTGTTTGTAAATCTGTTGAGCAAGTCATAGCAATGGTCGAGCAATTCTGCTATACCAACGCCGTGTTCCTTGTGCATAGCAAGAGCTGATTCGAGGAGAGCTCTGAGTGCAACGTATCTGATTCTTGCATCGTCTATAGCTTCCCAAATATACTCATAACCGCAGAGATTGCCGAGGTATGCCGTAACGGCATGGCTCATATTGTGCATAAACAGCTTTCTCTGAATAAAGAATTCAAAGGGAGCAAAAGGTTCCATATTCTTGATTTCGGGAATTTCGCCCTTGAAGCCGTTTTTGTCAACGGGAAGTGTGCAGTAGGGTTCAACGCAAACAGCGAGGAAGTTTTCTGCCTTGATGTTATCGGGAGTTGCTGGAACCATTCTGCCGATAGATGCTTCAACCAAGCCGACCTGTTCTTCAAAATATTTCTTTCCTGCGTCGGAGAGGTGTTCGTCAACTAAAGAACGGAGATATTTGTCTGCATCTATCTTGTTTTCGCAGATGATTATATTAAGGGACTTACCGTTTACGGAAGCTCTTTTTTCGATACCTGCAGCGAGGGGCTTTGCGATAAACTTCAAAATGTTTACGCCGACCGCTGTAGCCATAACGTCAGCCGTTGCAATTTCTTCGGCAACTGCGTTTTCGTCCTTACCGTTTACAGCTCTTACGTTGGTAACGGTGTACTTGTCGTAAGAGTCGCCGTTGGTAATATAAACGGGGTATTCTTTATCGTTGTTCATTTTTTCAACGAGTGCGTCAACAACGTCAATGAAAACCACCTCATAGCCTGAAAGATTAAAAAGTTGAGCGATAAAACCGCGTCCGATGTTACCGCCGCCGTACATAACTGCTTTTTTCATATTAGTCACTCCAAAATATATAATAATTTATTTGTTTTCTTGAATATAGTTTACGATTTTTCTGACCGTGCGAAGCTCAATGGCGTCCTCGTCGGGAACGGAGACGTTAAAAAGTTCCTCAAACGTCATTACCATATCTACGGCATCAAGAGAGTCTGCACCGTACACTTCCATAATATCGCTGTCCACATCAATTTCATCAACCGATAAACCAAGCAGATCCGCAATAATTTGTTTTACTTGTTCTACCATAATATTGCAACCCCATGTCAAAAATTAACACCAATATTATACTATACACATTTTCATTTTTCAAGGCTTTTGGGGAAGAAAATAAAAAAGCGAGGCGACAAAATCTCTCCCTACGCACCTACTTTCTTTTTCGAAAGAAAGTAGGCAAAGAAAACTTGAACAATGGGTTTGTACGAACTCAAAGGCTCCCACTTTGGGGGAGCTGTCGCCGAAAGGCGACTGAGAGGGCTTTCCTAAAAAAAAGTAGGCAAAGAAAACTTGAACAATGGGTTTGTACGAACTCAAAGGCTCCCACTTTGGGGGAGCTGTCGCCGAAAGGCGACTGAGAGGGTTTTCCT
>JAZOUV010000044.1:0-2588 GCA_045658315.1 Eubacteriales bacterium
AAGGTTTCTTTGCCTACTTTCTTTCCTCAAAAGAAAGTAGGTCTGTACTAATAATAAAAAGTGGTACAGTCCAAGAGATTCAAGGTTTCTTTGCCTACTTTCTTTCCTTAAAAGAAAGTAGGTCTGTACTAATAATAAAAAGTGGTACAGACCAAGAGATTCAAGGTTTCTTTGCCTACTTTCTTTCCTTAAAAGAAAGTAGGTCAATTTCCCTTTGCCATTTTGCGTAAGGTGTGTATTGCTTCGTTTAGACCGCCGACTTCGTCAATCAGTCCACATTCAACCGCTTCCTTACCCTCAAGCACCGTTCCCATATCGGTTGCAAGCTCGTCCTTCGCAAGCATCATCTCTCGTAATCTGTCGGCCGTCGTATTAGAATGGGCTTCGATAAAATTCAAGATTCTGTCTTGCATACGGTTAAAATAGTTATAAGTCTGCGGTGCACTTACCACAAGTCCCGTTGTTCTTACCGGGTGTACGGTCATCGTCGCCGACGGAACTATAAATGATTTTTTTGCCGATACTGCAAGCGGTACACCTATCGAATGGCCTCCGCCGAGCACTATCGACACCGTCGGCTTACTCATACTCGCTATCATTTCAGATAAAGCAAGTCCCGCTTCAACGTCTCCGCCTACCGTATTCAATATAATAAGCAGTCCGTCAATTTCATCGCTTTCTTCAACCGATACAAGCAACGGAATTATCTGCTCGTATTTGGTTGCCTTCTGGTCGTTTGGCAAAAGGTAATGTCCCTCTATCTGACCGATTACGGTCATACAATGTATAGTAACTCCATCTCCCGTCGTGGTTATGGAATTACTCATTTTTACATTTTCAAGCTGTAAATTTTCAACTTTTTCTTTTTCTAACGCTTCACTTTGGTTTTCATTTTCGTTATTTTGTATATCTGACATATTTTTCTCCCATCATATTTTAAAATAAAGACAAAAAATGTTTATTCCTATTTACAATTTTAATTTTTTATAGTATAATTATTTTTGATTGAAATTATTCAAAATTAAATATTTTCTATAAAAACGGAGGAAAATAATCATGGATAACAAAGTTCTTGTTGAAACGTCCGCAAGACACGTACACCTTTCCGCAGAACATATCGAAGCATTGTTCGGCAAGGGTGCAACACTCACAAATAAGAAGGAACTGAGCCAGCCCGGTCAGTACGCTTGCGAAGAAAGAGTTAATCTCGTTGGTCCCAAGAAGGAAATCGCTAACGTAATCATTCTCGGTCCTGCTCGTCCTGCTACTCAGGTTGAAATTTCTTTCACTGACGCTCGTACACTCGGCGTTTCTGCTCCGGTTCGCGAAAGCGGCGACGTTGCAGGTACTCCCGGACTCAAGCTCGTTGGCCCTGCAGGCGAGGTTGAACTCTCCGAAGGCGTTATTATCGCTAAGAGACATATTCACCTTACACCCGAAGCTGCTGCTCAGTTTAATGTTCAGGATAAGGAAATCGTTAAGGTTAAGATTGATTCCGAAAGAACTACCATTTTTGACGATGTTGTAATCAGAGTCAGCGAAAAATTTGCTCCCGCTATGCATATTGATACAGATGAAGCTAACGCTGCTTGTGCTTTCGGTGTTTGCTACGGCGAAATTATTAAATAATGAGTTATTAAAAATATCTTAATATAAGGAGAATTAATCATGAGCAAAGAATTTTCTTGTGAATACGCCATGAGTACCGAAGTTGCTCACATGGGTTGTGTCACAAAAGGTTGCGATCACGGTCCTGCTCCCATTCCCGAAGAAGGTAAATGGATTCAGTCAAAACAGATTACCGATATTTCCGGTTACACACACGGTATCGGTTGGTGTGCTCCTCAGCAGGGCGGTTGCAAGCTCTCTCTTAACGTAAAAAACGGTATTATCGAGGAAGCTCTCGTTGAAACTATCGGTTGTTCGGGTATGACCCACTCTGCAGCTATGGCAGCAGAAATACTCCCCGGCAAAACTCTTCTCGAAGCACTTAACACCGACTTGGTATGCGATGCTATCAATACAGCTATGCGTGAACTCTTCCTTCAGATAGTTTACGGTAGAACTCAGTCTGCTTTCTCCGAAGGAGGCTTGGTTATCGGTGCGGGTATGGAAGACCTCGGTAAAGGTGCTCGTTCAATGGTTGGTACGATGTACGGTACAAAGGCTAAGGGTGTTCGTTACCTCGAAATGACCGAAGGCTACTGCACCAGAATGGCTCTTGACGAAAACAACGAAGTTATCGGTTACGAATTTGTTTCTCTCGGCAAGATGACCGACCTCATCAAAAAGGGTGTTGAACCCAACGAAGCTTACAAACAGTCTATGGGTACTTACGGACGTTTTGCAGACGCTGTTAAGTATATCGACCCCAGACACGAATAATAAAGGAGGGAAAACGTAATGGCAAATTTTGAAGGTTATGAAAGACGTGAGGCGAAGATCCTCGCTGCTCTTAAAGAATACGGCATTTCCTCTATCGACGAATGCAAGGAAATCTGTGCTGCAAAAGGCATTGACCCCTACAAGATAGTTGAAGAAACTCAGCCTATCGCATTTGAAAACGCTAAGTGGGCTTACACTGTAGG
>JAZOUV010000045.1:0-15809 GCA_045658315.1 Eubacteriales bacterium
CTTGTACGCATCCAAGGCTCCGGATAAAACTTCCTTATAACCGCCCCTTTTAAAAGAATAAACGGAATTTCTGCTTCATCAAGAGTTTTACAAATACGTCCCAACTCGTAATTGATTTTTTCATATCTGTAAACCGCCACAAACTGCTCGTTTGCACATTTTTGACCAAAAGCAGATTGTTTATCAAGCAAATTCGCTTTATCAAGCGAATACGAAACCAAATGAGCAATATCGTGTTTTTTTGCAGCAATGAAGACTTTTTTCTGCATTTCTTCATTTTTCAGCAATTCAACAGAGTTATCGGACAGTACAGCATCAAACAACCCAAATCTCAACAACTCAAATAACAGTTCAAATATTTCCATAATAAACCTCTTAATTTAAAGCTATAGTGTTATTATACACTATTTCACCAATCAAATCAATACGCAAAATAAAAACACCGAGAGTTTCGTTTTTAGACACTCTCGGCATTGCTTTTAAAGCTCCGGATAATAATCAAAAATTTCTCTTATTATATCGGTAGGTTTTTCAAGAAAAATGTCATACCCGATAGCATACTCCAATACGTCTCCGAAATACAGATATATCATACCGTCCTTGAATTTAAGAGCATAATCTTTATACGACATCTCTCCGCCGTCGGGCTTTCTTAACCTAACCAACAGCTTCACCTTTTTCAGCAACTCTCTGTAAAACAAATGCTCTTCGCGAGTCCGAAAAAGAAGCTCTGCCGAATCATAGCTTTTATTAAGAAGATAAAGAGTTGTTGAAAATGCAGTAAATTCCATTTCCCTTGCCTCAACAGCTTCGTCCAACAATTTCCATTTTTTAATCTTAAAGTAAAGATATTTTTCATCACTGTCTTTAGGTATTTCATGAATATTACTGCGTTTTACCGTAGAACAGCTTTTCACTTCACCAAAATATCTTATACCCGCATTTTTGCCGAAAAATCGCTTAGACTGATAAATTGCTATATATTTTACCGGAAACTGACATTCATTGACCTGTGAAATGGGGATATGATAAAATCTTTCTCTGAGCAAAACATCAAACTGATATGTATTTCTAACAACACCTACCAGCACGCATCTATCCTTGTAATCCAAATCAACTTCAGCTGTGTTATCGGCAGACGAATAATCAGATTCATCCGCAAACACTTCACTGTTCGGTTGTCTGTCTCCGATTATAACAGCCTTAAGTTTGGACATAACGTCAAATAATGCCATTGAGCCATATTCTCCTGAATTGTTAGTTATTTGCTGTTCTTTGCAGCGTTAAGCTTGTGAATTCTACGATGCTTAACTTCGTCTGACATAGGCTTAATTTCTCCTGCAGCCTCAAGAGATTTTCTTGTAAACAAAGGACCGACAATTTCATAAACAAGAACTGCAAAAAGGGTTATATTTCTAATAAGGTTGCCCTGCTCACCCAAAGCCATTGCGGTTGTGCACATACCGAGAGCAACGCCTGCCTGAGGGAAAAGGGTAATTCCCAAATACTTGCATATCTGCGGAGAACATTTTGCAGCCTTCGTACTCACAAAAGTTCCGTAATACTTGCCGAGGCATCTGAAAATAATATAAACAATTCCTACAACAACAATTGCCCAGTCCGCAAACACACCCAATTCCAATTCTGCTCCCGACACAACAAAGAACAAAGCAAACAAAGGAGAAGTCCATTTATCTGATGCCGCCATAAGATCGTGTGAAAGGGGACATATATTACAGAAGACCGTTCCCAACATCATACAAACAAGCAAGGAGGAAAACTGAATATGTACGGGTCCAACACGAAAATCGAGCATAGCCAATGATGCAGTTAAAAACACCACGCCAATCGTAAGATTCAAACGGTTGGTATTTGAGTTAAACAACTTTTCAAGCTGTGTCAACACACAGCCCATGATAGCCCCCAATATCAACGAGCAAACTATTTCAATAATAGGATTTACAATTATTGAAACAAGATCGACCGAGCCGCTTATTATAGTCTTTGCAATTCCGAATGATACCGCAAAAACAATCAACCCCACAGCATCATCAAGTGCAACAATAGGAAGCAACAAGCGGGTTAACGGACCGTCTGCTTTATACTGACGAACTACCATAAGGGTTGCCGCAGGTGCTGTTGCCGTAGCAATTGCACCCAATGTTATAACCTGAGGAACTGAAAGCTTATCGGGCATAATCAAATGCAACACCAACAAAGCAACATCAACAAACAACGTTGCAACCAAAGCTTGAACTATACCGACAATCAGTGCCTGTCTGCCGGTTTTTTTTAGCTCGGACAGTCTAAATTCATTTCCTATTGAAAAAGCTATAAAACCAAGAGCTACTTCCGATATAAGAGCTAACTGTTCTACTGCACCGTGAGTATCAAAGCCCAAACCGTGTATACCGAGCTGTCCCAAGCAATACGGGCCTATAAGAACACCTGCTATAAGATATGCCGTAACCGACGGAAGCTTTAAAGGTTTAAACAACCTCGTCATAAGAAGCCCTGCTATAAGAGCTATTGAAACTGATAATAAAATTGCCAAAATTATGTCATCTCTTTTTCTGTATTATTTTTTGTATGCCTATTCATGCACAAGAAGGGATTATAACATAAACCGTCATTTTTTACAATAGTTTTTGCTTTTTTTGTACAAAAAACTTAAACTCTATATTCAAAAAAGAGATTTGCCCTAAAAGACAAATCTCTCATTTTTACCAAATATTACTTACATATTAGCACCCGAGTCGATAACTGCATTTACCGTAACCGTAGTAAGCTGCTTCAGTTCCATCGCTTCAGTTTTACTACCCACAGCCATTTCACCGAATACCGACAAATCGCTCTCAATTTTTGAAAGCTTGTCATCAGCAAAAGTAACCACTATACTCTGCTTTCCCGATTTGCAAACAATTCCCATAGGAGCTAATGACTCTTCATAGGCGGAAATATCCGGTGTGTCTACAGAAAACTTATAAACACCTTCGCTGAGTTTTTCAATATTGGTTACGTAAGATTTATCATACGATGCTGTATTAATAAGGAAATAAACAAATTGTTTTGCATCAGCCTCAGACAAACTATAACTTTCGCTGTCTGCCCCCGCAGTAACTGTTTGAACTCCGTTTTTATACTCTATTTTTTCAACAGTCGTTCCATTGGATATTGAATCTACGGTAAATATAAATGCCCCATTAACCTTTCCAAAAGAAACGGTGTCTATTTCATTGTAAATTTCTGATTGAGACCCAACTTTAAAAGTCTGATTTAAATCAAGCTTAAATTTGCCTTCAGCCGAATCAGCATATTCGTCTATAGCATCTTCGACTTTTCCGAGAACAGTAATATCATCTACTTCAATATATTCAGAAGGCTCAATTCCTTCAAGAATTTTCTTTGCTTCGCCGTATTTTGAATACTTCATTACTTCCTTGAAAACAGGGATTGAGGTATCAGTTTCTTCGACATCAAAAACAAGCTCAAATACTATTTCGTCTATTCGATACTCATTATCGGCAGTCAAAGAAATCTTCATATCAATAACGTCGACACTCGATCGAATTTCGTCAAATCCAACATCTTTCAAAAACACACCGATAGTCTTTTTTGTATATCCCGAGAAAGATAGATTCCATCTACCGTCTTCGTTTTTTGAAAACTCGCTCTTCGTACATTCCGCAAGATCAAGCTCTTCACTGAGAACATCGTTGTTAAATTCAATATATTCTTCAACAGTCATTTTAGAACAAAAACTTTGAACAGAATCACCTTTAACGGTAGAAATGAAAGTCATTCCTTGATTATAAGCTTCTATATTATTAGAAGTTTCACTGTATGAAAGCTCATCACATGAAACATCGCTCTTAGTAAAGAAGTAACGATAATAATCGTTGTCGTTTTCATTTCCAATTTTAATTGAAAATCCCGAACCCTTGTTTACCATTTTATATCCATTGATATACATAACAGCCTCACCGGAAAGGTCGGCTTCATAAGACTCAACGTTGTTCATTGCATTGTCAACAAGCTCCCAGAGTTCTTTTGGAGATGTAGGTTCAACGGGCTTTTCTTCGCCTTTTGTTTCTTCTGCTGTCTCATTCTCTGTCTCTTTTACGTTTTCATTAACTTTGCCGGTATCCTCTTTTTTACAAGAAAAAAGTGCAAACATAAGCGTAAAACACAACAGTACACTAATAATGATTAAAAACTTTTTCATATAATAAAGCCTCCTTTTCTATCCTTAACAATATAGTAACATTTTTGTAGTTTTTTGTCAACAAAAAAAGACAGCTTACAGAAAAACTGTCTTTTTAGATAGTGTACTTCTTATTCCTGCGTTTCAGACGTTGCTTGTGCCTCTTGTGCGGGTTGTACGGGAGCAACGGGAACCTGAGCAACAGGAGCATGTTTATGATTATTCTCTTTCTTATGGCATTCGTCAATTCTGTATTGGTCTTTAAGCTTGTTATTGATCTGAATCGTGTTCTTAACCAAAAGAATAAAGAGCATCATTCCTTCAAACACAAGACGCGTAACAATAGGACCTACTATCATTGCAATAAGACCTATCCAGCCATACCATACGGTAGTCGTTTCGCCGGTGAAAAAGTTTTCTTGCGTGTGTACCACAAAAAGCATAAAGAAGCCGCCAACAACAAACGTTACCGTTATGAAAACGTAAAGTGTCTTTATGATAGCTTCAATCAACAAGCCTCTAAAGTTAAATAAATCATTTAGAAATCTTCCAAATCCCTTGAGTGAATCACGCTTTTTGTCCGGCACAACTGTTAAACAGAGAATTATGGTTACAATAAGAGTTGCTATAACACCTATAACCATAGGTATTATTACAGTGGTCATTCTTGATGGCATAATATAAAGCCTCCTATTTATATATTTGTATATCAATGATAACACTTTATTAACATTTTGTCAATATATAGCAAAAAAAGAAAATGTATAGATGAAATCCACACATTTTCTTTTTTTAATTAATAGTTGTATCCTGTGTCGATTGCCTTAAGGTTAATCTCAAGCATATCCGCACGCTTCGCCGAAACCACTTTCTTCAAAGCATCTTCAAGCTTGTCGTGAGTTACGGCATCTACTTCTTTTATAAACTTCCCCATCATTATCATATTCGCTAACGTTGGTGCTCCTATCTCCTGAGCAAGTTTTGTTGTCGGTATGTAAAATACCTTAACGTCCGTTCTTTCAACCTTTCTTTCGATAAGAGTCGAATCAACGAAAATCATACCGCCCGGTACAACCGTATTTTCATACTTATCAAGTGAAGGAAGGTTCATAGCTATAAGAACGTCCGGGTTTGATACAATAGGCGAGCCTATCGGTTCGTCACTGAGTATTACGCTGCAATTTGCAGTACCGCCTCTCATTTCCGGTCCGTATGAGGGAAGCCAGCTTATCTCTTTTCCTTCGAGCATACCCTTGTATGCCATAAACTTTCCTGCAAAAAGAACGCCCTGACCGCCAAATCCTGCTATAAGTGTATTTGTCGTCATAATTATTCAGCCTCCTTCGTTGCACTTCTGTCCTTGTATACGCCGAGAGGATAGTAAGGAATCATCTTTTCATCAACCCACTTAAGTGCGTCAACGGGAGTCATACCCCAGTTTGTAGGACATGATGAAACAACCTCAACAAGAGAGAATCCCTTATTGTTTATCTGGTTTTCAAACGCCTTCTTGATAGCCTTCTGTGCCTCTTTAACATTCTTAACATTATTAACAGCCACTCTCGCAATAAATTCGGGACCGTCGAGAGTGGAAAGCATTTCGCTTACCTTAACGGGATAACCCTGCGTTGCAACGTCTCTGCCGTAAGGAGAAGTCTGTGTTACCTGACCGGGAAGGGATGTGGGAGCCATCTGACCGCCCGTCATACCGTAAATAGCGTTGTTTACGAAAATAACGGTAATATTTTCGTTTCTTGTAGCGGCATGAACTGTCTCAGCCATACCGATCGATGCCAGGTCTCCGTCGCCCTGATATGTAAAAATAACATTTTCGGGCATTGCTCTTTTAAGACCTGTAGCAACAGCAGGTGCACGTCCGTGTGCCGCCTCTACCATATCGCAAGCAAAATAGTTATATGCCATAACAGCACAGCCAACGGGTGCAACACCGACGGTCTTGCCCTCAACACCGAGGTCATCGATCGCCTGTGCAACAAGGCGGTGAATAATGCCGTGTGTACAACCGGGGCAATAGTGAAGTTCTGCGTCTGTTAAGCTTTTCGGCTTTTCAAATACTACCATTATCTTTCGCCTCCTGCCATTTTCTTAATTGCTTCGAGAACCTGCTCGGGAGTGGGGATCATACCGCCCACACGGTTGCAAAGCTCAACAGGCTTTTTGCAATCTGTTGCAAGCTTAACGTCCTCGATCATCTGACCCATAGAAAGCTCAACGCTAAGGAATCCCTTAACCTTATCGGCTGCTTCTGCCAAAGGCTTCTTGGGGAAGGGCCAAAGTGTAATAGGTCTTATCATACCTACCTTGATACCCATATTTCTTGCCGCAATAACGGCGTTCTTGGAAACACGGGATGCAATACCGAAAGCAACAACGCAATATTCTGCATCCTCCATCATAAAGGACTCATATCTTGCCTCATTTTCTTCGATAGTCTTATATCTTTCAAATCGTTCAAGATTTGTCTTTTCAAGCTCCTCGGGGAGCAGGTAGAGAGAATTAACGATATTGTGTTTTCTCTTCATCTGTGTACCGGTAACTGTCCAATCCTTTTCGGTAGGCTTGTAGTCAACCTCGGGCAATTCAACAGGCTCCATCATCTGACCCATAGTTCCGTCGGCAAGAAGCATCGATGGAACGCGGTATTTTTCCGCAAGGTCAAATGCAAGTATAGTCATATCAGCCATTTCCTGAACAGATGCGGGGGCAAGAACTATCAAGTGATAGTCACCGTGTCCACCGCCCTTTGTTGCCTGGAAATAATCGGACTGTGAAGGCTGGATACCGCCGAGACCGGGACCTCCTCTCTGTACGTTAACAATAAGTGCGGGAAGGTCTGCTCCTGCTATATAGGAAATCCCCTCCTGCTTAAGAGATACGCCGGGGCTGGAGGACGATGTCATAACACGCATACCCGTGCCTGCAACGCCGTATACCATATTAATTGCCGAAATTTCGCTTTCAGCCTGGAGAAATACACCGTCGATCTTGCGCATTCTCTTTGCCATATAAGCGGCAATTTCCGTCTGGGGAGTAATAGGATAACCGAAGTAATGGCGGCAGCCTGCCTTAATGGCCGCCTCAGCAATAGCCTCGTTACCTTTCATCAAAACCTTATCTGCCACAAAATCCACCTCATTTCTCAACCGTTATAACACAATCGGGGCACATCGTTGCGCAAAAAGCACACGCTATGCACTTTTCCTGATCGGTTATCTCGGCGGGAGAGTGTCCCTTTTTATTAATCTTGTCTTTTGCAAGTACTATGATCTTCTTGGGGCATACATCGACACAAAGTCCGCAGCCCTTACAATGATCTGTTGCAAAGCTAACTTTTTTCATATAGATTGCTCCTATCCGAAATTTTAATTCTTTTAAAACAGTTTTTTCTGCAATTTCAACGGAAAAACCTTATCTTTTCCGACTATTCTTGATACATCCTCGGCAATGCTCTCTTCAACAGATGTAAACATAACCTCGGTATTCGTAAAGGTTGCCAACTCCTCGGTTAGTTTTACGGTTTTTATAACGTCATCCGCCTTTGTTTCTGCACCGATATTCGAGTTATTTACAATTTTGGTAAACTTCAACTTTGCCGCATACTCGATTTCTTTGAAAACCTCGTATGCCTCTTCGACAGTCGTAGTCAAGGGTCTGTAAAAATTCACCGTAAAAATCATCTCATAATCATTTTCTTCTCTCAAGCGTGGTACAAAGCGTCCGAGTGCAAACGCACCTCGGTCATCGCCGCCGAGGTCGATTATGACCTGTCGGTCACGTCGGTCAAACAAACCGTAAGCCGCCGAAGGCAGACTGGGCAGGTCAACGCTTGTATTCGCAAAGGGCAGAGATACGAGCTCAATCCCCTTTTGCAAAAATAGCTCCTCGCTGTCCTTTGTGCGAAAGTAGGGATTTACTATATCAAGGTCGGCAATGCTGACTTTGTGATTCATATCCCGAAGCATCATAGCATAGTTCACGGCAAGATTGGTCTTACCGCTACCGTAGTGGCCGGAAAAAATCGTTACTCTTTTCATTTATTATAACTTTATGCCTTTAAATCAAGGGGATATGTCCAGCCCATAAAGTCTTCAACAGTACCCGTCTGAATACCGTAAAGCGTGTCATAAAGCTTCTGTGCAACAGGACCGACCTTACCGTCAGCAACCTGATAATCGGTTCCCTTGCAGTTGAGCCAACCGATAGGAGAAATAACAGCTGCAGTACCGCTTGCGAAAATTTCCTGCAAAGAGCCGTCTTTTGATGCTTCTTTTATCTCGTCAATAGAAAGCTTGCGTTCTGTTACTTTTATACCCCACTTCTTGAGAAGCTGGATAACGGAATCTCTTGTAATACCGGGAAGGATTGTTCCGCTTGAAAGGGGGGCTGTAATAACCTCGTCATTAATACGGAAAAATGCGTTTGACGTACCGATTTCTTCAACGTACTTGTGTTCTTCTGCATCAAGCCAGAGAACGTCTTTGCAGTTATACTTGATAGCGTCCTGAGATGCTCTCATACCGCCGCCGTAGTTACCGCCTACCTTTGCGTAGCCTGTACCGCCCTTTGCAGCTCTGATATATTCATCCTGAACGTAGATTCTTGTGGTGGAAAGCCCGCCGTCGTTAGCCGCATAGTAAGAGCCCGTTGGACTGAGAATCACCATAAATCTGTAGTGCTTTGCGGGAAGAACGGAGAAAGATACCTCGTCGCCGAAAATAAAGGGACGAATGTAAAGTGCCGTGCCGGGAGCAGAGGGTACCCAATCAATGTCCTCGCGAATAACCGCTTCAACACCTGCAATAAGCAATTCCTCGGGAAGTTCGGGAATACACATTCTCTCGTTTGTTCTTGCCATTCTCTTTGCGTTCATATCCGGTCTGAAAAGCTGTACTGTGCCGTCGGGACGTCTGTACGCCTTCATACCTTCAAACATCATCTGTGCATAGTGAAGAACACAAGATGCAGGCTCAATAAGAATGGGCTCGTGAGGAATTACTCTTCCGTCGTGCCAGCCTTGACCTTCGTCATAGTCCATAACGAACATATGGTCTGTAAAATATCTTGCAAAACCAAGCTTAGATTCGTCTTCGGGACGTACTTTTGGATTTGTTGTTCTTGTTACCGGAAATTGATACTTCATTTTTATTTCTCCTTTATATATGGAATAAATATATTACTTAATGTTATATAGCTCGGGACGTCTGTCAGCAAACACGTTTATTGTGCTTCTGATGTTTTGGATAATGCCGAAGTCAAGTTCAGCAGAAATAATATTTTCCGTGCCGCCCGTTGTTACAAGCTCTTCGCCCCAAGGGTCAACGATACGTGAGTTGCCGCCGTACATATTCTTGCCTGCCTTGCCGCAGCTATTGCAACAGCATACGAACATCTGATTTTCAATCGCTCTCGCCTTAACCAGAGCATTTAAGTGGGGCACTCTGACCGCAGGCCATTGGGCAACCACGAACAGACAGTCAAGCCCCGTTACCGTCATAGACCTGATAAGCTCGGGAAAACGAATATCGTAGCATATTATAATACCGCAGCTCTTGCCGTCAAGCGTAAACTTGCATATACGGTCGCCCTTCTGAAAGTGCTTATCCTCTTTCATGGGTGAAAACAAATGTGTTTTGTCGTATTCGCCAATGCATCTACCCTCTCTGTCAAATATGTATGACGTGTTGTAAACCTTACCGCCCTTAACGTTTGCAACGCTTCCCGCAACAATGTTGATGTTTAGTTCCTTTGCAAGTCCGCCGATGACAGCCTTTGTTTTTTCGCCGTCTCTGTCGCAGTAGTTTTCAATGGATTCTTCCGGAAAAAAGCCCGTGTTCCACGTTTCAGGAAGCACAACAACGTCGGGATTATTTTTTGCAGCATCACGAATAAGCTTTTCTGCCTTAACAAAATTCTCATTGCTTGAGCCGAAAGCCATATCCATCTGTATGCAGGATACCTTTAATTTGTTTGACATTTTTTATCACCTCAAAGCTTGTTTCTCTGAATCTTACCGCTTACCGTCTTAGGCAATTCATCTCTGAATTCTACTATTCTGGGGTACTTGTACGGTGCGGTTTTTTCTTTTACATATTTTTGAATCTGTCGCTTGAGTTCATCGGAAGGCTCTGTACCTTTTACAAGAACGATACTTGCCTTAACCACCTGACCCCTTACCTCGTCGGGAGCAGCGGAAACACCGCATTCGAGCACGTAAGGCAACTCCATAATAACGCTTTCAATCTCAAAGGGACCTATGCGGTAACCCGAAGACTTAATAACGTCGTCAACTCTGCCGACATACCAGAAGAAACCGTCCTCATCCTTCCACGCAACGTCACCGGTATGGTAGTATCCATCGTGCCAAACCTCTTTTGTTTTTTCGGGGTCATTGTAGTAACCGGTAAACAAACCGCAAGGAGCACCGTCTTTAACATTAACAACAATTTCACCCGTCTCACCGACAGGAACAGGGTTGCCGTCGTGATCCACAATCTCAACGTCGTATACCGGAGTAACACGACCCATAGAACCTATCTTATGGGGAGCACCCACCATATTACCAATAATCATTGTGCTTTCGGACTGACCGAAGCCTTCAATAATCTGGAGTCCCGTCGCCTTTTCAAACTGCTTGTAAACCTCGGGGTTTAATGCCTCGCCCGCCGTTGTCATGTGACGTACCGATGAAAAATCGTATTTTGAAATATCTTCTTTGATAAGCATACGGAGCATTGTAGGTGGGGCACAGAAGGTCGTTATCTTGTACTTTGCAAACATAGGCAGTATTTCCGCCGCATTAAAGCGATCGAAATCGTATACAAACGTTGCCGCCTCGCATAGCCACTGTCCGTACAATTTACCCCACATGGATTTTGCCCAACCGGTGTCGGATATGGTAAAATGTAGTCCGTCGGGATCAACGTTGTGCCAGTACTTTGCAGTATGGAAATGACCCAACGCATATTTATAGTTGTGTGCGGCGATCTTGGGATACCCCGATGTGCCCGATGTAAAGAACATGAGCATAAGGTCATCGCCGCAGGGGGAATCTTCTTTTCTGTCAAAATGAGAACTGTAGAGAGTATATTCCTCATCAAAGCTTCTCCACCCCTCTCTTTCGCCGTTTACAATAAGCTTATGCTTAAGGGTAGGGCTCTTTTCAGCCGCAAGCTCAACCTGGTGCACGGTATCGCCGTCCGCAGTACATATTATAGCACAAACTCCCGCAGAATTAAAGCGGTATTCAAAATCATGCTCAACAAGCTGATTTGTAGCAGGAATTGCAATTGCACCAAGCTTGTTTAATCCCAGCATTGCAAACCAAAACTGGTAATGGCGTTTCAGAACGAGCATTACTCTGTCGCCCTTCTTGATACCGAGGGACTTGAAGTAGTTTGCACATTGAGCAGAAGCTCGTTTTATATCCTTGAATGTAAATCTTCTCTCCGTCTTGTCTTTGGAGATATGAAGCATAGCAAGCTTGTCGGGCTCTTTTGCCGCCAGCTCATCAACAAGGTCAAAAGCAAAATTGAATTTATCTGTATTTTTAAATGTAATCGAAGTAGGTGTTCCCTTTTCATTTTCGGTAACATCAATATATTTCCTATATATTCTGTCTTTTGTATCTTTTTCAACAACCGTGTTGCTCTTGATAAGCTTGGAAGGCATAAGCTCGGGGATAGGCTCGCCCGTGGGGTTAAGAACAATAGCGTAAAATACGCAGTCCTTACCGTTAACGGCAATCATACCGTGGGGAGTATCACTGTTAAAGTAAATACTGTCGCCGGGACCGAGTATCTCTCTGTGCTCACCAATCTGCACAAGCAGATTACCCTCAATGATAAGGTCACATTCCTGACCGGCGTGGGTGGTAAGCTCAATATCTCTGGTCTGTGCATCCTCATCATAAACACTTCTTACATAAAGGGGTTCGGCAATACGGTTTGTAAATGAGTATGCCAAGTTGTAATATGTCATACCGTGTGCCTGAGACACCTTCTGCCCCGTGCCAAGTCTGGTAACGGTATAGGATTTAAGCCTCGGTGAATAACCCTCAATAATATCGGTTACGTTTACGCTGAGAGCAAGTGCACATCTGTAGATAAAAGCAAAGTTAAGATCGCAATCACCCTTTTCGCAAAGCAGATATTCCTCGACCGTAACGCCTGTTTTCTGTGCCATATCTTCCGGGCTTAACGCCTCAAGTTCACGAAGCTCTTTTATACGCCCCGCCATTTCTCTGATCTTATAATCAAGACCTGTCATCTGTTGCATAAAAAATCATTCTCCGTTTCCGGGATAAGAAAAGCACTCATCCCAAAGTTAATGACTTTGAGACGAGTGCGAATAAATCTATACACCCGCGGTACCACTCAAATTGCGACTAAAGTATAACCGCCACTCTCGGAATCAATTAATTCCTATGCCTTCACGCGGCAATCACGGGAAGATTCTACTTGCTTTTTTGAAAAAACTTTCTTTCTTCCGGCTCGGAAGCTACAAACACAAAGAATTTTTAAACGACTCGCACCTATCCGTCGTCTCTCTGGGTAAAAATGTACTTTATGCCCTCTTCGTCTAAGCCTTTACTATTAATATTGTAGATATCTTATCACAACTTTGTTATTTTGTCAACAACTTTTTTGTATTTTTAAATTCCGCCTAATAAATGCAAAAAACATCTATCAAAGCTTGTTTCTCTGAATTTTACCGCTGATAGTCTTGGGTAACTCTGTCTTAAATTCAACTATTCTGGGATACTTATAAGGAGCTGTATTCTTCTTAACGTATGCCTGAATATCCTTTTTCAGCTGTTCTGTCGGTTCAACACCATTAACAAGAACGATACTTGCCTTAACCACCTGACCTCTTACCTCGTCCGCTACCGCAGATACACCGCATTCAAGAACATAAGGCAATTCCATGATAACGCTTTCAATCTCAAACGGACCTATGCGGTATCCCGAAGATTTGATAACGTCATCAACTCTGCCCACATACCAGAAGAAGCCGTCTTCATCACGCCAAGCGGTGTCGCCCGTGTGATAGAAGCCATCGTGCATAACCTCTCTTGTCTTTTCTTCATTTCTATAATAAGCGTCAAACAGACCGCAGGGAACTTTTTCGCTGATCTTAACGACAATTTCGCCCGTTTCACCGTCTGCAACCGAGTTGCCGTTTTCGTCAACAAGATCAATATCATAAAGAGGTGTGGGTTTACCCATAGAACCAACCTTGTGTGTACCGCCCATAAGATTTGCAATCGCCAAAGTCAGCTCTGTCTGTCCGAAGCCTTCCATTATCTGAAGTCCCGTCAGCTTTTCAAATTGCTTGTAAACTTCGGGATTGAGTGCCTCGCCCGCCGTTGTCATATGTCTTACAGATGAAAAATCGTATTTTGAAATGTCCTCTTTTATAAGCATACGGAGCATCGTTGGGGGAGCACAGAAGGTCGTTATCTGATACTTCGCAAACATAGGCAGTATTTCTGCCGCATTGAATCTGTCAAAGTCGTAGGTAAATACAGCACCCTCGGCAAGCCACTGACCGTACAGCTTGCCCCAAAGAGCCTTACCCCAACCGGTATCCGATATTGTAAAGTGAAGACCGTCATCGCTTACACCGTGCCAATATTTTGCCGTAATATAATGCCCCAAAGCATACTTATAATTATGAGCCGCAATCTTTGGGTAGCCCGTCGTTCCCGAAGTAAAGAACATAAGGCTGAGGTCGTTTCCGCAAGGAGTATCTTCCGTTCTTTCAAAATGAGTGCTGAAAAGTTTGTATTCTTCATTAAAATTCTTCCAGCCTTCTCTTTCTCCGCCAACCAAAAGCTTTGTCGTAAGAGTAGGACTTTCAACCTGAGCTAAATCTATCTGATTCGCAACGTCACCGTCGGCCGTACAAACAACAGCACTTACTCCCGCCGAGTTGAACCTGTATTCAAAATCATGCTTCTGCAACTGATGCGTTGCGGGAATAGCAATAGCTCCAAGCTTGTGAAGACCGAGTATCGCAAACCAGAACTGATAATGTCTCTTCAAAACGAGCATCACTCTGTCGCCCTTCTTAATTCCGAGAGACTTGAAATAGTTTGCACACTGAGCCGATGCCTTCTTCATATCATTAAACGTAAATCTGCGTTCAAACTTGTTAACGTCAAGGTGAATCATTGCAAGCTTATCGGGACTCTTATTCGCAATAGCATCAACCGTATCAAATGCAAAATTATATTTATCCTCATTTTTAAAATCGATAGACAGCAAATAACCGTTTTCGTTTTCAACCGTAGTTATAAAGTCTTCGCTGACAAGCTTTTTGTTTCCGCGATGACTCATCATAAGAGTATCACGCAGCTCCGTCTCTGCCTGCTCTTCGCCGGGAAGAACTACAGCAACGAACAAACATTCTCTTCCGTCAACGGCTATCATACCGTGAGGAGTCGAGCTGTTGTAGTATATACTGTCTCCCTCGCTGAGGTACTCAACATTGTCACCTATCTGAATCTTCAAACGGCCACTCATAACAAAGTCAAACTCCTGACCGGAATGCTTTGTCAAATGAATAGGCTTGTTCTGCAATTCTTCATCGTATTCGTAACGTACCCAATAAGGCTCAGCTATCTTTTTGCGGAACATAGGTGCCAAGTTTTTGATGCTTATGCCCTCTTCCTTTGCAGTTTCCTGACCTTCTCCCTTTCTTGTTACGGTATAAGACGAAAGGTGAGCTGATTTACCTTCCAAAAGGTCTGTTATTCCGATACCAAAAGCAAGCGAACACTTGTGAATAAATGTAAAAGGAAAATCAAGCTGTCCATTCTCATACTGCAAGTACTGATTAACGGTTACGTCTGTCTTTTCTGCC
Source organism: Eubacteriales bacterium (assembly GCA_045658315.1). Classification (GTDB taxonomy): domain Bacteria; phylum Bacillota; class Clostridia; order Oscillospirales; family CAG-272; genus RGIG1995. The sequence goes on from JAZOUV010000045.1 coordinate 15,089, forward strand.
ATTTCCTTAATGGTAAAACCGAAAATCTCACGCATTTCGCGGATACGGACTGCTACTTCCATTAGCTTGTTTGTTTCAAAAGTTGACATATTTTTTTCCTCTCTTTCTCTGTTTTGAGGGAATATTTAAAAATAAAAAACACTCGCCTCAATAAAGTTTGAGACGAGTGTGAATATCTTTCACAACCGCGGTACCACTCAAATTGCGGTCATTACAACCGCCACTCTCGGAATCCAATAATTCCTATGCATTCACGCAGCAATAACGGAAAGTGCCTACTAACTTAAAAATAAACTTTCGGACTTTCGGCTCGGAAGTGATGGGTACTTAAAAAATTTTATCGTCGGTTTACACCAACCACCGACTCTCTGTGCATAAAATTTTTCGACCGTCTTCGTCATAGCCTTTTTTATTAAGATGTGGGTATTATAGCACCGTAATTTTGTTTTGTCAAGTAAATTGCAAAAAAAATTTGTTATTATTTATATTTAGCGGGTATTTTGCAAATCGCTTCTACGAAATACAGATATTGTTTGTGCGGGTTTGTTTATTTTTTTCGCGGGGCGTCGAGGACGTCGCCCCCTACAGATAATTAATAATGTTTGTATAAACCCAATATTTAAGTTCTTTGCCAAGCTTTCTCCGAAAGAAACCGTTGCCTACTTTCTTTCGAAAAAGCCATCTCAGTCAGCTTCGCTGACAGCTCTGCCAAAGTGAGAGC
>JAZOUV010000046.1:0-18947 GCA_045658315.1 Eubacteriales bacterium
CCTCTGTCAAGAGTTGAAACGTAGATATTTACGTCGGGGTGAGCCTCTGCAACCTTCGAAACACCTTCGGGTGCGCCGATAATAGCCATGAACTTGATGTTCTTGCAGCCCTTATCTTTGAGCAGCTGAATTGCGTCGCAAGCACTGCCGCCTGTAGCGAGCATCGGGTCAACGATAAGCACAAGCTTATCCTCAATGCCTGCAGGAAGCTTACAGTAGTATGTTTCGGGCATAAGTGTCTCTTCGTTTCTGTACATACCGATGTGACCTACTCTTGCCGAGGGGAAGAGCACGTGCACACCGTTTACCATACCGAGGCCTGCACGGAGGATGGGAACGATGACAACAGAATTGTCTGCAACAACGGTCTGTGTGCAGGTTTCAAGGGGAGTTTTAACCTCAATCTCGGTTGTCATTACGCCTTCCTTAAGGCTTTCGTATGTCATAAGTGTTGTGATTTCTTCAACAAGCTCGCGGAATTCCTTCATGCTTGTTTTCTCGTCACGGAGGATTGCAATCTTGTGACGAATCAGCGGATGGTCAAATATAACAACGTTATCGTAATTCTTCATAGCTTAGTTTTCTTCTTTCTTCTTTTTGAATTTGTTAAGAACGATATTTGTAATGATACCGAGAATAAGTGCACAAGCGATGTTTGTAATTGTAACCTTACCGATTGCAATAGCCATACCGCCGATACCGCAGATAAGGATAACGGAAGTTGTGAAAAGGTTTGCACTGTCTTCAAGGTCTGTCTTCTGAATCATCTTAAGACCGGAAACTGCGATGAAGCCGTAAAGAGTGATACATACGCCGCCCATTACACAGCCGGGGATAGAATCAAGGAATGCGATGAAGGGAGAGATGAAGGAGATAAGTACAGCCATAATTGCTGTTGTTGTGATTGTTGCAACAGAAGCGTTGCGTGTGATAGCTACACAGCCAACTGATTCGCCGTAAGTTGTGTTGGGGCAACCGCCGAAGATTGCACCTGCAAAGGAGCCGATACCGTCACCGAGAAGTGTGCGGTGAAGACCGGGATCCTCAAGAAGATCCTTACCGACAATGCTGGAAAGGTTCTTGTGGTCTGCAATATGCTCTGCAAATACAACAAATGCAACGGGAATATAAGCAACAGCAACAGTTACAAGGTAGTTTACGTCAAAATCCTTTATACCCTTGATTGCCTGACCAAAAGTGAAATCAGGAACAGCGAAGAAGGTTTTGAGAGTAACACCGTCTGAAACAAGATTTGTGAAGGGAGCAAAATCAATAACCTTGAGCGCATCGTTACCGACTGCATAGCCGATACCTGTAAACACGAGAGCTACAGCGTAGCCTGCAAGCACACCGATGATAAACGGAACAAGCTTAATCTTCTTGCTGCCGTATGTTGCACAGAGCACAACTACAAAGAGAGTAACAAGTGCACATACAAGAGATACCCAGATATTTGCTGTCATAATAAATGAGCCGTTACTGTCCTGCGGGCCGTATGAGAAAACGTCTTTAACAGCTGCACCTGCAAGTGAAAGACCGATAAGTGCAACTGTGGGGCCGATAACAGCTGTGGGCATGAGCTTGTTAATCCAGCCAACGCCTACAAACTTAACAACAATTGCGATTATAGCGTAAACAAGACCTGCAAATGCTGCACCGAGCAGAAGGCCGATATAGCCGAGAGCCATTGAAGAAGCACCTGCAAAAGCGGCACACATTGAGCCGATGAAAGCAAAGGATGAGCCGAGGAAAACGGGGCTGCGGAATTTTGTGAAGAGCTGATAAACAAGTGTACCTACACCTGCACCGAAAAGAGCTGCGGAAATTGACATTCCGTTACCGACGATTGCCGGAACAGCGATTGTTGCAGCCATAATTGCAAGCAACTGCTGGAACGCAAAAACAAGCATCTGATTAAATTTCGGTTTGTCATGGATGTCATAAACAAGATTATTTGCCATACCTGATTCTCCATTCTTATATTATTAGTCTTATTCTATCATTTTTTGATAAAAAGTCAAACAAAAAAGTCGACTGATTTTTAAAAAAACAGCCGACTTTTTTCAGTTCAGGATTATTCCCACTCACTTAAGTTCATTATTTTAAATTTTATAAAACCGCGTAAAATCAAGCTTTTTTAAAAGTCGGGACAGGGGAAAAAGACCGCTTTTGACCACTTGATACTGTACTTTCAGTATCACCGACACTTTTGCCGAGCCGAAAAACAACCCCAACAGCCTGAAAATATGTATTTCACGATTCCAAATGGATTGTACCACACAAAAACTTAGATGTCAACACTTTAAAGTGCTGAAGTTAGTTGTACGCCTCTTTTCGCTTTGTAAATTTTTTCTTCCACTGTAACATCTCATCTATATCAACTTTTATTTCATCAATACTCGGCAATTCAACTAGCTTTTCACTTGATTGTGAGTGTTCTTGATAGGAATATTTTGTCATCATTTTTTCGAAGAATTTTATATCATCTTCTTCAATAGCATACATATACCTAATTTTAAGACTTGAAATATTCATTTGATGTCTTAAAACAACACCAGAAAGTAATTCTGTTTCAATCCCTTTTTCTACTGTTTTCCTGATTTTACTACAAAGCGACTGTAGTTTATCATCATATAATTCATACTCTCCTGAACTTTGCAAATCGTTTAATTTTGGCAAGTCAACTTCTTTAAATTTTTGTAATGCATTTGCAAATTTTAGACTATTGTATTTGCCATTTGTCATCGGCTCACCAAGCGGATTTTTTAGCAATTCAATATAATTAAATGGAGCATCATCCTCTAATAACGAAAGAGTTTCTCTCATTTCTGACATGCTTTGATTCAAAAGTTCAGCAAAGGCTAACCTATGAGTAAAAACGATAACTTGCCTTTTTAACGAAAGCTTAACAAGTTGTTTTGCCACATTTTCTTCATAGTTATGATCCAACGATGTAATAGGATCATCAAATATAAAAGCCTGTGTTTTGCTAATGGAATTCAAGTCCGCCAAAAATGCAGCAATTGATACAACCCTTGCTTCACCTTCACTTAAAATCTCATCTGTTTTTTTAGCAGTTATTGCTCCTTTAATACAAACTCTGTGAGAAGTTTTTCCTTTCTTACCATCAGACACCAATTCAACCTTTATGCTTTTTGAAGGATTAAGAGCGGATAATTCAGTGGTAAATCTATCAATATACACCTCTGTTATAAGTTTCTCTGATAATGAATTTTTGGTTTTTGTAATATTATTCGTTTTAAACTTAACTAAAATATTATTCAATTGAAAAATTCTTCTCTTAATTTTAAGGTTAGTTTTATTAAGACTAAACCATTTCTTTGATTTTAGGTAATCTCTAGTTTGAACCTGTTTATCATAGCTTTCAACAAAGGACTTCAGTGCTTCGATTTCACTGTTTTTTTCTTCAATTAATCTTTGGGTTTCCTTTTTAAATTCATCAAAAGAAGGTAAAGGAACTGAATCTTCGCTATCATCACTATACTCATACAACCATTTTGCTCTGCTAAGCAAAGATTCAATTATAGAAACATAGTAATTTATTTCACTTTCTTCAAAAGAATTGGAGATAAGTCTTTCCTTTACTGCAATCAAATTTAAGTTGTTGTTCATCAATTTGCTGAGTTGCTCTGTCTTCAGTTTGAAATTTTCAAGTGCAGCATTTTGTTGTTTTTCTAAATCGGATAAGTATATTTCTTGAAACTTCTCCATGCGTTGCTTGGCAACAACTGATAAGTCTTGCTGACAAAGCAAACAAATATTTTCAACTGCCGATTTGTCATGAATTGAGTTTTCAAAAGCTTGAACAGCTATCCACATATTTTTCCATTCATCAGAAGCAAATTCACTGATTTTAGATACAGATTTAAAACTCTTTAAAAATTCTTCGAAAGCATGTCGAGTTTCAATTTGTTCGCTTCTTGCTTTTAAATATACAACAATATTACTCTCTGCTAAAAATAAAAAAGCTTCTGTAATTTTTTCTTCTAATTGTGAGAGTATTGAAACTTGTTCAGATAAACTTTTTTGAGCTTTTATTGGATCTTTTGTTTCAAAACTCTTTTCTATTACAGTGAGTTCTTTTTCGTCTGTCTCAGAAAAGCTAGTCTGTGCATCAAAATTATCAAAGTCACTATTAGATTTCAAATTTTCATACTTGTGATACAAATCGGTTGCCATAAATTCTTTGGGAACAGAAACAAGCGATATGTTTTTAGTTGCAATTTCATCAGATATTTCTTTATTTAAACTATCATATATTTCAGACATTAATGTGAATATATGTAGTAATTTTGGCTCATATACTGTTTCAGTGGAATCGGTTACAAACCTGTGTGCAACGTCTGTATCATAAATTCTTATTGGGCATACACGTTGATTTGACATGCTCCAATGAATAATACTTTCTACACCATCCTCATCAAATACAAGAGTTGCTTTCGCAGGAACATTTTCGTCTTCAAAAATGTTTGAATAAATTTTAATGTTTTCTTTAGGATTTTCCGCTTTCTTTAATACTTTTACGTACGATGTTTTTCCACATCCGTTTGCACCATAAACAACATTTAAGCCTTTTGTGAATTCCAATGGTCTTGTTGGTTTTAATGCTGATACTCCTTGTACTTCGGATATCCTTTTTAACATAACTTGGCTATCCACTGTAAATTCTTCTTCAATATCTTCAGGAAATTTTGTTTCTGCAACGAAATGACAATCTTCCACTCCATATTCTTTAAAAGCAAGTTTTTTTGATCTGACTTTTAGATCCTCAACATTTTTGCCTTTCCATAAATTAATGAATAAGTCTTTTTGCCAAGCATCTAATTTATTAAACCAAGATACAACAATTTTTAAAACTTCAGCATTCATTACTATCTCCTCTTTTTCTTTTACAAAAACAATATACAACCTAATTAATATTGCTTCTTATAAAGGCTGCATCGAATAAAATTCCAATGCAGCCCTTTTAACTTTAAATACTCGGTCTATTGAACTCTTTATAAAGCATACCAGCAAGAGCAGACATAATTGCATTATACTTACTCTTATTTTGGAACAACGAGGTGTACGCTTCAGTCTGTTCTACATAGCTATCTTGAGCCACATCGTCGAAAGTCTTCGGGAAAATACTTTCTGCGAAAACCTGTGGGTCGGAAGTTCTGGCTACCTTTTGCAACTTTTTGTCATCTTTAAGTTTATCATGAAGTGCATACAAAAGTACCCTGTCAGCATCAGTGAAATCACCGGCAAAAAGCTCGTTAATTTTCTTAATAACCTCTTCCAACGGTTCTTTTGCTTCAGGCACAGCCTTCCCTTTGCCACCAGCAGGTTCATAAACACCGGATTGGTCAACGAGAGCGATATCGCCTTTGAAGGTCTGCTCAAGTTTGTAGAATTCCAACTTCAATGCTCCCTCAAGGTCAATCATCTGTGTAGGTTCAGCAGGAATCAGTCTCAGTAAATATGAGCAGAAAACATATTCCTTTTGCATATCGGAATCAAACATACGGCATACCTGCGAGATATATCCGTACCACTTGATATAAGAACGTAACTGTCTTCTAAAATTGTATCTTTCATCGGGTTTTAATTTGTCATATCTGTCTGAAACAGGTTTAAGGGCAGATGTCATCTTACCCATCATCGTGCTATCCTGTTTTTTGTCAGAATAATAGATGCTACAGAATGCATCAATATCATTAACAGAATAAATATTATAATCGTGAAGTTCTTTTTGCAACTTATAAATCAGGTCAACATTTACTTCCTGAGAAAGAGATGTCTCCTGATAAAACGGTTGGAATGCATCCTGAATGTCTTCTGCTGTATTTACAAAGTCTAGAATAAATGTATCGTTCTTGCCGGCACAGATTCGGTTCAGTCTGGAAAGAGTCTGAACACACTTAACACCACGAAGTTTCTTATCAACAATCATTGTGTGAATCAGCGGTTCATCGAAACCGGTCTGGTATTTCTCTGCAACGATAAGCACATTGAAATTGTCGTGGAACTCTGCCTTGGTCTGTTCTTCGGAAATATGAGAACCATCCTTTCGAACATTCAGACTTGTTTCTGTATGTTCTTCGCCACCATCTTTGACAGCACCGGAGAATGCAACCAGAATATCAACATCGGTGTATCCCTGTTCTTCAATATATCTCTTAACTTCGTGGTAGTAGCGAACTGCTGCCAAACGAGAAGAGGTAACGACCATCATTTTACCCTTGCCACCAATCGCCTTGGATGTAGTGGAACGGAAGGTTTCAACAATAATCTGTGTCTTTTGAGAGATATTATAAGGATGCAACTCTTCAAAACGTCGAATCACCTTCGCTGCACGAGAAGCAGGTACTTCGGGATTGTCAGGAATTGTTTTAGCAATTTTAAAACAAGTATGGTATGTCATATAGTTTTGCAGAACATCCATAATGAATCCTTCTTGGATTGCCTGCTTCATAGAATACACATGGAACGGATGGAAAGAACCGTCTGAATATTCTGTGCCGAACATCTCCAAGGTCTGACCCTTAGGTGTGGCAGTAAAAGCAAAGAAGGAAAGATTCTTATGTTTGCCGTGAACTATCATTTCCTGCAAGAGTTTGTCGTGCTTATCTATTTCATCTTCAGCCTTACCTTCAATTTCAGCATACTCACGAAGTGCTTCTTCGGTGTCGGCAAGAGCTGTCTTCAATTTGATTGCAGAAGAACCAGTCTGAGAAGAGTGTGCTTCATCCACGATAACCGCAAATCCCTTGCCCTTGGTGTTTTCAACCTCAGTGTAAATCACAGGGAATTTCTGCAATGTGGTAACAATGATTCTGCTACCATTATTGATAGCATCTCGTAAGTCCTTAGATGACTTGCCTTCACCAATTGTTTCAACCGTACCAAGGGTATGGTCAAAGGAAGAAATGGTATCCTGTAACTGTCTGTCAAGCACTGTACGGTCAGTAACAATGATTACAGAAGAGAAAACAGGTTTATTGTTTTCATCATGTAAAGATGCCAAACGGTATGCAGTCCAAGCAATAGAATTTGACTTGCCGGAACCTGCACTGTGCTGAATCAAGTAATTTACACCTGTTCCCTTCTGGCGAACATCAGCGATGAGTTTGCGAACAACATCCAACTGGTGGAAACGAGGGAAGATAAGTACCTTGTTATCCTTGCAGTGAATGAATTTCTGAATGATATCCAAAGCACTTTCTTTTCTGAGAACATTTTCCCAGAGATATGCTGTCGGATATCCATTCGGATTAGCGGGATTGCCCTTGCCGCCATCCTTACCTGCACCGTTAGAGCCTTGGTTAAACGGCAGGAAGTATGTATCGCCTTTTGCCAGTTTGGTTGCCATATAAACATCGGTATGGTCAACACAGAAATAAGCAAGGATTCTCTTGTTGAACTGGAAGCAGACCTCTCTTGGGTCACGGTCATACATCCACTGTCTTTTCGCATTGTCTACATTCTGACCTGTGTACTGATTTTTCAGTTCCAATGCGAAGACCGGAATACCGTTGAACACAAGAACCATATCAACAGACTTGTTATTGTCTGCTGAATAGTGCCACTGACGAACCACATTACAAATATTCTGCTCATAAAGGGCAGTTGCCGTTTTGTTCAAGTGGGACTCCGGTCTGAAATAGCAAACACGGAAAGTAATACCTCTGTGTTTGAAGCCGTGTCTGAGAACAGCAATCAGACCGTTAGCATCACAAGCATTATTGAATGCAATGCAGAACTTACGAACAGGGTCGCTTTGACAGGTGTTCTCAAAGCGAGTCCATTCTTTCGGTTGGGTCGCCTTGATAAATTTGATAATAGTATCAACATAGAGACCCACGGAAGGGTCGTATGTATCAGTGGTCTTTGTGTAACCACCTTGTTCGGTCAGGAAGAAAGACTCAATGTCTTCTTCAAACCTTCTTTCGTTTGTAATCACGATAACCACCTCACACTATAATTAAACAACTGAACTCAAAACTTTACAAAAATATGATTATGTGCTTGATTGCATAAAGCTTTATTTATAAAAGCAATAAATTGCTTATCCTTTGTAATATTGATTTTTTTACCATTATACTTTTTAAAGCCACCGAACCAAACTTCGGGAGAATATAATGCTATCAAGACAGACTTAGATATCGGGAAATAAACACAAGTCTTGTTATTAATCAATCCGTTTTGTGTCATACCTATTTTTTTACCATCAATACTTGTAACTAAAACAGGATTATCACAAGTTATAAACGGAAATGTTGCACTTTCTTCGTTAAAATATATCACCCAAATTTTGTCCTTTAAAATGTTGCAAAATTTTGCAAATCGTTTTTCGTTGAACATACCTTCTAACATCATATCTTTTTTCATACTGCTCGAAAAACTTAAGTCTTGAACAAATTTTGCTTTTTCCGGGTCTTCTTCTAATAAAAAATCAACTAACTGTAACTTAGTCTTTTTTATTATTCTTTCTGCAACAGGATAACCATAATTAAAAAAATCCGGAACACGAAGCAGTTGAGACATAATAATCCGTGACAAAAAATCCTTTTTTTCTTCAGTTATTATTTCATAACCATCCGGAGAAAGTGTTGCTTCTGAAATCAGATTTTCTAATCGTTTACCGCATAATCTATCGAAATTTTCATCCAAAAAGTGTTCCCAATATTTAGGGTCACCTTTTTCAGGGACATCATAGTAATTAGTTATGTAACCTACATTCTCTGTGTTTTGCTCAAAAGGTTTGATATGCCCATCTTTTGCTTTGCAGAAAGTTTTGATTACATATTTACCACTTTTTTGCTTGGTCGCAAAATGGTTTAAATACGACACAGGAACAATATGTTGATTTTTAAATTTTTCTTTCAAAAAAATTCCTCGTTTTACTTAACAATTATTATCTACAGCATTTTCACTTTTAGAAAAGCAGTTGTTTTCAGCTTCAAAATACATCTTTCGGATTTCATCTACCCAATTGTGTATCATTCTTGAAAAAACATATGCATCCATACATGGAAAAATTGACAAAAACATACTTGTTATCCAAGATAAAGACACTGCGGAATATTCTGCTGCTGTTGTTATCCCATAATCTGAATGTCCAACACTTATAACATTTTGGTCATTTAGTAGACACAATCTTCGAAAAGTACCTTGTGGTGAACCGTGGTTTATAAAACATGCTAATTTGTATTGTTTTTTCCATTCTTCGTTTACATCACAATTATCTTGAATACCCTGAAATGTTGTTATTTTCAACTCGGTTCCATCCTCTTTTTTGGAACCTTTTGTCCAGCTATACTTATGCTCTTCTGTTTGAGATTGCTCAAAATACTGTTTTGCGATTGTTTCACCAAACTTCACTATAAACGAGGCATTACAACATAACTCATACATCGAACGCCATCTTGCATACGCACAGTCTGCAAAGCCAAACTTCATTAAATACAATATTTCCAAAAACTCTTGGCAACATCGGCCTTGAATATATTGCAACACTAAAAAAGTATACTGCTTATCGCTTCTATCTTCCGGTGAAATCTTTTCATTAACATATTCACTATAAAACTCAGCAGCTTCGATTGCCATAACATACATAGTTTCGGAAGTTACAAAACAATCTCCCCATATTTCGTTTTGATGAGCCAAAAATCTATCAGAATCAATTTTTTGAGTATAAGAGACTTCGTATTTTTTGTCTACGAAGTATTTGACCATTCCCTGTGCAGCGTTATCCAATAATTCAGGAATCTTTTCTTCAATCCCACTATTATTTAATTTTTCAATAATTTCTGCATCGGTCAATCCTTGTTCCTTCCACTCAGAAACAACATTTCTGTATGCGCTTTCAAATGTATCATAAAAACTATCTTTTGCCAAAATTTTCACGCTTCTTAGTTTGTAATTTTTTATAGTCTTCCTCTTGTTTTATTAATTCCTCTATCCGCTCTTCTTCTTCAGCTATTTTTTCTAAAAGAATCTTTCCAAGACCCTCAATCGCTTCATCTTCTGATTTAGCCCAAATAGCCGCACTCAAAAACGCTGACAATCCCAATTTTATATCAATATAAGTTTCATAAAAATCAGGATGTAAGATGCCAGTTTTAATGAAATCTATCAATATTTCTTCATTTTCAAATACATATTTTAAGACTTGAACTTTTTCGACATCTTCAAATAATTCCTTGGTGTTTTCAAATGAACAAAAATTGTTTCTAAATTCACTTCCGCAAAAGATTTCAACCGTTACTTGAAATTGCGAATATGTATCTTTTAACATTAGATATGCCGATTTCTTTTGGTTTTTTTCTTTTTTTAGCTGCTGTTTATCAATTAACAAATACGTAATCAAGAACAAACCAATAACAACTGTATTCCCGACAATTAAGGCGGCGAGTTCCAGATTAATATTAGTTATATTGATTCCTAATAAAGTTGGTATATTAAAATAATCTAAACCAAAGTAGATAAGATTACAGCCAACCAACAAAATAACGGTCCACAATAATTTTTTCATAACAATCACCAGTTTATTAATCACTTTTTGTTATTTGCATCAGACAAGTATTTATATTCAGATAGTCTCGGTCTATATATCTTTTCTGCTAATGCAATTATAAACGGCATCTCCAATTTATGATAATGTCTTTTTCCCGGTAACATACTCGTATATTACGGACTTTTTGTAAGATTCCATTTCTTCAAGCAGAGCAGTCTTTTGAGTAATCAGTGCATCCATTTCAACACACTTTTTATCAAGATAATCTGCAATTTCTTTCTGCTCTTCAACTGGTGGTAAGTGCAAGTAGCAGTTTTTAACAAAAGTTGGGGATACTCTTTTTAACCCACCAGTTCCCGTCATTGTAGAACAAGCACTTTGGATAAACCTATCATTTCTTAACCAGTAGAAAAGAAATTTGGTCTCAATGCTTCTTGCTCTAAAAACAAACAATTCAGAACTGCCCAAGCCATATCCTGAGGACAGATTTTCCATTATGGCAATATTTCCATTTTCGAAACAAGGTGTAACCTTTGCCATTACAATATCACCATTTTGATAAGCAGTTAATGATGATGCCACACTTCCCAATGGCGCTGTCTGATTTATAAACCAACCGTTTTTTATACAATCCATAGGTGTATATGTTATCATACTATCTTCATTAAGTCCGTTTTTATCAGATGAAGGCTCAAATTCGGATACATACTTAATGCGACTGATTTCCCAGTCAAAGGGCATGTCGCCAATCCACTCAATGCCAGAATCCTTCATAGGTCTATTACCACGAACCCCTTTGGTAACGGCATCAGTAATAATTGATTGTTTGAGTTTTTTGTATTCTTCAATAGTTGCAGAGGTCTTCGCAACGACATCATCAATTTCGGCACATTGTTTATCTAAAAATTCTGAAATTCGCTTTTGCTCTTCCAAAGGTGGAACAACTGTTTTAATAGCACCAAAATCCGTTTCAGTTAGCGAACTTCTCAGATTTTTGGCAAGATGAATAAATACCTTTTCATCATCAATGAATCTGAGCAAATAATCGTAGTAAGCATTGTGGAATCCCTCGTGAACCTTAAAACGACTGTATGCAGGACTGGTTACACCGTAATTCTTTACGATGCCAACACAACGAGGGGTAACATCAATATCAAATAGACACATCAAAAGGTCTTCGGGTTCTACATACTGATATCCATCAAAAGTAGTTGGCATTTTACCACCTGCCGTTAAATCACGGACAATAACACCACCCATTGTGAGTGAGATTATATCTTCGCCATTGTATTGCTCACAGATAGATTTCTCCTTGTGCATTATATATTTATGTGGGATAACTTGCCACTGAGCAGGAATATCGCCAATCCACTTTATACCACTATTTTTCATTTCCCTTTTTTTCATTTTTCTTATCATTCCTTTTATGTATGAGTAATCCTACAACTAACGCTAACACAACTATCGAAACCGTTATTACTAAAGCAACTACCCAATTTTGTTTAATCCACCTTACCAGTACAATTGCACCATAAGTAATGGCCCACAACAAAATAAATAGCGGCATTCTTATTGACCAATGAATTCTGGAGCCTGACCTGCCTCCGGGAGATAGTCTCCACGCAACTTGGAATACAATTTCATTTATAACTAATAAAATAATGTATTCAAATATTGGAGAAATGGGTAACCCTAACGGTGATTTAATTATTTCAAAAAGTAATTTATACATAATTTCCTTTCAAATACTTTAAGATAGGTTTTGTTTTAAGTAGTCTTCTATTTTTTCAAACTCTTCAGAAATCCCGAAATTATTCAAATAATCGTTTTCTGTAATTCCGTTATCAGACAAAAACTTTGAAATATCTCTTCCTTCATTTGAATGAGTTTCTTCGGCTTTTATTTTTTCTGAAACTACTTTAAAAAAGATTTCTGGACTGGTTTTATATGTATACATCAGCTTTTCAAAATCTTTAATTGACATAAGCCAATAATACTTATCATTGAATAGGGTTTTATCTAATTCAAATAATTTATCAAGACAGATACTGTTGAAAAAATCTTCATAAATCAAAATGATTTTAATAGGTTTTTCTACTTTTAATGTTTCTTGAGTCTTTTCTAATTGCTTAACAGCTTTTCCCCAATTCGTTAATATATATTTCCTCATTGCATCAATATCAGCGTTACATTGTTTAATGCTCAAAAAAGAAATGGCGGATTTCTGTTCAACAATAAAATTATACTCTCCAATTTTCATATGCCAGTCAGCACATTTTTCTTTACTTGTTTCCTCAATGTTTTCATACTGTGTAGAGGATAAACAATTCTCAAGTATTTCTTCAAAATATATCTCAAAATACTTTCCGAAAGCATTTGTAAATGCTTGAGATTTTTTATCATGATATATATTTCTTACAATCCAAAAATTTGAATTTACAAAAGTGCTTAACATTAAAAATGGGTTAACACAAATAAAATCATTGTCAATCTTAATTAATGGTTTCTGATAAAAGATTTGGCGTTTCATTGGTGATTCTTTTATTTCCTCAATAGTTGTTGAATACCTTTGAGCCATATTTATAATTTTTTCTCCGGTAAATAAGCTGCTACTATTCTCCACCACCAAATGTGAAGAATTAAGCACTATGTCTATATGAGAAAAATAAACAAACAGAGCAAAAACAATAGCAGAGTATTCAGTAGTAGGCATAGAAGTTTTATTAAAGAACTCTTGTTTAAAATCTAAATTATATGTGTTTTTAATATGGTTTTTCTTTGAAATAGTTTCGAGGATATATTTTTCACGAGAAAAATCATCGAAAAAATCAGATGTTTGTTGAAATTTCTTTTGTTCCCCCAAGTTAGCCATAAGTCTAAGCCAAAAATCAATATTCGCCTCATTTTCTTTGATTCTGGAACCTTCAAAATTGACATGTAAATGTATTAAATAAAGTGCTTCCACATCACTGATTTCTTCTTTACCATAATTATTAAAACATATTAAATCATAAATCACATCAATGAGATTGGTTTGATAAAGACTAACTACACCTTTATATTTTCTTCCATCAAGGATAAACTCGTAAGCTTTATGAGTCGCAAACATACGCAAGTCTTTATCTGGATTCCTAATCAGTTCAAATGACCATTTACTTACAGCACGAAGTATAGATTTTAAAGTGAATTTCGATGCAAATTGATGAAAGGGATGTAAGTTTTTTGCTTTCAACTAAACAAATCCTCCAAACATTTGCTTATTTTATTTTCAAGTCCGATAATACGATTAAGAATTACGTCAGATGATTCAGGCTGCTGATATTCATAAAAATATCGGGTCATCGGAATTTCATATCCAACCTTAGTTTTCGACTTGTCAATCCATGCATCTGGAGCATAAGGAAGAACTTCGCGAGCAAAGTAAGCATCGATATCTTCTGCCAGAGGAACATTCTCAGTATCACGGAGAGAAGCATTCGGCATTATTTTATTCGTGCTTAGATTTTTTACAACATCGGCCTCCGGGTCGATTTCAAAATACCAACTTGCAAGAAAACCAACTTGTTTTTTACTTAATTTGTATTTTTCTACCAACGGCTTCAAGCCTTTTTCAAACTCTGTTCGCGAATAAAACTTTTTATTTGCGACAGTTGATTTAATATCTTTAACAAACGCTTTTACCAATTCAGCATCGGTAACTCCGTATGGCTCTTCGCCATCCCATCCCCAACCGAATTTTTCATCTTTTACAAACACGCCAGCACAAGGATGAACATCATCTTCGGGAATCAGATAAGAATAACGCAATGGTCTTTCTATCACAATTTTGTTGTAACCAAATTCTACCGAATCAAAAATCTTCGATTCACAATAAATGCCGTTCTTGTCACCAAAGATACCCTCAGTAAATTCTCCGTACGCCTTTACAATAAGGTCACGGCAATAATCAGTAATATCATTTCTTTTTGTGCCAATAGGCTTTCTTCGTTGCTCATAGCAATGAGAAGCATCAATCAATTGTACTTTACCTGCACGGTAGGAAGGCTTGTCCTTGGAAAGTACCCAGATATATGTACTGATACCTGTATTCATAAACTGGTCTGTGCTAAGCTGAATAATAGCATCCAACCAGTCGTTTTCAAGAATATACTGACGAATGTTAGAAGGTCCGGAACCTGCATCACCGGAAAACAATGGAGAACCGTTCTGAACGATTGCCATTTTACCGTCATCGGCAAGTTTTGCCAGACCGTTGAGAACGAACAACTGCTGACCGTCAGAAATCTTCGGAAGTCCCGGTGCAAAGCGACCTGCTTCACCAAGTTTTGCTTCTGCTTCAACTGCCTTTTGCTCTCTCTTCCAGTCAATACCGAAAGGCGGGTTGGAGATGATACGGTCAAACTTATATCCCTTAAACTGGTCTTCGGAAAGTGTGTCACCGAATCGCATATTGTTCGGGTCGCCACCACGAATCATCATATCTGCCTTTGCAATAGCAAAAGTAGAAGGGTTGAATTCCTGACCGAAGCAGGTAACGGTTGCATCTTCATCAAGGGCATGGATTCTCTCTTCCATACAAGACAGCATCTGAGAAGTTCCCATTGCCATATCATAAATGGTAATGTTCTGACCGTTGAACTTGGTATCGGAAAGCAGGATATCCGTCATCAGATAAATAATGTCTCTGGATGTGAAGTGTGCTCCTGCTTCTTCGCCATAAGATTCGTTGAATCTGCGAACAAGGTCTTCAAACACATAACCACAGTCAACAGCAGAGATTTTATCAGGACCGAGATATCCTTTTGCAGAATTAAATTCTTTGATAACGAGGTATAGAGTGTTGCTCTCTACCATTCTTTTTATAATATTGTCAAAATCAAACTTGGACAGAACATCCTGAACATTACCGGAGAAACCTGCAAGGTAATCCTTGAAGTTTGCTTCAATGTTCTCAGGGTCTGCAAGCAGAGTTTCAAATGTGTATTTTGATGTATTGTAGAACTGATATCCGGAAGCACGAGTCAGGAAACCGTCAACAACCTCCAGAGTCTTGACCTTCTCATAGGTTTCCAGAACCTTGCTGTGAGTCGGAATCAGACAGTCGTGGAATCTCTTAACAACTGTCATTGGAAGGATAACAAGACCATATTCGTGGGGTTTGAAGGGACCGCGAAGCATATCAGCCACGTTCCAGATAAGGGTCGCTTTCTCAGCTATATTGATACCAACATTAGAAATATTGCTCATGATTGTTGTCCTCTCATGTATAATCATAAACTATAATAAAATTCTTTTATCTTTTTAGCCATAAGCTCACGACGATCCTCAAGGAACCTCTCGTAATCCGTATATGACATTTTACAAGCTTCAAAAGGAATACAGTTCGCCTCAAGGTTAGCTTTCAGTGCATTGAGTTCAGTGATTGAACCGCATTCAACAATCTTAGTTTCACACTGTTTCAATGCTTTTGCAAAATATTCACAAGGGGCTTGTTTGCCTATTGATTTGTTAACCTGCGTATCGAGATAAGCGTAGTTTGCATCTTGATTATAAAGGTTCTTATTGAATCCATTTGATTTGAGATATTCTTTCGGGAAAATGTGGTGTACATCACCGGCGATTTCAATTAAATCTCTTACCGTTATATTGTTAGACAGCAAGGACAAATCATTGTTAGCAACCTGAGCTGCGAGATAAACGAGGTATGTAGGATTGATAGTTGAGGTGTATGCCAAATCTTGAACAACCTTTACCTCCCAGAAATTATCCGAAAGAAGGGCAGCTTCCATATCTTCAAGTGTTTTAACAACGCCTACTTCATTTATTTTACGAATATCCCTATAAAATGCAGTTTCAGGAGATGAACTGTATCTACCTGTAAGCACAGAAAGAACATACCATTTTTGAACAATCTTTTTAATTTCACTAACACTAACTTCTTTACTTATTGAAAGTCTTAAGTACAGTGCATATGCAAAATCAAGAGCCATATAAGAATTAACCAGTTTTTCAGAAACAAATCCAGCTCCCTTAATTGCTAACATAAATTGCTCAAAATTATTCTTGTTTATTACATTAAGGACACCTTGCTTTAATTTTGCAAAAGTTTCTTCAATGATTTCAGATTTATATTCTCTTGTTTCAAAATCTCTACCTGAAAGCAGACTTACAAGGTCTGCAAGTTTTGCTCTTGGATACATATGCATAAATGCAACACGAAGAATATCATCACATTCTGGATCATAAACAGTTTCTTTATCATCTTTGAGCCATGAAAGTTTGTTGATATATTCGGAATTCGCAAAATCTGTGTCGTTTTCTTTGATATAGCTATAGAAAGAAGGTTCAACACAAAGATGAGCAAAATAATCAATTGCCTTGCGAAGAGCGTTACCACCATGTTCTTCATCGGATGCAATCTTAGACATGACAAAGTCACCCTGACTTAATGCAGTTCCTTTAGAATTTATTCGGATAAATATATCTGTAACAATATCAATATCAAGATTATCTGAAAGCTCGATAACACCAATAAGACGGTTTGCGATTGATGTAAGATTGCTAAGTATTTCTCCAAGTGTTTCGGGATCCATATCAGGGTTATCAGTGCAATACTGATTGATGAATGAGAACTGTTTGAAACCGGGTTTGAAAATTTCAGCCACATCCGGAATCCACTTTTTGCCTTTCAAATGGCTCTGGTCCTGTACTGCAAAGATTTCCGCATCTTTGTCTTCAGAAAGCGCTTCAAAGGGGTTAAATGCAATTTTTATGCGATCCTTTTTATAGCTTGCGTTAATAACAGGGATGCCGGCAATGGCAGTCATCAAAGCTGTCACTCTTTGCTGACCGTCAATCAAAATCTTTTTTCCCGAAGAAACTGTTCCATCTTTTAACTTTACATTTGGATTTTTCCAAACGATTAAGTAACCAGTAGGATATCCTTTATATAACGAATCTAATAAATCACGAACTTGTGTTTTTTTCCAAACAAAGGGTCTTTGAATTTCCGGAATAGCAATATCACCGGATGCAATAAGACCAAGTATTGCACCTACACTTAATGTATTGGGGTTATATTTTTCAATTAACATACTATTTCTCCTTTAAACTATCTTGTACAACATACAAAAATATTTATTGGTTTTCTTCCACAACAAATTCCATAATATCATCCACACCGCAATCGAGGGCTTTGCAGATTTTACCAAGAGTTTCGACGGTAACGTTTTCGCCCTTGCTCATTTTTGTGATTGTGTAGTTGCTGATATCAGCGACCTTTGCAAGGTCCTTTTTCTTCATATCGTGATCGATCAGAAGCTTCCATAATTTCTTATAACTTACAGACATAATTACACCTCAGAAAGAATATAATTTTACTTCTATATTATATTCTTTCCAAATAGCTTTTGCAAGAAAAAATGAAGCGAAAACTAAATTTTAATTCAAAAGACCTATAATATGCATATGGAGATCCCTTTAACTAAAAGGGAATCGTGCAAAAATTATAAATTATATTACCTAAAATATATCGATATATATACTTTCCCTTATACATATAAATGACGAAAAACGTAAAATGTAACACATAAATATCTGTTTTTTCTAATGTTCTACGTTTTATACAATACAAAGCAATACAGATTGTGCAGTATTACAACATAAAACGACAAAATCGGCAGAGAGATTATTCTCCCTGCCGATTGCGGTAATTAGCTATAAATCAGTTCTCTGTTCACGACTTCGGTTGCACGTTGGTGGATGTTGTTCATTCGCTGAACCCATTCGAGCTGATTATTTTCTTTAAGCTCTTCGGTGACGTTTTCTGCTTTTGCGATTTGTGTCACGAGGGTGTGGAACAGTTCTTCTGCCTGCTTGTCAATCTCTGCGAGGTGGCTCCAAAGTTTGCCTGCCGAGAAGAGCTGAGTGAAAAGCACCTGTTTGTTTTTCTGCAGATATAAACCGTGGGCTCGTCCCCATTTACCGAGTCTGATTTCCTTCGCTTCGGTTGGTAAAGTGAGATTCGGGATTTTATAATCTCCTACCTGTCTGTAAGTGATGTTCATAATTTTCATCCTTCCTGTTTTTAATATGATATAAAAATTTTTAAAAATAAAAAATTGAAACGCAACTTGGAATTTATTTGTTTGTTGTAAGCTTCTTTTGTCTGGGGTGTTAGGGGGAAGCCCTTAACAAGCGGATGTGAGTACTCAAATCCAATGCTTGTTGAGACTGATGCCATGGCATAAAAGTCGAAACAAGCTCATTTGACCGTTCACATCCAATGCTTGTTAAGACTGATGCCACGCATTTTATAGTTTTAAACAGTTCACAATATTACGTGAAGGTTGTTGATATTTTTATCTTTTGCTGTTATAATATTTCAAACTTTTGTGAGAAGGCTGCTCAGTATCTGCGCCAACAG
>JAZOUV010000047.1:0-16764 GCA_045658315.1 Eubacteriales bacterium
ACCCGATGAGTCGGCAAATGAGACCGTAGGCGAAGACGTTGCAGCAACAGAGGGTGAAAATAAGAAAGAAGAACCCAAGAGACTCAGCGAAGAAGAAAGAGCAAAATTCCACAAGCTTGTTGAATTTGAACTTCCCGAGGACTTCAGAGACGCTATAGTTGACTATATGAGAAAATGCTCTGAAATCAAATGGGTAGCGAAAGAAAATTTCAGTATGGTAGACAATTTCGGTGATTCTTGGGGCGTAAACCTTTCGTATACTAAAGGAACAGTTTATCACGGTTTGCCTTACACCGATTGTCCTGTTAATTACGAATATTTTGAAGACGAACTGGCTAAAGGCAACGGCAAATATGTGCCCCGAGCTTTTGGGTGGAACGAAGCCCCCGGACTTAGCTGTTACACGGCGATATTTATGGCTCATCAGCAATTCGAGCCATATATGGGACCTGTAAAGTCTTGGATTCCCGGACAGGAAACATTCTGGTTGGAGATTGTCGGTGGTTATGAAGCCCCAAAAGATTGTCTTGTTACGCAAGATATATGTACCCTCAACGGCAGAGACAAAATGTATGAAGCGTATGCACAGCTTCAAAAGGGCGACATTATTTTCGATATGAACGATATAACATACTATAATTTGCATTGCCGTTTGGTAGTAGGTGAGCCTACTCTCGTAAAGAATGGTGCAGGAAAGGTTATTCCTTCGAGAAGTTATATTACTTGTATTGAACAGACAAACTCTTTTGATAAGTCGAGAACAGACGGAGTAAATACGACCTGGTATGTTGACCATAAATATACTTTTGATAACCTTTTTAATAAAGGATACGTCCCCTATACCCTTAAAGCATACAGCAAACCTTTGAGCGAAATGGAAATTCCCTACCTTGGTATTGATTCCGAGATTACACACGAGGTACTTTCAAAAGGTGCACTTACAGGTATGATAAAGTCTAATTTTCCTATTCATTATGTTAGAATACAGATATTGGATAAGTATGGTAACGAGGTGCTTTTCCAAGAAAACGGCGACCTCTACAATACGTTGAAATATTCTCTCAGAAATCACTTTCGCTCTATATTTGATGAGCTTGAAAAAGGTAAAGAATATACTTTTGTATTGATGGCAGGTATTGCTCCCGGAAATGCTGAACTTGCAAGAGTTGATTTTACACTCGATTAATACAGAAACCGATCCTATAGCTATATTAAAAATTATACAAATCAGCACCAACAAAAAAGGCTACCACTTTGGTGGAGCTGTCGCCAAACGGCGACTGAGAGGGCGTTTGTAAATAATTTCGGTGTCGGATCTGCCGACTGATTTCAAATGAAATGTGGTGGTTCGGACACATAGAGCGAAAATTCAAAAACATAGAATTTGTACAACATTTTCTTAAAAACCGACTTGTCGAAGCAAGTCGGCTTTTCTGTTATATTGCTACGCAGTGATATTCGTTTCGTGAGTTTTTAAGGCTATTACATTTTTATTGAATATTTCAATATGCACTATTATACATACGGTTTGATTTAAAAACATAAAACAAACTTATTGATTTTTCACCCTTTTTGATATATAATAAAACATAGGAGGGATATGATATGATAGAAGAATTAAAAGCGATAATTGGATCAAATGAAGAAATTTTATATGAAGGCAAACCGAACAAAAAATGTTATATATTTGAAAGTATTTTTAATCCGTTACTGCCTGTTGCGTTACTATGGGCAATCTTTGATTTCGGTATTTTAGGCGGCACAGTGCTTGGCGGCGGTGCTAACAATATGGCATTTTTCATTATACCGTTTATGCTGCTTCATTTAATGCCGGTATGGATATACTTAGGCGGTGTTTTGTTTAGCTCTTTAAGATATAAAAATACGGCTTATATTGTTACAGACAGAGCTATTTACGTATCGGGCGGAGTATTCACACGCAATGTTAACGCCAAGCCATTTGCTGAGTTATCCCATATCAACCTGCATAGAGGAATTTTTGACCAAATATTTAATGTAGGCGATATAATAGCAACGACTAACCAACTAACGCAAAACGGGAAAAGTGCAACAATAAGTATTGCCAGTATTTCTGATTATATTGAAGTATACAATTTGGTAAAAAAATTACAAACCGATATCTATACCGATGTAATGTATCCCAACGCAAAACGCCCTGCTGATAATCCCGGATTTAACACAAAATACAGAGGACTTTAATTTATGAAATAGACATGGGTCTCATGCTTTAATCTTCCTCTGAAAAAATAAGCAATACGCAACTTTCAATGCCACGTATTTCACCCGTCATTGCACGGGTATCGAACAGTATGCCTTTATAAAAAAACATATCAACAGACTACACTATCTTCAAAAAATAAGATTACAATATAAAGCAAAATTGTGCACGCTTTTACGTGCACAATTTTTATTTCATTACACTCAAAAATTCTTGAAGTCGTTTCGATTTTGGGTTCCCGAATACATCTTCCGCATTTCCCTGCTCGGCAATAACTCCATCGTCCATAAATATAACTTTATCCGACACTTCCCTTGCAAATCCCATTTCGTGAGTTACAACAAGCATCGTCATATTCTCTGACGCAAGTTCTTTCATAACAGCTAAAACTTCAACAGTTATCTCAGGGTCAAGTGCAGACGTAGGCTCATCAAAGCACAGTATGTCGGGCTTTAACGCCAACGCTCTTGCAATAGCAACTCTCTGCTGCTGACCACCCGAAATTTGACAAGGATAATTTCCCATTTTGTCAGACAGTCCAACCTTTTCCAAAAGCTCTGCGGAATGTTGAAGTATCTCTTCTTTTATTCTGTTCTTATTTTCCTTGTAGTCCGGTCTTTCTTTTGCGAGTAACAGCGGGGCAAGACTTACGTTTTGCAACGCCGTATACTGAGGAAACAAATTAAACGATTGAAAAACGAGTCCGAAATGCAATCTCTTCTGTCTTATTTCTGCATCACTCTTTGCACTCTTATCACTTGCATCAAAAAGCAGATTTCCGTTCAAGAAAAACTGTCCTTTATCGGGTGTTTCAAGAAAATTCACACAACGCAAAAGGGTCGTCTTACCGCTTCCGCTTGAACCGATTATGCAGAGCACTTCGCCCTTCTCTATTTCAAAACTTACTCCCTTTAACACCTCGGTCTTACCGAAGCTTTTTTGTATATTCTTTGCTTCAAATACTGCCATAAAAAGCTCCTTTCAACCTTATATCTTGTAATAAGCCAGCTTCTTTTCAAAATATCCGAACAAAAGCGTAAGAATACCTACAAATGCAAGATAGAATACCGCTGTGTAGAACAATGGCCACATAAGACCGTAACCCGCAAATTTCTGTGCAGCCTGTATAACCTCTACAATCATTATAACCCTTGCCAAAGCCGTGTCCTTAACAAGCGTAATAACCTCGTTTGACATAGGTGCGAGTATACGCTTAACGACCTGCATAAGTATGACCTTGAAGAAAACCTGTGTTTTCGTCATACCGAGCACCTGTCCTGCCTCATACTGACCGCGTGGAATACTCTCTATTCCGCCTCTGTATATCTCCGAAAAATAGCAAGCGTAGTTTATCACAAATGCGGCAATTACCGAGGCAAAACGAGTCATTATAGGATAACCGAGTATGAACCCCGGCACATAGAAAAATATAATTACCTGAAGCATAAGCGGTACGCCGCGTATGATCCAAACAAACGTCTTCACAAAATATGCAAGGGGTTTAAATTTTGACATTGACCCGAATGCTATCACCAAACCTAAAGGAAGCGCTAACACAAGTGTTAGCGCAAATATCAGGCAGGTGTATTTAAGTCCGCCGAGCAAACTTAGTGTTACTTCCCAAAATCCCATTATTATATTCCTTGTAATTATGTATTCGGAAATTACTCGATTGTTTCCGTTACGTTGAGTACGTTTTCAAAGCCGTACTTCTTTGCAAGCTCCATAAGCTTGCCGTTTTCGTTAAGAGTCTTAATAGCATCGTTAACCTTTGCTGTGAGGTCGCTGCCCTTCTTGAAGCCAATAGCGTAGATCTCAGATTCAAGCTCGATAGCATCAACGATAGCAAGGTCTGCATAGTCGCCCTGTCCGCAAATGTTCTTTGCAAGAAGAATGTCAACTACGATAAAATCAACAGCTCCGGACTTAACCTCGGGGAATGCGTTGATCTGTGATGATGCCGCAAAAATCTTGTCCTCATCTGTAACTGTTGCAGCGTAAGCAGCACCTGCACTTCCGCCTTCAACACTTGCCTTTTTACCCTTAAGATCATCGGCGGTCTTGTAAGAGTCAACATTGTCTTTCTTAACAACGATGCACTGCTGATTAAGCATATATCCGTAGGAAAAATCAACAAGCTCGGATCTCTTTACACCTTCGTCGCTGGAGTTAGCGGTAAAACCGTTCCAAATACAGTCGATCGAACCGGAATTGAGTTCATTATACTTCTGCTCCCAGTCAATAAGCTGGAATTCAACGTCCATACCCAGAATTTTTCCAACTTCCATAGCAAATTCAGATTCAAAACCTGTCCAGTTACCGTTTTCGTCCTGTTCATTCATCTTCTCGAAAATAGTAACACCGCATGTAAGTGTATTATCTGCTTTCTTTCCGCAAGATGCAAATGCAAATAATGTGCCGATGATGAGCACGATGCCCATAAACAATGATAATGTCTTTTTCATAATAGTACCTCCAAACACCTATTTTTACGGTGTTTATTTTAATTTTTTACCACTTCACCGCTTTAGTTTGATAAAGCAATAAAGTCAACGTGTTAATCATAGCACACACTTTGACTTTTGTCAATAGCTTTTACAATTTTATTTTATAAATAATCTGTATGACTTTCAAAAAGATCTCAACGCAAGATGGATAACGTTCTTTACAGATACGTTTCTGATATATTCCCTGCCGTTGTTGGGTATATTAAGTTTCTCGCATTTGCTTCCCCGGTTGCTACTTACCGCAATATACACCGTTCCCACCGGTTTATCCTCGGTACCGCCTGTCGGTCCCGCTATTCCCGTTATACTCAAGCCTATGTCTGCTCCCATAAGCTTACGCACCCCCTCTGCCATCTGAAATGCACACTCTTCCGAAACAGCCCCCTTCGTTGCAAGAGTCTCTTCGCTGACATTTAAAAGCCTTGCCTTTATTTCATTTGCATAAGAAACTATACTTCCGTCAAGAACCGCTGATGCACCGCTAACCGTTGTCAGCTTTTCTGTCACCATACCGCCCGTACACGATTCCGCAACGGCTATCTTCATATTATTATTTGCAAGCTTTTCAACCAATGCCTTTTCGGGTGTTGTATCTATTCCGTAAATATAATCTCCTACAGCCGTCTTTTTCAACGTCTCAATCATATCAAGGCATATTCTTTCGCCCTCTTCTTTCGTCTTTGCTTTGGCTGTTACTCTCAGCCTTACCTCTCCGTCTACGGCATAAGGGGCAACTGTCGGATTAAGGGATTTTTGCATTATATCGATTATTTCCGTTTCAACCTTTGATTCGCCCATACCAATTATATTAATATTCTTGCTTACAAACAAGGAATCCGTTCTTGTTTCAAGATACGGCACAACACACTCCTCAAACATAGGTTTCATTTCTCTGGGGGGACCGGGCAATATTATTGCTGTTTTTCCCGTTTCTTCATTTTCGATTATTGCACCCGGTGCTGTTCCGCAGTTGTTCTGCATAACCATACAGCCGACAGGCATATATGCCTGCTTAACATTATTTTCGGTCATCTCAATATTACGAGCAACAAAAAAATCTTTCAAACGGTTAAGAGATGGGGTATGAAGCTCAAGCTTCTTACCCATCAACTCAGCAACCGTCTCTTTTGTGAGGTCATCGTAAGTCGGACCGAGTCCGCCTGTAAGTATTACCACATCGGATCTTTTCAAAGCCTCTCCCAAAAACACCTTCAGTCTTTTGGGATTGTCCCCAACAACGCCCTGATGATATTGATTTATCCCCATTGCAGCAAGTCTCTGCGAAATATAAGCCGCATTCGTATTTATAATATCGCCTATAAGTATTTCCGTTCCAACGCAAAGTATTTCAGCATTATTTATCTGTTTCATATAATCACTCCATTATTTTTATTGCATTATCATCTTACCACAAAAATATTTTTCATGCAAGAGTTTACACTCTTCACAAATATACAAATATATTATTTACAATAATTTCTTTTTGTGTTATAATATGAATTTGAACAACCATTATTATTATAAAGAGAGGTTTTCACACTTGAATATCCCCAAGTTTGATAAAGGCGATACACTTATCATGAAAAAAAAACATCCCTGCGGCTCCTTTTCTTTTGAAGTTATAAGGACAGGCAGTGATGTCAGAATAAAGTGTAACGGTTGCGGACACGATATGACTCTGCCCCGGCTTAAGCTCGAAAAAAACATAAAAAAAGTCGAACCGCAAAATTAAGGAGAAGCGAAAAAATGACAAACGATATGCCATTATCTCTTGATTGCAAAAGCACTCAGAATAAAATAAAATTCAGCCCCTATCTGCTTTGGGCGTTCTTTATTCCCGCCGCTATCTACCTTGTTATCTATCTTATCAGAGGAGTTTATCCTATCGGCGAGGAATCGGTGCTTGTCCTTGACCTTAACGCACAGTACGTTTACTTCTTTGAAGAGCTACGCGACGTTCTCCACGGAAACGGCAGTCTGTTATACTCTTGGCAAAGAGCTCTCGGCGGTGAATTTATGGGTATGTTTGCCTACTACCTCGCCAGCCCCTTTAATCTCCTTATCGCTCTCTTTCCCGAAAATGCCATTACCGAAGCTTTGCTTACAATATTCGTCTTAAAAGCAGGTCTTTCAGGCTTCAACTTTGCCGTTTATCTTCACTACTCCGACAGAGCAAAAAGCAAATATGCCTCGGTCATATTCTCTTCAATGTACGCCCTGACCTCGTACGCTATGGTCAACGCCCACAACACCATGTGGATCGACGTTCTCCTCTTTCTTCCCTTGGTCATTCTCGGCCTTGAAGAGCTTATAAACAAGAGAAAATACAAGCTTTACACAATAGTTCTTGCGGTTTCCGTCATTTCAAACTTCTATATCGGTTTTATGCTGTGTATTTTCCTGATTATTTATTCTATATACTACTATTGTGCATACGGTTACTCCGACGAATATAATGCATCGGGAGAATCATTTCACGTAATTAAATCATTTCTCCGCGTACTCTTTTTCTCCCTGTTGGCACTGGCAATGTCCGCGGTCATTATATTTACCATTTATTACTCTCTTAAATTCGGTAAAAATGACTTTTCAAATCCCGACTATACCCTTAACTCTAAGTTTAACGTTTTGGAACTGTTTGCAAAAATGCTTCCAAACTCATACGATACCGTCAGACCCGAGGGACTTCCCTTTGTCTATTGCGGAGTCCTTTCGCTGCTCCTTATTCCCGTATTCTTTGTTTCAAGAAGAATCACCCCGCGAGAAAAAATCTGTGCAGGTTTTATCCTCTCTACCATGGTCATACTTTTCTCGGCATCAACTCTCGATATTTTTATGCACGGTATGCAAAAACCCAACTGGCTGAACTACCGCTACAGCTTTATGTTCTGCTTTTTGCTTGTAGTCTTTGCCCACCAAACGTTTACACACATAAAACAAATCAATTTTAACCATATTGTTGCTTCGTGCGGCAGTTTGTTTCTAATAATAGTCCTTGTTCAAAACGAAGAATATGAGTTCATTGACAACGTAACATGTATATGGATAAGCCTTATTTGCGTCGGCGTTTACCTTCTTACACTGTATGCGGTCAAAAGAGAAAACCTAACAAACTTCACGTCGCTTATTCTTGCTATCCTTGTTTCTACCGAGCTCCTTATTAACGGCTACGTAAACCTTGATTCACTTGACCAAGACGTCATTTTCACTACAAGAACAGCCTACAGAGAATACGTTGACAAAATGCGTCCCCTTACCGATTATATAATCGAAAATGACGACTCCTTCTACCGCTTTGAAAAGACGAGCCACAGAAGAACAAACGACAATATGGCACTTGATATAAACGGGCTGTCAAGCTCCACCTCGACACTGAATGCTTCTATCGTTAAGCTTTTGAATCAAATGGGCTATGCCTCAAAATCACACTGGTCAAAATATCTCGGTGGAACCCCTGTATCCGATTCATTGCTCGGCATTAAATATATCATATCCGATGACAACTTGAACAGCGAATTTTTTAAAGAACTTCACAGAGAAAATGATTTTAGCGTCTATGAAAACAAATATGCCCAAAGCATTGCCTTTGCGGTATCGGAAAGAACGGAATACGTCGATTTCGGCTTTCATGACACCCCCTTTGAGCTTATAAACGAGCTTGTTACCGCTATGCTTGATGCAGACAAGCCTATACAGTTGTTTAAGCCTATAGAAAACGTAACGGAAACTACGGATAATGCACTGAAAACTCAGGCAACCTCTGACTATACAAAATATGTTCCGAAGAATGAAAACCTCGACGCCGTTATTTCCTATACCTTTAATGCTCCCACAGACGATGAGCTGTACTTCTTCTACCCATCTGACTATCCGAGAAAGGTAGAGCTTAAGCTTAACAACAGAGACTGGGGAACCTTTTTCGACAATGAAACCGACAGAATAATTGCACTCAACCGCTTTGAAAAGGATGAAACCGTTAATTTTAAAGTAACGCTTGAAGACGATAATCTCTATGTTTTGACAGATCAAAATTACTTCTATTATATGGATACGGAAATATATAAAGAGGTAATGACAAAGCTCAGTGAATGCAGTTTTAACGTTGAAGAACATTCCGACACACGTCTCAAGGGCGTAATAAACGTAAAACAACCTAACTCACTTCTGTTCACATCTATTCCCTATGACGAGGGGTGGCATATTTACTGCGACGGAAAAGAACTCGATCTTGCTATGACGGCAGATTCTTTACTTGCGGCTCGACTACCGCAGGGCAAACACGAGCTTGAATTTGTATATATGCCCGATTGCTTTGTTTACGGTTCTATAGTCGCCGCCGTATCATTCGTTATATTTATTACAATCATTCTTCTTGATGAAATAGCAAAAAGAAAGAAAAGAAAGCTTCTGGTACAAAAAGCCGTAGACGATTTCTATGAAGAATTTGAATTGCCCGAAGATATTGAAAATGACATTTCCGATACCCTTACCGAAAATACAAACGGAAAAAACACAGAAAATCAGACACCGAATGAATAAAGTTTGATACGAATGACCACCCTCTAAAACGGGGGTGGTCATTTTTGATTACAAAATATTATGAATTACCGTTAGTTTTTTTGACAGGCGGAAGCGTATATATGCTTCTTGAAATTATGTGGCGTGGCTTTACCCATTGGTCGATGGGAATATGCGGCGGTATTTGTTTTCTCGGAATATATATTTTCGAGATACTGAAGCAAGACTGTCATATCGTAAAAAAATGTTTGTTCGGCAGTATTTTTATTACATTCAATGAATTTATAACAGGATGTATAGTAAACCTTTTACTTGGCTGGAACGTGTGGGACTATTCACACCTTATTTTCAACATAATGGGACAGGTTTGTATGCTCTATTCCATACTGTGGTTCTTACTCTGCATACCTGCCTTTAAAACTGCACGGCTCATGCGGGATAATATCTTTTCGCGAAAAAAAGTGTTGCAATAAGCTCCTTCGGGCTGTATAATAAATACAATACAGTCCAAACAAGGAGACTTTTTCATGTACAACTATGTTCTTTTCGACCTTGACGGAACTCTTACAGACCCTGGTGTCGGTATTACAAACTCCGTTGCATACGCACTTCGCTCCTTTGGCATTGAAAACACAGACAGACGACAGCTTTATAATTTTATCGGCCCTCCGCTTAAGGATTCTTTTTCAAAGTATTACTCTCTTTCCGAAGCCGACTGCGAAAAAGCTATCTATGAATACCGAGTTTATTTTAAAGAAAAAGGAATGTTTGAAAATTCGGTCTACAGTAACGTTCCCGAATTGCTCCAAAAACTTAAAGCAGACGGAAAACGACTTGTTGTTGCCACATCAAAACCCGAGGAATTTGCCGTTACTATTCTCAAACACTTTGAATTGTACAAATTTTTTGATTTTGTCTGTGGTGCTTCTATGGACGGAAAAAGAAGTATAAAGAGCGACGTTATAAAATACGCACTTGATAAATGTAATATAACGGATTTGAATAAAACCGTTATGATTGGAGATCGAAAACACGATATTATCGGAGCTAAATCAGTCGGCATTGACTCTGTCGGTGTTCTGTACGGCTACGGCAATTTTGATGAACTGACCCAAGCGGGTGCAACGTATATTGCTCAAAAAGTCAACGACATTTTAAAATTTATATAAACAATACCGTTGTATGTACACCTCTTAATACTGTGTACCTGCAACGGTATTGTTTTTAATTATTTTCAATATACCATTTTATTTCGTCTTCAATCCAGTATGCAAAACGGGTATACGGCAGTCTGTTTTCGTGCTGTTTTATTTGAGTGTATAAAGGTGCACCGTCAACCTGCCCTTCCCATATATCCGCATAACAAAAATCGTATTCATCACGCTCAACCATTTTCATATATTCTATAGCATCTGCGTGCACAAGCTTGATTTTCTCTTTATGCTCAAATTGGGGTAAAATATATTTTTCAAAAAGAATAATTATTTTTTCGCTTATTTCTACAATAGTTATACTTTTAACCTTTTCCATAAGGGATATAATATACGGATAATATCCGAGTCCAAGCCCTAAAACAAGACATCTGCCCTCGGCTTTATCAACGTCTGTTTGCATAGAATTTATTTCGGACGGACATACACTCACCCAAGGCATATTTCCTTCATATACACTCGGAAAAAATACTCTGCTGTTGAAAAATGCAAGTTTTGGCACGACAATCTCCTCTGACAATTTTGGCATATCATACTGAAGAAATTCGCCTTTTTCGTAACAAGCATTAGTAAGCAGAATATTTCCGTTGTTTACCGTTGGAACTTTTATATTTTTCAGATACGGGTCTTCGTAAAAAGACTCTTTTTTTAAACATTCGGCATTGGCAAACAGTTTTTTTAAATAGTCATCATCTGCATATTCCCATATATTCAACAAGTCGCACAACTTCTTTACAACGTAAAACGTCTCGAAATCACCTTTGTAATACCCCTCTTTTGCCAGCTCATCAAGCTGCTCTTTGGAATATTTCTTTTTTTCTTTTTCAAGCTCATTTGAAGTATAGCTTATTACGGGAGCAGAATCTATTATCTTCCGAGATATATAACTCGAAAGTTTTAAACTCGCTTCTTTATTCATTTACTCTCCTTAACCAACCATTATCAATGCAGTCATTGACACACGATAGCGTTATCAATGTCGGGCACAAACCGGCATTGATGTATAAACGGGCTTGTTCTCCAGCATTTCGCAAAAGGTATGTCCATTTTACCATTTTTTAACTTTTTTCTTTTTTTTATTTTTTGACTTAAAAAAAGCCGAAAAAGCCCTTGACATTTTTATTTTGTTGTGATATTATAATCAAGTACGAAAAATACATGCGCTGCTAGCTCAGTGGATAGAGTGCCCGGCTACGAACCGGTAGGTCGCAGGTTCGAATCCTGCGCGGCGCGCCATATGGTTGAGTCTAAAGTGAAATAATCGCTTTAGACTCAACCTTTTTGTTATGTATAAGCAAAAGAATACGAAAAAGAGGATTAAGTATAACACCAACACGCATTTAAACGTTTTTTCGATAAGCTTTATCTAACTAACTTATATCAAAAGATTTTACATTGTACCTCTGTCATCTGTATCATTATAATTAAAGCCGTTATTCTGGTCAAATATCGGTTGTTCGATCGGCTGTATAGGCTTTTCCTCGGTAAGCTTTTTCAGCTTGTAATATCCCGATATTCCGCCTATCACACTTATTATCATACATGCACGAACAACGATATCCATTATATTATCAGCAGTAAATCCCGCCCAAACAAACATCATCACCGTATCAACCAATAAAAATACCAAACCTGCTATCAAGCCGCCGATCTTGCCCTTTTTTGCGGTGTGCCAACACAGTACATACAACAAAACTATAATAAGTGCCGCACCTATAAAAAATGCCAACACTCCGTTATTCATAAAGTTGTAATCACCTATATTTCCATCATAATATTCAACAGGATATTTACCGCATAAATACATACCCATATCAAGCAGCAAGTACGGAACCCAAGCAGTAAACAAAAAGTATGTATTTGAATTTACTACCAACAAAAATCCGTTTACCACCGTCAATATAATCAACAACAATAAACTTCCGCAAGCAGAATTATAGCCTCTTTCATATAACTGTCTTTCGTTCATTTGATTTTGTTGATTCTTCCCAAATAATTTTGCCATAATCTTTGTTCCTCCATATACATTATTTCGATATTATTTTATCACACAAAAAAATCTCTGTCAACATTTTTCTACTCCGAAGTCAATGCATAATTTGATGCATAACCAATCGGTTTATGCATTTTTCTTAGCTAAAACTCACACATTTACCTACATTACATTGTATATATCATAGATAAAATGCAGAATTATATAATTACTCTTGATTTTTTGAATAAATAATGCTATAGTGTTATTGTGAAATTTTATTTATATAAGTGAGGTTGACATCCTATGAAAAAGATTATTGCACTTCTTTTAACAGTTGTACTTTGTACTGCTGTTCTCGCAAGCTGCGGAAACGCTGCCGACAAGCAAAGCCTTGAAGCTATAAAAGAAAAGGGCGAACTCGTTGTTTATACAAACGCTGAATTCCCTCCTTTTGAATATCTTGCAGACGGCAAACCCACAGGCGTTGACATGGACATCGCTAAAGCAATCGCTGACGAAATCGGCGTTGAACTTAAAATCGAAAACGTTAAGTTCGATACCATCATCTCTTCCGTTCAGTCCGGTAAAGCCGCTATGGGTGCTGCAGGTATTACAGTTACAGAAGAAAGAAAAGAATCCGTTGATTTTTCCATTTCTTACACAACAAGCACACAGTACGTTATTCTGCCCGTTGACGCTGAATATACAAACATTACCTCTCTCAAGGGTATGGATATCGGCGTTCAGCTCGGTACTACCGGTGATTTCATCATCTCCGATGAGGTAAACGGTTACAAAGATGACGACGGCAACGCCGTTAAGGGTGTTCTTCAGGATTCCGGAGCATCCGTTACAACCTACAACAACGCTAACCTTGCTGCTGAAGCACTTAAGGCAGGCAAGATCAAAGCCGTTGTAGTTGATAAGCTTCCTGCTGAGCTTATTGCAAAGAACAGCGACGGTAAGCTTAAGGCTGTTGAGCTTGTTTACGAAGACGGCTCCAACACCGCTGAGTCCTATGCTATCTGCGTTGCAAAGGGCAACGATACTCTCCTCGAAGTCGTTAATAAGGTTATCAAAGACCTTCTCGATAGTGGTAAGATTGACGAATATATCGTTACACACACAACAAACGCTCTCGCGTAAGTTTTCCAGTTAGTTAATAAAGCTTTTCTACTCTCCCGGGCTTTTTCGGCTGTGGGAGAGTAGTATTCTAAATTCATTTTTTATTTTTAGTAAAAAGGTATTTGAATTATGCAGTTTTTTGAATCGATTGCTCAGCAATTCAATAAAACGTTTATTGTTGACGACCGATATATGTACTTTCTCAAAGGGTTGCAGAACACTATAATAACGGCACTCGCCGCAACCTTAATGGGAATTATAATCGGTGTTATTATTGCTATTATAAAAGTATTACATAAAAAGACAGGTAAGCTTAAATTTCTAAATTGGATATTTGAGCTCTACACTACGGTAATCAGAGGTACTCCCGTTGTTTTACAGCTTTTGATTTCCTATAACCTTATTTTTGTTTTTTCAAATAATGCCGTAATGATAGGTATTATTGCTTTTGGTATAAATTCCGGTGCATACGTTTCGGAAATAATCCGTGCAGGAATTATGGCAGTTGACGATGGTCAAACAGAGGCAGGTCGTTCACTTGGACTCTCTCAGCTTCAAACGATGAGGCTCATAGTTTTGCCTCAGGCTTTCAAAAACGTACTTCCCGCTTTAGGTAATGAGTTTATTGCCCTTTTAAAAGAAACCTCGGTTATCGGTTACCTCGGAGTTATGGATTTGACAAAGGCGGCAGAATCGGTTATCAGCCGTACCGCTAACGTATATTTCCCGTATCTGACAATAGCCGTTATTTATCTTATAATGGTTCACGGCTTATCAAAGCTGTTCAATATGCTTGAAAGGAGATTTGCACAAAGTGATAGAGGTTAAGAATTTATGTAAATCATTCGGTAAAAACAGCGTATTGAAAAATATTGACTACAAGATAGAAAAAGGCGAAAAGATAGTTATTGTCGGACCTTCGGGTTCAGGTAAAAGTACCTTTTTGCGTTGCTTGAACCTTCTTGAAGTTCCCACCTCGGGTGAGATTTGGTTTGAAGGAATACAGATTAACTCAAAGACAACAAAAATTGATACTGTCAGACAAAAAATGGGTATGGTTTTCCAGCAATTTAATCTTTTCAACAATAAAAACATACTCGACAATATAACTCTCGCACCAATAACCTTAAAGTTGCAAACGAAAGAAGAAGCTGAAGCAAAAGCAATGGCACTCCTTGAAAGAATTGGACTTTCCGATAAAGCAAAGGCTTATCCATCTCAGCTTTCGGGCGGTCAGAAACAGCGTGTCGCAATCGTCAGAGCCTTGGCTATGAACCCCGACGTTATGCTTTTTGACGAACCTACCTCCGCACTTGACCCGGAAATGGTCGGTGAGGTTCTCCAGCTTATGAAAGAGCTTGCCGATGACGGTATGACCATGGTAGTCGTTACACACGAAATGGGATTTGCAAGAGAAGTAGGAACAAAAATTCTGTTTATGGACGAAGGTAGAATTATGGAAGAAGCTCCCCCGCAGGAGTTCTTCGGCACCCCCAAGCATCCAAGACTTCGAGATTTCCTTTCAAAAGTACTGTAACAATCAAAAAACTCTAAATAACACCAAACTTAAAAAGAGGCTGAGTCAAAAGCGATAAAAACGCTTAAGACTCAACCTCTTTTAATTTAACGTATTTAATTTATTTTCTCTTGTCAAGAAGATTGTGAATTCTGTTTACGGGGTTAAGAAGCTCACTTATCGTTGCATCATGGTTAAGTGTATCAATAAGCATTGCTACGTACTTACACATATTGACCTCGTAATACCACGGTTTTTCAAGAAGCTCGGGCTTTCTATAGTTAAGGTTTGTTGTAAACACTTTCGTAATAAGTCCTTTTTCATAGGCTTCATCAAACTTTTCAAAGCCGTTGCAGAAAAGACCGAATGTCGCAAATACGAATATTCTCTTTGCCCCCTTTGCCTTGAGCTGAGCCGCAACATCAAGCATCGAATCGCCGGATGATATCATATCGTCAACAACGATAACATCCTTACCCTTAACCGATTTGCCGAGGTACTCGTGTGCTTCAATAGGGTTTCTTCCGTCAACAACTCTTGTATAATCACGTCTCTTGTAAAACATACCGAGGTCAAGACCGATTACTGAAGCATAATACATACTTCTGCTCATTGCACCTTCATCGGGGGATATCATCATTACGTGTTCTTTGTCAAATATAATATCCGGCACATCTTTTACAATAGCCTTTATCATTTGATATGTAGACTGAACACTGTCAAAACCGTGATTCGGGATAGCGTTCTGTACTCTTGCATCATGAGCATCAAAAGTAATTATGTTGGTTACACCCATATTCACAAGTTCCTGAAGAGATACAGCACAGTCAAGAGATTCTCTTGAAGACCTCTTATGCTGTCTGCCTTCATAAAGCATCGGGATAATCACAGAAAGTCTGCGTGCCTTACCCGCTATAGCACCGATTACCCTCTTTATATCCTGAAAATGATCATCCGGACTCATGGGTACCACCATATCGTACATCTTATAAGTTACGCCGTAATTGAATACGTCGGCAATAATAAACACATCGTGTCCGCGAAGACTGTGCTTCAAATGGCACTTTGCTTCACCCGTACCGAATCTGGGACAATCTGCATTGATGACGAAAGAGTCTTCTGTGTTTCTCCATTGTTTAAGATAATAATCTACGTTTCCGGCGAATACTTCGCCGCCTCTCATACTGATTACACTAAGTTCACCAAAAATATTATCTTTCATACTTTCCCCCATAACAGATTTTTTGACGTTTTACTGTAGCTTTAGTAATTATCACCTATATTATAACACACTTTATCCAAAATGAAAATACGTTTTTTCAATTTTCATTAATTTTTTATAATATTTTTCAACTCACCAACTTTTGTATACAGATCTGCACTTTTTTATAAACATTCTCTTTCTGCATTGTTATTTGTTAATAATATTAAAACATCGCCAAAATTATTGTAAAAGAACTAAAACATACATTTTGTCTTTTATAAATGAGAAATATTATAAAAAAATAATTTGCTAAGCTTCCGCTGTGCTCATACCGATGCGTAAAACCAACTAATAATAAACAAAGTGCAAACATTATAAGCACTTTCCGGAGTGAAGGACTTATAATGTTTGCACCAACTGTTTATTTGCACTGCATTTTATCTTTTTACAGAGTGTTATATCTTATCTT
>JAZOUV010000048.1:0-17579 GCA_045658315.1 Eubacteriales bacterium
AGGGTAGGTCTATGTATTTTCTGAATATTCCGATGGTACCGAAAATTATCATCGAGAGTATGAGTTGGATTTTTGCTTTGTTATCTGTTTGCTTCATATAAATACCTTTATTCATTAGATGTACTTTGTTGTCTTCGGTAAAGTATTAAAAATGCTGTTAATTGCAGTCCGAAGGTGATTATCCAGGATACTATGTAAGACAAAAACAAGCAATGAGGAGTATGGAATTTCTCAATGCTGAAAATTGTATAGATCCAAAAAAGACGAATGCCGCATACGCCCAAAACTGAAATCACCATGGGAGCTAAAGAAGAGCCTAAGCCTCTTAATGCCCCTGTAGTTACATCCATAAGGCCATATAGAAAATATGGGAGGCATATAAAAGACAAACGTATTAAACCGAACTTAATTGCAAGTTCTGAATCTGTTATGTATATACCCAAAAGATTTTTTCCGAAAAGGTAAAATGTTCCGCCGAAAACAATACCTGCCACAGTTACACACAAGAGGCAAAGCCAAAAGATTTTCTTAACTCTTTTAAATTTGCGCGCCCCTGTGTTTTGTCCTATAAAATTAACGGCTGTTTGTTGGAATGCAGCCAATATAACATAAACGAATCCTTCGATGTTGGCGGCAGCAGCACTACCTGCCATAAAAATATCGCCGAAGGAGTTTACAGAGGACTGAACAAGAACGTTTGATATAGAGAATAAGGAGCCTTGTATACCTGCGGGAAGCCCTATTTTTATTATTCTTAAAAGCTCATCTTTATAGAACCTTATTTCGCGAAGGATAAGTTTGCATTCATCTGTTCTGTTGGAAAGTGTTATAACGACCATAATTGCCGAGAAAGCTTGAGAAACAATCGTCGAGAGGGCTACACCTGCAACATTCATATGTAGAACGGTTACGAAAAAAATATTAAGCACAACATTAATCCCCCCCGCAATACTTAAAAAGATTAAGGGGCTTTTAGTGTCGCCTACAGCTCTGAGGATTGAGGCACAAAAGTTGTAAACCATACTGAATGTTATTCCGCAGAAATAAATTTTCATGTAAACGGAAGAGAGATTCAGAACGTTTTCGGGTGTACCCATCAACTGAAGAAATGTTTTTGAAAAGAAAACGCCAACGACAGTAAGAAATGCACCGCTTGCGAGTGCGGCAGGGAGTGCTGTGTGTACAGTTCTTGTTACCGCAGTTTTATTATCACAGCCTATTCCGTGTGCAACGGCAACACCTGCACCGACCGACAATCCTAAAAAAAGATTAATGATCAGCGTTGTAATTGAGCCCGTTGCTCCAACGGCACTGACGGACACAGTTCCGCAAAACTGTCCCACGATAATAAGGTCTGCTGCATTAAACAGCACTTGCAAAACACTTGTTAAGATGATGGGGATAGTATATTTAATTATATTGGGCAATATGGGACCTTCGAGCATATTGATTGTATTTTTTTGTGTTTTCATAGTCTTATAAATACCTGTATTCAACCGCGTCGTTTGTAGACGATAATAATTTTATCAGATAAATTGCATAAACAATATTAACAACAAAGTCAACAACACCAAAGACGGGAATGTCATATAATATAATTGTCCTTGCAATTCCCGATACACAACAAATCATACTTATAATCAAAATGGCAATGTTGTTTTTTCTCAATTCGTCTTGCTGTCTTTTTTTCGCAAAAGATATTGATGCAAGCTCGTCAATCGGAGAGCCTGTGTGAAAATTTATTATATGCTTAATTGATAGATACAGTGTATAGTTAAAGACAAGTAATGCAGTATATTTCAGCGTATTAGTGATAACGACATAAATAAACATATTATACGCTTCGATGTTTGTATTGATATTTATTGAAGGGAAGCTTATTGAGTAGTAACACAAAACTGCCCAAGAAATGCTCGATAAAACAAGGAGAAGAACAGATGAAATTATAAGAGGCTTGACTTTGCAGTGTTTTTTTAATATGAGTGCAGCAAGTATGAAAAACAGAGCCCCCAAAAAATCGGGAATAACGTTGACGAGGTCAATCAAAAGATCGGTCATAAGGACTCCGCCAACCATAATAAAAATAAATCCTGTTTTAATGCTTCTTCTTATAAAAAGACCTTTTTGGGGTAAAATTTCGGTTTTATATTTGGCAACAAGGGCGTCCATGAGCTGTTTGTCTTTTTTTATTCCCTCGAAGTATCTGACAGCATAGAAAAGCCAGAGTATACCGAGTACCCCTGTTATAAGAAAATTTGCACCTGCGAGTAAGGTTTTGTAATTTGAAATGTAAAAACCGCCTGTCAGAGAAACAATACTCGAGCTGTCGGGGTTAGAAACATAGGACAGATCGGGAACAAAGGCTAAAACTGCCTTTACAATAATAAATGCGGACGTTAAGGTCGAGAACTCGCTTTGGTTTTTAAACAAAATTGAGGCATTTGTTCTATCTCCCAAATAAACGAAACCGTTCAGCAATGTTTTGAAGGCCGGAAGTGTATACAGAAAATCCAATATAGCAAACGTGAATGAGAATATCAGAATGTAACCGCCATCCGAATTTCCAAAGAAGGGAACGGTAAACATAAGAAAAAACTTTGCAAGATAAACGTATAACGCCTTAAAAAAAGCTCTTCTTGCATCTGCGAGTCCGGGGGTTAAGTCGGCTAATTTGTTAAGTCCTATTATAATCAGAATACAGCCTAAAAAATCCGGCAGTATATCGATTATAGTGAAATTGGGTAAAAAGAAGAAAACAAATCCGGCAATCAGAAATGAAATTCCCACCTTTAGTCCTCCTTAGATTTTTTAAAAAAGAAAGTATGTTCTTTTTCGGGCATATCCTCATCTCCCTCTTTGCAAATCCACATATAACACGAGAATATTATGCAAAGATTGAGAAAACGCCAAAGGGAATAATACAGAAACAGTACTAAACCGAATGAATAATTTACATTAAGATGTGTGTATGCATCCTGTATAAACGGCAATGGAATCATGAAGAAAAATGTAACTGCGTAATATACAAGCATAAGAAAAATATTTCTTTTCGCCTTTGCTTGTATGGATTTTACCTCGGTATCTTCGGCAATTTTGTATATTGAAACAAGCAACATTATATTATATACAATAATAAGTGCTTCATAAGCATATGACCAAATTTCTTCAACACCTAAGTTTATTCCTACAACGTTAAGTATTTGCAATACAAGGTTTAACGTACTTGCAGGAAGGAGAATGTAAAAATATTTTTTCAAATTCTCCCATCCGCAACCGTATTCGGCAAGAATTTTCACACCGAAATACGATATAATCAAGCCTATTAAATCCGGCGGTATATTCAGTGTTTCTTTGTATGGATAACTGAAGAAAAATAGATATCCGATAAATAGAAGACCAAAGCCCATTTTATCACCTGTTATAATTATTCGTTGTTATTATCGTTGGCTCCGCAGCACTTTTTGTACTTCTTTCCGCTTCCGCAGGGACACGGATCGTTTCTGCCGATTTTTTCTCCCTTTTTTATAGGTTTTTTAACGGCTTTTTCGCCGGACGAACCGACAAAGCCTGCGTTGGTTACTTTTGCAACAGCTTCACGTTTGATTTCACGCACTCTTGGAACTACCGAAAGGATTCCCCTTGCGGTATCTTCGCATATAGATATATTCATCTCGTCAAACATATCGCCGCCTTGTATTTGATATTCCTTGAGAGGATCACGTTGTGCGTAGGCGTGTAGTCCAACACTTCCTTTGAGGTCATCCATAGCATCAATATGATCCATCCAGTGACTGTCAACTGTTCTGAGAAGAATAACGCGTTCTACTTCTCTCATCTGTTCTGCACCAAACAATGCTTCCTTTTCGGCGTATAGTTTGTCAGCTCTTTCTTCGAGAAGGGCTATGACGGAGTCGGTGGAAAGAGTTTTTTTCTCATCATCGGATAGTATAAAGTCATCGTT
This sequence comes from Eubacteriales bacterium, assembly GCA_045658315.1. Taxonomy (GTDB): domain Bacteria; phylum Bacillota; class Clostridia; order Oscillospirales; family CAG-272; genus RGIG1995. The sequence continues at coordinate 3,962 of JAZOUV010000048.1, forward strand.
TTTACAGAGAGTACCGTAGAAATATTTTTTTAGTTCATCGATATTCCACTCGTCGCGGTTATCTCCGGGCATAAATGTATTTACTGAGTTAGCGATTGTGGCGGAAATCATATTTCTTATTTTTTCTTTTAAATCAAGTCCGTCAAGCACCATTGCACGCTGCTTATAAATAACTGTACGTTGCTGATTCATTACGTCGTCGTAGTTCAAAACGTTTTTACGCCGTGTAAAGTTCTGATCTTCGAGACGTTTTTGTGCAGATTCGATAGAATCTGATACAATCTTAACGTCGATAGGCTGATCTTCTTCGAGACCGAGTCTGTCTACTATGCCTATGATTCTGTCACTGCCGAAAAGCCTCATCAGATCATCTTCAAACGAAATGAAGAAACGGGATTCTCCCGGGTCACCCTGACGGCCGGAACGACCTCTGAGCTGATTGTCTATACGTCTGCTTTCGTGGCGTTCTGTACCTATTATGAAAAGTCCGCCCGCATCACATACCTTTTTTGCAAGAGGAGCGATCTCTGCTTTATGCTTTGCAAAAAGTTCCCTATAGACCTCCCTTGCATCAAGTATTTCCTGAGAAACTGAAAGGGAAGAGCCCACAGCCAAACCGACGGCTTCTTCATCGTATCCCATCTTGTACATTTCTTGTTTTGCGAGAAATTCGGGGTTGCCGCCGAGCATAATATCGGTACCACGTCCCGCCATGTTCGTGGAAATTGTTACCTTGCCGATTTTTCCCGCATTCGCAACAATTTCAGCTTCTTTTTCGTGGTATTTTGCGTTAAGAACTGTATGTTCAATACCTTCGCGTTTAAGTCTTCTTGAAAGCTCCTCGGACTTGTCTACAGAGACAGTACCGACAAGAACCGGTTGTCCTTTTTTGTGACATTCTATAATCTGTTTAACTATCGCATCATATTTGCCTTTTGTATTTTTGTATATTACGTCATTGTGATCTTTTCGTATCATCGGTTTATTAGTAGGAATAACAACGACGTCTAAATTATATATTTCGCGGAACTCATTTTCTTCGGTTTGAGCAGTACCTGTCATCCCCGAAAGTTTGGTATATTGTCTGAAATAGTTCTGGAAGGTTATTGTTGCGAGAGTCTTATTCTCTTTCTGAACTTGAACATGTTCTTTTGCCTCAATAGCCTGGTGTAATCCATCGGAATATCTTCTTCCGAACATAAGTCTTCCGGTAAAAGAATCAACTATAATAACCTGACCGTCCTTTAATACATAATCGACATCACGTTTCATTACACCGTGTGCTTTAATTGCCTGATTGATGTAATGAGCAAGCTCGGAGTTTTCGGGATCGGAGAGGTTTTCGATATCAAAAAACCTTTCAGCTTTTTCTACACCTGATGCTGTAAGAATAGTCGTTCTTGCCTTTTCGTCAACAATATAATCAGCGTCGATGTCATCGGTGCTTTCTTTTTGGTCAATTTCTTTGATTCGAAATTCACGCATCCCCTTTACAAGTTTGTCTGCTTTATCATACATATCGGTTGATTTTTCGCCTTCACCCGAAATGATAAGAGGAGTTCTTGCTTCGTCTATCAAAATGGAGTCAACCTCGTCGACAATGGCAAAATTATGACCTCTCTGGCTCATATGGTCTTTGTAAAGAACCATATTATCACGCAAATAGTCAAATCCGAATTCGTTATTTGTGCCGTAGGTTATATCACAGGAATATGCTTTTTGTTTTTCGGATTTTGTTTGGTCGTGTACTATGAGACCGGTTGTCAGTCCAAGAAAACCGTATACACGTCCCATTTCTTCAGCACCAAGCCGAGCAAGGTACTCGTTTACGGTTACTACGTGAACACCGTTTCCCGATAGAGCGTTAAGGTATGCGGGAAGTGTGGCTACGAGAGTTTTACCTTCACCGGTTTTCATTTCCGCAATTCTTCCTTGGTGAAGAATAATACCACCCATAAGCTGAACCTTGAAAGGTCTCTTGCCGAGAACTCTTTCGTCAGCTTCTCTTACTAATGCAAATGCGTCAACCAATATGTCATCAAGTGTTTCGCCGTTTGCGAAGCGCTCCTTGAGGGCGGGAGTGCAAGCCTTGAGCTCTTCGTCGGTCATTGCGGCGTATTTATCTGCTAAAGCTTCTATTTTATCTACAATAGGCATGATTTTTTTGATTTGTCTATCACTGTATGTTCCGAAAATCTTATCGATAAATCCCATTTTAGTGTTTCCTCTTTTCGATATATATAATAATACTATTATATTATACATTATACATTGCAAAAATCAAGTAATAAATTCTAAACATCATAAATTTTAAAGTAAAAAACAGCATATTTGCACAAAGTACAAATATGCTGTGTTGTTTCAATTCAAAATCCGCAGGGCGTCAAAAATGCTTTTTACGGGTATAATTTCTATACCTTCATGTTTTATTTTTTTGTTGACGGTGTTTCTGTAGGGTATGATTATTTTTGTAAAGCCTATACGAGCCGCTTCATTTATTCTTTGTTCTATTGCGGGGATCGCACGGCATTCACCCGCAAGACCGATTTCTCCGATTGCGATTAAATCGTCGGGAAGCGGGATATCTTTTATGCTTGAAATTAACGATAATGCAGCACCGAGATCTGCGGCAGGCTCAACTAATTTTATACCGCCGATAACGTTCATGTATACGTCATTTACGGAAAATTTTAGTCCAAGTCTTTTTTCAAGAACAGCAAGCAAAAGGTAAATTCTGTTATAATCAAAACCGTTGACAGTTCTTTTGGGAGCAGGGAATACCGATTTGGTTGCGAGGGCTTGTATTTCTGCAATAAGAGGACGCGTTCCTTCCATAACGCAAACGGCACAATTTCCCGATACGTTTTGAGGTCTGCCCGCAAGAAGTGCTTCAGAGGGGTTCTGAACCTCGGATAGTCCTTCGCCTGTCATCTCGAAAACACCGATTTCGTCAGTAGAGCCAAAACGGTTTTTTACTGCTCTGATTATTCTGTACACCTGACGTCTTTCACCCTCGAAATAGAGTACTGTATCAACTATATGCTCAAGAACTTTTGGGCCGGCAATACCGCCCTCCTTGTTAACGTGCCCAACAAGAAATACCGATATTCCTTCGTTTTTGGCGACGGATATAAAACGCATAGCACATTCTCTTACCTGAGTTATGCTTCCCGGAGCTGAGGGGAATCTTCCGTCATAAACAGTCTGTACAGAGTCTACTATAAGAACTTCGGGGGCGATCCTTTTTGCTTCCGCTATTATTTTGTCTATATCTGTTTCGGTCAAAATATAAAGATTATCCGAATCGACATTAAGCCTCTGTGCTCTTAATTTAAGTTGACCTCTTGATTCTTCACCTGAAATATACAAAACTTTTTTGTTTTGCCCCAAGGCGGATGAAATTTGCAAAAGAAGTGTAGATTTTCCTATTCCGGGCTCACCTGAAAGCAACACTACAGACCCATGGACAAGGCCGCCGCCGAGAACTCTGTCGAGTTCACTCATGCCTGTTTCGCTTCTCATATAATTGGGCAATTCAAGCTCAGCTACTTTTTCTGCTTTATTATTGTAATCGTTGGGGATAAGTTTGGAGGAGGTTTTTTGTTCGGGGATTATTTCCTGTTCTTCCATAGTATCCCAAGATTTACATAGAGAGCATTGACCTATCCATTTGGAGGATTTATAACCGCATTCTGTGCAAATGTACACACTTTTCTTTGCCATAATTCTACATCCTTTTTCGGTGTTTGATATTTTAATAATTTATTTTATCACATTTTATTCAAAAATTCAATAACCGAAGAATAAATAACTACCGCCAATTCCTTTCTGTATGTTTCGTTCTTCAGTAGGTCACATTCCTGAGGATTTGATAAGAAGCCGCATTCAACAAGAACTGCCGGAATATTTATGTTGTGCAACAGATATATATTTGACCCTGCTGCTTTGATTTCTCTTTTGTTTTCTTTTTGTTGGAATGTTTGAGCGTTTTTTTGAATGTGATTTGCAAGTTCTTGGCTAAGAGTATTGTTTTTTGAATAAAAGACCTGCATTCCGGAATATTTTTCCTGAGAAAACTTGTTCATATGTATACTTATAAAAATTGCATTTTGGTTTTCGTTTGCTATATTTAATCTTTCTCTGAGATCTTGCATTTTTTTGCTGCCTTCGGCAGAAGTGTAGAGCATCGTGTCATCCGATCTTGTGTATACAACGGAATAACCGCTGTTTTCGAGAAGCTTTCCGAGATTTAATGCTACCGATAAATTCAAATCCTTTTCCTTAGTACCGTCAGCGGCGGGTGCACCGCCGTCCTCGCCGCCATGTCCGGCATCTATTATTACGGTTGTTTTGGGCGGGGGTATCCAAACGTTTTTATTATTTTTTCTGTTGTCGAAATAATTAAAAATACCGCAAAGCAATAGAGCGGTTAGTGATAATACAATTGAAAAAATGCATATCTTTATAATTATAATTCCGCTTCTGTCCATTTCGTTTTTTTGCATAGAAAAACCACCTGTCTTAAACATATTGATTTAGTAAAATATATGCATAAGACAAGCGGTATAATACCATTATTTTTTGTTATTTCTTTGCTTTAAAAAGTCTTTGGTTGTTAAACCCTCTGTAGTATCCTATGGACGTTACCAAAACAGCGGGAAGAACGATTAATAAGAACAGATAAGGAGGAGTCTCTTTTACTGTCGGAGAGATATAAAGGATAAGTCCCGAATACATTCCTTGTATAATTCTTGCGATGCTGTTAGCAGAGCCGTAGATCTGATAGGTTAATAGAGTCGGGCTACCGTTGAAATCAAAAAAATAATAAGTACAACACATGACTAATCCGAGAATAATGTTTAAAGAATTTGCGACAAGCGAGAGATATAACCCCTTTAAAACCTGTTTTTTCATTCTTCCGCCGTCAACCTTGATCCTGTCTTTTGCTCCTTTATCCCATATATGTGTGTATAGAATGAATAGGTAAAGTAATATTGCTACCACACTTACCCCCAAAAACAAAGTATTGAATCCTGTTATCTTTCCGTCAACTCTTTTTACAGAGCCGGGAACTGCATACGCAGAGAATACAAGCATTGTACCGAACATTGTCATTCCGAGCTGTGTTACCAATAATTTTGTGATTGTATCAAATCCGTCTCTGAAAAAAATCTTCATAATCTATCCATCCTTTTGTTATTTAACACTATTTTATACTAACTTGCATGATTTTACAAGTACATTTAAAAAAATCGTAAAAAATGACTATATATTGAAAAAATGAAACTAATATGTTATAATAAACTATAAGTTGCTCGAAAGAGGTATTGAATGATGAGAGAAATCCCCGAAATTTTAAAAGGGTTTAAATCTTATAAGCTTACTATACAGAACAGGTCACTAAAAACTGTTGATGAATATTTGCTTGATATAGACCTTTTTTTTAGATATCTTATTGCATCGAGGCACACCTTGCCGCTTGAAGGCGAGGCGTTTGATAACATTTCTGCCGAAAATGTGGATCTTGATTTTATAAAAACAATTACTACAGATGAAATATACGAATTTTTTAATTATACAGTTGAGTATAGACACAATAAAGCTAAATCCCGTGCAAGAAAACTTTCTGCAATAAAGTCTTTTTTTAAATACCTTTCAAACAGAAAATATATCTCGGAAAACCCGGCTATTAATATCGAATCCCCATCAATCGGAAATAAAACTCTTCCTAAATATTTGACCATAGACGAAAGCATAAGCTTACTTGAAGCTATCAGCAATGATTCGGAATCTAAAACAAAGGCAAGAGACTACGCTATTGTAACATTGTTCTTGAATTGCGGAATGCGTTTATCTGAGTTGGTGGGCATATCCTTGAATGATATTGACAGAGACCTTCGTTCATTGCGTGTAATCGGCAAGGGAAGCAAAGAACGGGTAGTCTATCTTAATGATGCATGTAAAGAGGCTCTTGTTGCTTATTTAAAGGTGCGTGCAACAGATAACCAAATACAAATCAAAGATAAAAATGCATTGTTTCTGAGTTCCAGACACCAAAGGATAAGCAATAAAACAGTTCAGCACATTGTATATAAGTACCTAAGACTTGCAGGGCTTGAATACAAACACTTTTCTACTCACAAATTACGTCATACGGCTGCTACCTTGATGTATCAAACGGGGAAGGTAGATGTTAGAGTATTAAAAGATATTCTTGGGCATGAGCAGCTTAACACTACTCAAATCTATACTCATGTAAGTGATGAAAGTATGGAAAAAGCAATGAGCAACAATCCTCTGAATACAGCTAAAATAAAAAAAGATTAAAAATAAGCCCCCCAAAAAAAGAAAGACTATGAAAACTCAAAAAGAGAGGTCATAGTCTTTTTTTGTAAACCTCGGTTTTTTACACTGTTCTTTACAGTACCCTTGTTGTCAGTTAGTATAGTTGTCAAAATATCCCTGAACAAGAACGACAGGTGTACCTTTATCACCCGATCCGCTTGTTAGGTCACAAAGGGAACCTATAAGGTCTGTAAGTTGGCGAGGGGTTGTACCTTGTGATGCCATGCTTCCGACAAGGTTTGACTGCTTGCTTTTTATGCTGTCGGAAATAGCTTTTCTCAGCTCGTCGCCCGACAAATCTTTAAAATCGTTATCGGCAAGATATTTAAGTTTAAGTTCATTGGGGGTTCCGATAAGTCCGTCAGTAAATGCCGGGGAAACAACCGGATCTGCAAGTTCCCATATCTTACCTTGAGGATCTTTAAATGCACCGTCGCCGTAAACCATTACTTCAACGTGCTTTCCCGTTTTTTCAAGAATACGTTTTTGGATATCAATAACAAGCTCCTTGCATTCGCGAGGGAAGAGCTTGATCTTATCTTCTGTTGCTTTGTTAGAACCGAGAAGACCGTATTTTTCGTTGCACCCGCTTCCGTTTACTGATGTGTTCATGATATCGTCAAGGCTGAGAACAATCCTTGCACCCGCTTCTTTTAAAATCCTCTTGGTGCGTTTGCGTGTGTGAATGTCACAGTTGATTACGCAGTCTGTGTAATTCAATATTGCTTTTGCCTGGTTTGCAAAAACGATTTCAACGTCAGTACCGCATGATCTAACAAGATTTCCGTAATACTCAACATAATCTACGCCGGTGAACTCGTGTTTGTTTTCTCCGAAAAGTTCGCGGTAATTTTCGAGGGCGAGTACATCGGAATAGGGGTTAACGCCTGCCGCATCTATTTTGTCGAGGCTCACGAGCTCGTTTCCAACCTCATCAGAAGGATAGCTTAACATAAGAACGATTTTTTTAACACCCATTGCAATTCCACGGAGACAAATAGCAAATCTGTTTCTTGAAAGAATAGGGAATATTACCCCCACCGTGTCTGCACCGTTAAGTTTTGCTTTTACATCATCTGCTATGTTTTGTACAGATGCGTAGTTACCCTGTGCACGTGCAACGATAGATTCAGTCATAGATATAACGTCGCGGTCGTGAAGAGAGAAGCCTTCAATCTCAGCCGCTTCAAGTACGCTATTTGTAACGATTGATGCCAAATCGTCTCCTTCTCTTATGATAGGGCAGCGAATACCTCTTGATACTGTGCCAACTCTGCGTTCTTTCTGTTCCATACTGATTTTCCTTTCTTGGATAAGATTATACGTATATAAGTTGTAAATCAATTGTTTTATATACAGAAAAAATAGCCTTTTAAAAAACCACCCAATATTATATAACTATTTTCAAAAAATTTCAAGTACTTTTTTAAATCTTTTGTGTAGTTTATGTCGTTTTCTTAAGAAAACAATAAAATATCAAAAAATAACCGACGGTTTACCGTCGGTTACAAATAAAATTGCATTTAAGGTCTGAGTCCCATACCGCCTTCAAGTGTAATTGTTTCGCCATTCATATACTTGAAGTCGGGGTTTGCTATCTGAACACAAACTCTGCCGATCTCAAGCTCTGAGTCGCCGAAATGACCTGCAGGTGGGGTATGTACGTTTTTTTCAAAAGCATCGGGATAAGCATTTTTGAACTGTTCAAGCTGTGCTGTCCAAGCGAGAGGGCAAATTACATTTACATTAATGCCGTCTCTTGCCCATTCTGTAGCGGCAACTCTGCTGAGTCCTCTGATACCTTCTTTAGCAGCAGCGTATGAGCATTGGCCGAAGTTGCCAAACAAACCTGCACCGGAGGCAAAGTTAATTACAGAACCCTGTGTCTCCTTGAGGTAAGGATAGCAAGCTTTCATATAGTAGAATGTAGCGTAAAGGCCTGAGAACATTGCAAGGTTGAATTGCTCGGTCGTGTGCTGTGCTATCGGTACACCGGATGCAGATGCCTGAGCGTTATTTATAAGTACATCGATTCTGCCAAATGTATCAATCGCTTTTTTAATTACATCATTTACGACAGCTTCATTATCAGCACCGTCATTAACGTCAGCTGCTACGGTAAGCACTTTTATACCGTAAAGTTTTTCGAGCTCTTCTTTAGCATCCTCGAGTTTCTTTACGTTTCTTCCTGTGATAACAAGGTTTGCACCCTCTTTTGCGTACGCAGTTGCTATACCGTAACCAATAGAGCCGCAACGTCCGTCGCTCAGAACTGCACGTCCTGCACCTGTAATTATAGCTGTTTTACCTGTTAAAAATCCCATTGTTATTCCTCCAAAAATGAGTAGTATTATATGTGGTCATATTTTATAATATTTCTTTCGTGTTTGTCAATAAGTGTTTAATGCTAATACATGCATTTATTTTTTTGATTAAAGCACCTTTTTTATTGCTTCAAGCAGTTCACCGTATTCTTCAAATGCCTCAAGGTCGGGGTTGTCTGCCTTGATCTTGTCTGTGCTCTTAAACAAAAAACCGGCTTTGCTTGCCCGAATCATTCCGAGGTCATTGTGGCTATCACCTGCCGCAATAGTTTCAAAACCTACAGACTGAAGAGCTTTAACTGTTGAATACTTTGATTTATCAACTCTCATTTTGTAGTCTGTTATTTCGCCGTTAGGAGCAACTATAAGCTCGTTACAGAACAGGGTAGGGTAGCCTAACTTTGCCATAAGAGGCATACCGAACTGCAAAAAAGTATCACTCAAAACGATGACCTGTGTCATAGTGCGTAATTCATCAAGAAACTCCTTTGCTCCGGGCATGGGATCGATCTTTGCAATTGTATTCTGAATTTCTTTGAGACCGAGTCCGTGTTTCTTAAGAATTTCCAATCTGTATTTCATAAGTTTGTCGTAGTCAGGCTCATCTCTCGTGGTCTTTTTTAATTCGGGAATTCCGGTAGCCTCCGCAAACGCAATCCATATTTCAGGAACGAGAACACCTTCCATATCCAAACAAACGATATTATTCATATATATTCCTCCAATTGATTAATTTTAATCATAATAACCTATAACAAGAAAAAAATCAATAGTTTAAAGTGCAAAAAATGACAAAAACATTAATATTTTAAAATCTTAATCTTTATTTTGTAAATCGTAAGCCGTTCTTACGGCAATTGCAAGTTGATCGGCACAAGATGTGGGGCGAAATCCACAGGTGTTACCTTTGAGTTTTTCTTCTATACTTTCTACAGTCATACCGTCTATAAGCTTTGAAATTGCCTTCAAGTTCCCATTGCAGCCTCCCAAGAAAGAGACGTTGGTAATTACATTACCCTCAATGTTGAATTTGATTTGCTGTGAGCATACATTATTCGTTTTGTATGTAAATTCCATATTTTTTCACCCTTTACATCTTTTTTAATATTATATCATTTTTAAAAGAAAAATCAAGTAGCGACACTTTTTTGAGGAATAATAATTTTGTTAATTGAAATACTGTTTATGGGAGGGAAGACTGATGGAAAAGAAAACTAAAAAGAAAAAATTATCTGATGAAGTAGTTATGGGCTATAACGACGCTGAAAGTTTTAAGTTTGACCCAAATGGAAGTTGGACAGGTATAGCAAGTGACAAATATGAACAGCCTATACAAGATGCTGATGATTTATAACTAAACAAAAAGAACTAAATGTCAAAAGATGGTTGACCTTTAGTTCTTTTATTTTTATTTAAATTTTATATTCCCCGTATCCGTTTTTATTTCGCATTTTCCGCCTGATGTTGTCTTCGGAACATCAATTTTTCCCGTATCGGTTTCTGTTATAAAAACTTTATCGGAGAGGAAGTTGCCTTTTACGTTTCCCGTATCCGTTTCTACAAAGATTTCATCGGCATCACAATCTTCAAATGATACATCTCCCGTGCTTCTTTTGATTGAAAATTTTTCCGAGGCAATTACGTTTTCTAAAAAAATAGTTCCTGTGCTTCCTGTTGACAGTAAATTTTTACATTCAACATTATTTACAGTAATTTTACCGGTAGAGACCTTTATACTTATATCGCCTTCACATTTTAAGTTTGAAGCAGTAATCCTTCCGGTTGAAGCGGAAAGGAAAACTGTATTCGCTGAAATGTTTTCGGTGTGAATATTTCCCGTACTTGTCTTTATTTTTAGAGACTCTGAAACCGAGGCGTAATTTGCCACGTCTCCTGTACTTTCTGAGATATCAATATTTTTAAATATGAAATTATTGGGTATTGCTATATCGCCTGTACTTGATTTCACAGAAAGATTACCGTATTCATTTTTTGGAAGAAATAACGTTATTCTTGGTGTGCCCAAATTTATACCGATGTAATCGTACCATTTTCTTGTATCGACTACATCAACAATGAGGTTATTTTCTTTTACTGCAACTGAATGTTTTATGTTTTCTTGTTCATAGCAGAGAACGGAGGTTTTTGCGTCTTCGGAAAGAATTAACTCAATATCGGCAGTGTGGGTATTTATTATGATATTTTCATATTCTTCGTGAATATCATGGTTGTTTGTTTCGTGTTTAACCGTAGACAATTTTGAAAAATCCCATTTAAGCATAGACATCACCCCAAAAAGTATAGTAACTCCTATAAAGACAAGAAAGGTAGCTATAACAAGCCACATTTTTGTTTTCTTACTCATTACGCTTCCTCCTTTTTAATAAAAAGTCGTTTAATCCATAATATAATGTTTTTTGTGAAAAGGACTATAGCTTTAGTTAACCACCTGGACAAAAAGAATAGGAATATCGAAATACCCGCACAGATTACGCCCATACCTATCAAAGTGATTCCCGAAAGTTTTTTTGTGCTCAATGCAAATCCTATGCCAACACATATAAAGCTAAGTGCACAGCAAATAAGCGACACAAAAACTGCCCAAAAAGATATTATAACAGACCACATCGAAACGTATAGAGAGAACACTACTGCAAGAAGAGCAACCAAAAGGGAAAACCAGATAGGTGAACCGAGCACCAAAAGTATAATTTCCCATATTCTCATTCCTCTTTTTGATTTGAGCTTTTCTTTAGCTATTTTTGCAAGGGGGATATCTGCTGTAATTTGCATTGCAATTTCATCGACTGTTCCTATAGCCGAAACGGCTTCATCTTCGGTAAGACCTTCTTCCATTCTATCCTCAATCATTTCGCTGTAGAAACTCAAGCGTTCTTCAACTTCATCTTGGGGTAAGTTCGACAGCTTATTGTGCAACGCAAGCAGAAAGTTAATTTTTGTCATTATCCCTATCCTCCTTTGTTACAAATTTATATATGGATATAATTTCTTTCCACTCTTTTTTAAATTCTTCAATACGTTTTAGTCCATCATCTGTGATGCGGTAATATTTACGAAGTCTGCCGCCATGTTCTGCCGTTTTGACCGTTAACATATTTGCTGATTCAAGTCTTTTGAGAATTGTATATAAGGTTGACTCCGAGAGCTCGATATAAGGTTTCATATCTTTTATTATTTTGTATCCGTACGATTCTTCACTTTTTATTGCAGCCAATACACAAACGTCTAAAAGCCCTCTTTTTAACTGAATATCCATAATATACCTCCTCTCGTAATATACATCATATCACGAGGTATTGTTTTTGTCAATACAATTATAACTAAAAAAATAGCAGACAACGAAAATTGCTGTCTGCTATTAAAAATATTATGTCTTAAATTGGTATTACTCCCACTCATTTTCGTGGTTCTTCTTTGGCTTATTTATGCCCTAAATATTATCCTAAACGGCAATTTTGAACCTGTTTTTCCACCCATTATTTCATTTATCAAAATTTTTGTAGCAGAAAATGTTGCAAAATCGCCTGCGGAATTGTGTCAGGTGGTTGTGATGCAACTGCTTGTTATAACAGGCATGCGTTTATCTTCCGCTGATCTGACGGCGGCAATAGATACGACTTCCGAGGAATGCCAGCAGCGATGCGCCGACAATGTAGATCAAAGGAACGATTTGATATGAGGTGAAATGCGTTCCGAACAGAGAAACCAACCGAAGGTCAAAAGTGTTCCACATGGACAGAAAGCAGGTGGGCAGATAATCCCATATCTGTCCCAATATGCGATACTGTGCCGGTATCTGAATAATCATTCCTGCAAGGATCATGCCGGTGGTAACTGACATTGCGGCAATACTGCTACTAAAAAGCTCGGACAAAAGCATGACGAATACGCTGATAAAAATCGCAGTCACAATCAGACATCCGTATGCAACAAGACATGCTTGTCCTATAGTGATATTGCCAGCGTAGCCGGTATAAAATAGCTGTATTGCGGCATCAAAACCCTCCGAACCGTATACCCGCAGACTCAGCACCCAGGTCAGCAATGCCATAAGCAATGCACCCACACAGCCAACTGTGATTCCTGAAAGCAGCTTGACCCAATAGAGCCGTTTTTTACCGTTCGAGGTGCATAAAACAAGCTGATCAGTTCGGTGAGTATGCTCATCGGGAAAGCTACTTGAAAGGGTGATAGCGACATAAATCAGCATCATAAAGCCTACGGTGAGAAAGGTTTCTAAGATGCATCCGTATCCTTCGTGGAACTGATATACAACAGGAGTTTCAAGACTATCTGCATGACTTTGCCAATATGAAATCTCAGCCTCAGTCAGATAGTTTTTAACAGCCGATTCTTCAAAGCGTTCTCTCATGGCAGCATATAACGCAGCTTCATCAGGAGACCACTGCTGGGCGGTTCCTTTGTCCATACCGGTCCATGACCTGATCAAATTGAAGATATCGCTGTACGGACGGGCATAGGTCTGGTATTCTTCAGTTAAAACATAGTTGGTGTCTATGGGCAAATCCTTGTAGGCGGCAATGGTTTCCTCCAGTAGAGCTTGGTCTATGGATTTGCCGCTAAGTGCTTTGCGGTATTCTTGATTGATTAGATGCTCTTCATAGTTTGTACCTACATACGTGCCGTTTACCGAATAACTGCCCATTAAAGGAAAAAGTATCGAAAAGGCAATGACCGCCATACAAACAAAAAGAGCGATCCAAACTAGCTTCTTCTGCATCAGCTTTTTAAGCTCATAGCCGTATAGAGTAAACAGATTATTCATGGCTCCCCTCCTCGAATTGTGCAAGATAGAATCTCTCTAAATCACCCATTTGTTCGTCCCATGTTCCGTTATAAATCAAGGTTCCATCTTTCATCATGAGTACCTCATCGGCAATATGCTCTATGTCGGAAACGATATGGGT
>JAZOUV010000049.1:0-36942 GCA_045658315.1 Eubacteriales bacterium
CCTTTGTAAGGTACACGGCCTTCAACGCCTTCGGGAACGAGCTTGTTAGCCGAGCTTCCTTCCTGGAAGTAACGGTCTTTTGAACCTTTTTCCATAGCGGCAAGTGAACCCATTCCACGATATACCTTGAAGCGTCTGCCCTGATAGATTTCAGAATCGCCGGGGGATTCTTCACAGCCTGCGAACAGAGAACCTATCATAATAGCGTCAGCTCCTGCTGCAATAGCCTTGGGAAGATCGCCGCTGTATTTAATACCGCCGTCTGCGATAACGGGAATACCGTATTTCTGAGCAACCTCAGCAGCATCGCTGATTGCTGTAATCTGAGGAACACCGATACCTGCAACAACACGTGTCGTACAGATAGAACCGGGACCGATACCAACTTTAATAGCGTCAGCACCCGCTTTAATAAGGTCTTCAGCCGCTTCTGCGGTTGCGATGTTACCCGCACAGATCTGTGCTTCGGGGAAAGCTTCTTTGATTTTCTTTATGCAATTGAGTATATTCTGAGAATGACCGTGAGCCGAGTCAAGTACCAAAAGGTCAGCACCTGCCGACAGAAGAGCTTCAACTCTTGTCAAAACGTCAGCGGTTACACCGATGGCGGCACCGCAGAGGAGTCTGCCGTTTGCATCTTTTGCGGAGTTGGGATACTTTGTAGCCTTTTCAATATCTTTGATTGTAATAAGACCGGAAAGTTTGCCCTCTTCGTCAACAAGGGGCAGTTTTTCAATCTTGTGTTTGCGGAGAATTTCCTGTGCTTCGGGAAGAGTAGTTCCTTTAGGTGCGGTTACGAGGTTATCTTTTGTCATAACGTCGCTGATTTTAATGTTGTAATCGCTGAGGAAACGCATATCGCGGTTGGTGATAATACCGATAAGCTTTTTGTTTTTATCACATATCGGCACACCTGAAATGCGGTACTTGCCCATAAGCTCGTTTGCTTCATATACGTAGTTATCGGGAGAAAGATAGAAGGGGTTAGTGATAACGCCGTTCTCGCTTCTTTTTACACGCTCGACTTCGTCGCGTTGTCTCTCAATTGTCATATTCTTGTGGATAATACCGATACCGCCCTCTCTTGCCATCGCGATAGCAAGACCTGATTCGGTAACAGTGTCCATAGCGGCAGACAAAAGCGGAATGTTAAGCTTGATTTTCTTGGTAATATAGGTTTCGAGCTTAACTGTGTTGGGAAGAACGTCGCTCTTTGCGGGAATGAGCAATACGTCGTCAAAGGTAAGACCTTCTTTAGCGAAACGGTTGTTGGTCATAAAAAAACTTTCTCCTTTTTCTATTTTAAACTTTTTTTAGATTCAAAAATAATGCTGTTATTAACTATTAATTTTACACTAAACCCTAAAAAATGTCAATATAAAATAAAAAAATGACCGACATTTTTTGCTGTTTTTTAAAAATAATCAATTATGATTTTAGGGGCGATAGTTATGTTGTTATTTATCAAGGTGTACATCGAGCTGTTGATGGGGGATAACGATATTGTTTTTGTCAAATTCGTTTTTTATTCCTTCAACAAGGTCAAACTTCAGCTCCCAATAATTCTGAGCTTCGCACCACACGCGAAGCGTGAAGAGAAGTGCATTATTTCCGTGATTTGTTAGGCGACAGAAAGGGGCGGGGTCTTTGAGTGTTGATTTATGCTCATTTGCTTTTTCGAGTATAATACTTTTTACAGTTTCAATGTCGGAATTATAAGAAACAGAAAAATCAATATCAAGACGTCTCGTTTCTTCTGCGGAGTAATTTGTAACCGAGGAATTCATAAGAGTTCCGTTTGGTATAGTAATGTGTTTGTTATCAACAGTTTGAAGAACTGTGTAAAAAATGCTGATATCTTTCACCGTACCGGATAGTCCCGCCGACTCAATGTAATCGCCCACTTTAAAAGGACGGAATATAAGTATCATAATTCCGCCTGCAAAGTTGCTGAAAGCACCTTGAAGAGCAAGACCGATAGCTACACCTGCAGTACCGAGCAATGCTATAAACGAGGTTGCAGGTATACCGATAATAAGTGCGGCAGATACGATGACCATAACGTCCAATGCTATTAATATAACATTATTCAAGAAAGAACGGACGCTTGCATCGGCTTTTTGCATACCTTTGGAGTTTGTGATTTTCTTTGAGATAAATTTTGCGAACTTTAGACCGATTCCCAAAACAAGCAGTGCAAGAATAAGTTTAATCCCCGCATCGACGCAGAAATCGGCAATGTTTTTTAATATGTTTTCGATATTCAAAAAAACATCTCCTTTTCGAGTGATATATTGTTATGATAATATATTTTAAGAAAAAAATCAAGTAAACAAACTATTAAATCACATAAATAAAGGGCGGCCGTACTTTTAAAAAATACAGTCGCCTTATAAAATATAATTATTTCGGGTGTCCTTTAAATACAAGAGAGGCAATGTATGCGAAAAGTATTGCCGCACATATTCCGCCTGCCGTTCCCGTGAGACCGCCGGTGAGAATACCGATAGCACCTTGTTCGGAGATTGCCTTTTGTATGCCTTTTGCAAGAGAGTAACCAAATCCCGTTAGGGGTGTTGTTGCTCCGCAGCCTGCAAATTTTACCAACGGTTCGTACAGTCCGATAGCTGTTAATGCTACGCCCGATACGACGTATACGACCAATATTCTGGCGGGATTGAGCTTTGTTTTGTCAATCAGTATTTGGGCGATAACGCACAGCAGACCGCCCACGATAAAGGTTTTTAAATAATCCATATTTTACACTCCTTTTATATGCAACAGATGAGCAATTCCGGGGATAGACAATCCCTGTTGTACACTTGAGGGACTCATAAGTGCACCGGTTCCAAGAAACAATACGTTATTTAGCTTACCCGAACAGAGCAGGTCAAATATGTGAGATGCAAAAACAACGGCTGAACAACCGCACCCTGAGCCGCCGGCGTGCATATCCTGTTTCTTTCTGTCATATATCATAAGACCGCAGTCGTCATAGGTTTTTCCCATGTCATATCCTTTTCCAAGCATAAGCTCCTTGACTATTCTGTGCCCCTCATATCCCAAGTCGCCCGTAACGATAAGGTCATAATCTTGCGGTTTCGTTTTGCTTTGTTCAAAAAAACGGGTAAGGGTATCTATTGCCGCAGGTGCCATAGCCGCCCCCATATTGTTTATATCGGTAATGCCTCTGTCAACCGTCTTTCCGGGGAGAACCTCTGCGATGACAGGCCCTTTTCCCTCGTTTGAAACGATATATGCACCTGCTCCGGTAACAGTCCATTGAGAAGTAGGAGTATGCTGACCGCCGTATTCGAGAGGATACCGGAACTGTCTTTCGGCAGAACAGTTGTGTGATGAAGTGACGGCAATAGTTTTTTCAAAAACACCAAATCCAACGGTAAGCGAAGATAACAGTAACCCTTCGGCTGCAGTAGAACAAGCACCGTACAGACCGAAAAAAGGGATATCAAAGTTGAGCAGACCGTAATTTGAGCTTACGC
The DNA here is from genome assembly GCA_045658315.1 of Eubacteriales bacterium. Classification (GTDB taxonomy): domain Bacteria; phylum Bacillota; class Clostridia; order Oscillospirales; family CAG-272; genus RGIG1995. The sequence goes on from JAZOUV010000049.1 coordinate 3,504, forward strand.
ATTGATTCGTTAGATCTCCCGCAAAGAGTGCATCTATGTCATTATCTTCAAGCTCTGCTTTTTGCATCACGTGTTTTACTGCGAGTCTTTGCATTTCGCTTTCGCTTTTTTCCCAAGTATCCTGGTTAAATTTGTCAGTTTTATCAACGATATCAAATTTTTTACCAATAGGTCCATCGTTTTCTTTTTTGCCGACTACAGAGCAGGTAGCAATTATCTTCGGCGGTTTTTCAAATCTTATTATTTCTTTTTTCATATATTCATCCTATGTTTTTTATTAATGTTATTTTTATTATGTTCCCGTTTTGAATGAGTATACTTTTTATTATTATATTTTGAAAAAACAGAACAATTTTTTTAGAAAAACGGATAAATATATTTTGTTATAAAATAATGGATTTTTAGATGACATATCATTTGTCAGCTTTTTGCATTGATGGATTTATTGACATTATTTTATTTTTTGGTTATAATTTAAAATAGAGTAGTAAAAAAAGGAGAAGCCTTATGAAACCCACACTTTATATCGTTATTCCGTGTTACAACGAACAAGAGGTACTTCCGATAACAGCACCTATTTTTTTGAATAAGATAAACAGCTTATCTGAGGAGGGTAAGATATCAGAAAAAAGCCGTGTACTTTTCGTTAATGACGGAAGCCGTGACAAAACATGGGAAATAATTACTTCTTTGGCGGAGCAGGATAAGAGATACTGCGGTATTTCACTCAGCCGTAACAGAGGACACCAGAACGCATTACTTGCAGGCCTTATGGAAGCAAAGGACAAGTGCGACATAACGATAAGTATTGATTGCGACGGGCAGGACGATATAAACGCTATGGACGAAATGGTCAACGAGTATCATAACGGCTGTGAAATAGTGTACGGTGTAAGAAGCAGCCGCGAGACAGATACTTTTTTTAAACGCACAACAGCACAAGGATTTTATAAGCTGTTAGCAGCGATGGGGGTTGAAACTGTATATAACCACGCTGACTACAGACTAATTTCATCAAAGGCTTTAAACGAATTTGCAAACTTTAAAGAGGTAAATATTTTTCTCCGTGGAATGATACCGTTGGTCGGTTTCAAAAGCACATCTGTTTTTTATGAACGCAAGGAAAGGATAGCCGGTGAGAGCCACTATCCCTTAAAGAAGATGTTGGCATTGGCTTTTGACGGTATAACAAGCCTTTCTGTAAAGCCTATACGTCTTATAACCGCATTCGGAACCGTTGTGGCACTTTTAAGTTTTATGGGTATAATATGGTCTGTAATTGTTGCTTTGATAGGTAAATCGGTTGCAGGTTGGGCATCACTGACGAGCATACTGTGCTTCCTTGGGGGAGTACAGCTTATGAGTCTTGGCATTATCGGCGAATATGTCGGCAAGATATATCTTGAAACCAAAAAGAGACCGAGATATATTATTTCGGAGAGAACTGACACAGAGAGCTGAGGATTGAGTTAAAATGAGTTTTTTTGAAAGAACGGGAAAATTAAAGGCAATTACATTCAGTTATGATGACGGTGTAACTCAAGATATACAGCTCGTCAATCTTTTGAACAAGTATGGTTTGAAGTGTACTTTTAATATCAATTCCGAAAGAATGGCACATCGTGGTATACTTATAAGAGAGAATAAAAATATTTCCTATTACAAGCTTTTTCCTGAAGATGTGAAAAGGATATATGAAGGGCATGAGGTTGCCGCCCACACTTTGAATCACCCGAAACTGCCCGAAATTGCTGACGATAACGAAGTTATAAGACAGGTAGAGCAAGACAGAATTAATTTGTCAGAGCTTATGGGATATGAGGTGGTAGGAATGGCATATCCCGGCGGCGGTAAGAACAATGACGAGCGTGTAGCCGAAATAATAAAGAACAATACGGGCGTAAAGTATGCCCGCACAATAACAAATACCGACAGCTTTGATATGCAAGTGAATCTTTACCGTTTCAAACCTAACGTATATCACGTTATGGAATATGACAGAATGATGGAAATGGGCAGGCGGTTTATTGAGCTTGAGACGGACAAGCCGCAGATTTTCTATATCTGGGGACACGCTTATGAGATGGATTTTACTTCTGACAGATGGGTAAAGCTTGAAGAGTTTTTTAAGCTTATAAGCAACAGAAGCGATATTTTTTACGGTACAAACAAAGAGGTTTTGCTGTAACGGGCATTTGCCGAAGAATGAAAGCCGGATTTTATAATTTTTTAGTGATTTAAATGGGGGGAGTTATGAGACCGTTTTTGGGGATTGATTTGACAAAAAACAAAGAAAACGAACAGTTTGACGGTAAAGAGTTTCTGGTTGCAGAGCCATCGGAATTTGCAGCTCAAAGGTTTGTTGATTCATCCGAGAAAGTTGACAAGACGCTTGAACGTTCAAAACTTCCTTTTCCGGTAAGGCTTATACAGTGGATCTGCGGTGGAATTGGTTTGTTGCTCACCGGAGGAATTCTGGAAGCTTGGGGGGAAGGCGTTTCACTTAAAGAAGGATACCAAAATGCTTCTTGGTTGTATTGGTTAGACGGTATCTGCTTGCTTGTTTGGCTGATATTGAAATGTATAAGTGTTAAAAAACAGAAGACTGTTTTGGAAAGTGATGAGAGTACGCATGTTTTTTCAAATTTAGGAGGGATATGCAATGCAATATATGATGAATTCTCTGTCCCCTCTGAAGCAAAAGAGGTTGACGTGCTCGTATTTTGTTATAAGATAAAAAATAACAAAGTCAAGGTGTGTTCCAGATTTATGCAAACGGTGCCGTTTTCTAACTCTGTCTTTAAAATTTTTTCTGATTCTGAAAATATATATTTGGCAAATTTAGAAGGGAAATATGCTTTTCCACGGTTGTCTGTTCGAAATATTCATACTGTAAATAAAAGAATCCGCATTATAGGGTGGAATAAGGAAGAGTCTCCCAAAAAGGGAATATATAAGCAATATAAGATTAATGCCGAAGATAATGAGGTTATCAGTTGCAAACCATATTACATATTGGAGGTCATCCGCGACGGAGAGGCTTGGGGCATTTTTTTTCCATGTTATGAGTTGCCAATTTTTGAAGAATTGACGGGACTAAAAGCAAAATAACATCTAAATTTGCGGAAAGGAATGATATTATGAAAAATCTATTTCGCGTATTGTGTATGCTAATCTTACTTTTTTCACTTTGTTCTTGCAAAGATAACACTTCAAAGCCAAATGAATACTCAACAATGAAAACGGATGTTAGTAAAGATTCCGTGAAAGAATTCATAGCTCTGCTGGATAATTTAGAGCCAAGTGGTTTAATAAGCGGTTATACTTTTGATGAAGAACACTGTTATAACGTTACTCCTGCAAGTGTTGCCACTGAAACGAATATGAAGATTTTTAAGTTTTCTGACTCGTGTGCTTCCTTTGTAATGTTAGACAACAAAGTATATCCACTTTGTGAATCGTTTGGCGGATATGGATTTGTCAATGCTATCCCCTGCGACTTTGATAATGACGGTAACAAGGATTTACTTGTTGCTTCCTCTTGGGGATCAGGTGTGCATTGTTCTTGTATTTCCGTTTTTAATTCACAATCAAAAGAATCCACTATTCTTTACAATTCTTCGGCATCAGAAAGAGTTGATCTGATTGTTGCGGCAGTTACGCCGTCTTTTTCTTCAATAGATCTTGATGATCTACCGATATACTATCAAATATATTCCGCAAAAATTGAAATCAACGATAACAATTTTGCTGACTTATTATATGTTGCAATAGATGTAATTGGTTCAATAGAAAATGAAAATGGTACACCAGTGTTTGTGCCGTATCAAAACTAATAAAAAGCTTGACCAAAAAAACGGTCAAGCTTTTTATCATATCATCTTTATTACCCAATACACAACCCCATATACTACACTTGCAACCGTGCCGTACATAATTACAGGACCTGCGATGGTAAATATTTTTGTACCCACTCCGAGCACCCAGCCTTCTGCTTTTGTGTCGAGAGCCGGGGAAACAACGGCGTTTGCAAAACCTGTTATGGGAACAAGTGTACCTGCACCTGCGTGCTTGGCGAGCTTATCAAACACACCGAGTCCCGTAAAGACTGCTGTTAAAAAAATGAGTGTAACCGGCACCAATATTTTTACTGTTTCTTCTTTGACAGACAGTTTAAGATAGAAGTTGAACAACAGTTCCGCAAAAGTACAAATAAGTCCGCCCACGACAAATGCTTTTATGCAATCAAAGAAAATGGGGGATTTCATTGCAGTTTTATCTGCGTATTTTTGGTACGCTGTTTTTTTGTTAGCCATAAAAAATTGCACCTTTCAAAAAAATATTATTTGCAAACAGTATGTGCAGTTTTCAGGCAAATTATAGGTATATATTTTATTTTGTTTTCATTTCATAAACTTTACAAAATATTTTTGCGGCTTGTGCGTTTGTTACATTGGAATTGGGGGAATAGCTTCCGTCGCTGAGTGCTTCCATAATATTTAGTTCAGCGAGGGTTTCAATATCTTCTTGTGCCCAAGAGGGAATTGTCTCGGAATCGCTGAAAGTGACCGAAGTTTTATCACACTCGGCGTTTAATATATTATTTATCAAAACAGCCGCTTCTGCTCTTGTTATGGGGGAGTTGGGATAGAAGAATACACCGTTGTCTGTTTTTGTGCCGCTAATATAGCCAACCCCGGCGGCGTATGCAACATAGCCTTTAAGCGATATCGGAATATCGCTGTCGTCGGCAAAGGCGGTATCAACTGCAAGCATTTCGCCGTCAACTCCTGCGGCTTTTAAGGTCATACGCAAGAACTCGGCTTTTGTGGGAGTGCTGTCGGGAAGAAAGCACATTTTTCCGTCAACAAGCTGACCCGACATAATACCGTAGGCGTTTGCTTTTACTGCATCAATGTGTTCCTCACGGCGAATCATATCCGAATAAAATGTTTCTGCATCCTTTTTTTCTACATTAATTTGCACCCATACTTTTTCAGAACGGTTTCCGTAGATATCTGATACGGCAAATTCAAATTTATCTTTACCTGTGTAATCAAGTGCAGGTGTGTATGTAAAAGAACCGTTTTGATGGTCGATAATTTTTACAATGCCGTGTTTTGGTTCTGTAGTTACTTCAAACGATAATTCATCGTTTTCGGCATCTTCTGCACTTAATGTTGAGTAGACCATAATATTTTTCTTAGTGGTTAGCTTTTCGGAGTTTATAACGTTTTGTGTAATGACGGGGGCTGTGTTTAGGTTGTCAAGGAGAAAAAGGGTGCATTTAACCGAGGCTTCGCAACTGATACCGTTACCGAAAAATCTGAAGGTTGCACTTGATACTTCGTCAGATGCGGGAACGAAACAGAGCTTGTTCATATCAGCTTTATGAATGGTTTGATTTGCAATAACGGGCAGCTCATCAAGGTAAAGAGTGCCTTCAAAGACAGAGGGCAGTGTGCTTATTGTAATTGAACTCAGGTTGTCTACCGAGAGAAATTCTTGAAAATCCTGTCTTTTGAGATAGAGGGGGGAATTGCTTAGACCGCATTTTCGCATATTTAACTCTTCGGCAATAATAGATAGGGCGGGAGAGATGGGCGTTTGGGAGTCGTTTTTTGCGGAAAGCTGTAAAGAGGGGGCTGAAATGAGTAGCGTGATTGCAAGAAAGAGTATAATCTTTTTAAAAATTTTCATAACAAAAGACCTCCTGAAACTGTATGTTGTTAATAAAATATCGTTGAAATGTCATGCTGTATGTAGTATAATAGATATGTCGATAATAAAGATTGTATGATAATAAAGTTTGGAGATATTTGAATGGATAACCCGAAGACAAAGAGTTCTTTTTTTGAAAAGGTAAAAAAATATTGCCCGAAATTTTCGTTGGTATTTTTTTCTATGTGCATATTGGCGGCAATAGTGCATGTTTCTTGTTTGATAAGCGAGGGCTTTGCGGATTTTTATAATCAAACGGCAGGTGCTTTTGTAAGAGCCGTTCTTGCATATCTGACTATGTATTTACCGTTTTCGTTGGCAGAGACTGTTATAATCGGATTGCCTGTTTTGTTGGCTATGATGATTTATATTAGCATTAGATGCTTCAAAAAATCGGAAGACTCAGCGACAAGGTGTATTGTGGGGCTTTTTTCAATTTTGACTTTTATGTATTCGATATTTGTGTTGGGGTACGGTATGGGGTATCACGGCACATCTCTTGCAAGCAAATTACAGCTTGAAGAAAAGGCGGTGACAGCAGACGAATTAAAGCAAACTGCGGAAATACTTCTTGAAGAAATGACGCCGATTCTTGATGAGATAGTTTTTTCCGACGGCGGACAGTCATATATGCCGTATACGCTTGACGAAATGAACGGAAAACTGAATGATACTTATATTAAGTCGAGCGAAAAATATCCCTTTATACAGAAGCTTCGGTCAAAGATAAAATATATTGTTTTGAGTGAGCCTATGACATATACCCACATTTCCGGAGTATATTCATACTATACGGGCGAGGCGAATCTGAATATTAATTTTCCCGATTATACATTGCCGTTTACTGCAGCCCACGAGTTTGCACATCAAAGGGGAATTGCCCCCGAAAATGAGGCGAATTTTGTTGCATTTTTGATTTGCAGCGAAAGCGATGATCCTTATATAAGATACAGCGGTTATCTTAATATGTTTGAATACGTAACGAATGCATTGTATATGGCAAATTCGGATATGTATTACGAGGTCATATCTAAAACAGACAGCCGTGCGAGATATGAAATGATAGCCTACAGTGAGTTTTTTGAGAAATATAGAGAATCGGTTGCATCTGAGGTAAGTGATGTTGTAAACGATACTTATTTGAAGACTCAGGGGCAGTCATCAGGCTCGGCAAGCTACGGACTTGTAGTTGATCTTGCTGTTGCGTATTACAAGGGAAAGTGACGGCTTGTAACGAAGAATGCTGAATTTGCATAGAATGGCAGTAGTTTGATAATTCTATTTACCGTAGGAGCAAAACGGTATTGTAAACAAACTGTAAACATTATGAATAGTGTGTTCATTTTTTAGGGTTGTATGGTATAATTATGTAGTTAAATTAAGCACACTATGCGAAAGTATATTATCTTGTTTGCTCATAATAAAAGACGGTACATAATGTTGCTGGAGATTTTATGCAACAGAACGGAGATAAAATGGAGAAATTAGTAATACATGGGGGGAAACCGCTTTTTGGGGATATAGAAGTAAGCGGTATGAAGAACGCTGCTCTCCCGATCATACTTGCAAGTATTATTATTGATGATAAATGTGTAATTGAAAATATACCTAACGTGAGTGACGTTTCATTGGCTTTTGAGATTATTCAAAGCATGGGCGGATCAGTACGTTTGCTGAATAAGACGACAGTTGAGATTGACACAAGAGGAGTTAAGCAGGGAAGTGCTCCTTATGAACTTGTCAGAAAGATGAGAGGTTCGTATTATATCGTAGGAGCAGAACTTGGACGTTTCGGCAGAGGTAAGGTCGGACTTCCCGGCGGATGTGATCTTGGAGTAAGACCTATAGACCAGCATATAAAGGGTTTTGAGACGCTTGGTGCTGAGGTTACTATAGAAGGCGGTTATATTGAGGCGGTTGCGACACAGCACCTTAAGGGAGCCAATATTTATTTTGATGCAGTAACGGTAGGCGGAACGATGAACGTTATGATTGCCGCATCAAGAGCTAAGGGTGTAACCGTAATTGAAAACGCTGCACGTGAGCCTCATATAGTTGATCTTGCAAACTTTTTGAACACCTGCGGAGCAAAGATATCGGGAGCAGGTACGGATACGATAAAAATAACCGGCGTTGAAAAACTCAGAGGTTGTACTTATGCTATTATTCCCGATATGATTGAAGCGGGAACATATATGATAGCGGCTGCTGTTACCGGCGGTAAGCTTTGTGTAAGAAATGTAATACCGAAGCACCTTGAGTCCATTTCGGCAAAGATGGAAGAAATGGGTATAACAGTAGAAGAGGGCGACGATTACGTAACGGTTTACCGTAATAAAGACGATCTTTCGAGAATTAATTTGAAGACTCTTCCTTATCCCGGATTTCCTACCGATATGGGACCTCAGATGTGCGTTTTGATGTGTCAGGCACACGGTGTAAGTTTGCTTAACGAAGGTATTTTTTCAAACAGATTCAGATATGTTGACGAGCTTCGCAGAATGGGGGCTTGTATAAAGGTTGACGACAGAACCGCTATAATTGAAGGCGGTCAGCCATTATCGGCGGCAAATCTTCGTGCGGTTGATTTAAGAGCAGGAGCTGCGGTAGTACTTGCGGGGCTTATAGCAAACGGCAGAACCGAGATTGAAGATATTTACCACATTGAGCGAGGATATGACAACTTGGTTGAAAAGCTTCGCGGAGTGGGTGCAAATATTAAAAAGGTGATTCTCCCCGATCCCTCAACATACGAAAAAGCATTATAATTTAAAAATGATGGCTATTTTGCCATCATTTTTTTATAAGAATATTAAGTTTATATTAAATGTATTGAATGAAGAAAGAAAACGTGGTAAAATTGTTATATTGAGAATGAAATTATTGTAAAATAGATGCTTTTTGGGGGAATGAACTTGAAAAAGAAAATACTTTTTGTTTTAGTAATAGTTTTATTTGCGATGATATTATCTGTTCTGTGGTATTTTAATTTGTTACCTAAAAAAACGTATACTGCTGAGGATTTTAATATAGAAACTGTGAAAAGCACTATAGATTATAACGGCAATGGAGTGGACGATTATCGTGATATAATGCTTGGGGCTAGGCTTGATGCAAAGAATCGTCCGAAGTATGACGGTGCATATCAAGCAGGCGGATATCCGCCCGACAATATAGGAGTTTGTACCGATGTGGTATGGAGAGCCTTTAAAAATGCCGGATACAGTTTGAAGGATATGGTTGACAGGGACGTTGAGAGAAGATTAGATGATTATACTAATATAGAAAAACCCGACAAGAATATTGATTTTCGCAGGGTGAAAAATTTGCGGGTGTTTTTTGAAGAATATGCAATATCGTTGACGCTTGATATAGACAAAACAGCCGATTGGCAACCGGGCGATATCGTGATATTTGGAAACGATAAGCATATTGGTATAGTATCGGACAAGCGTAACAGAAAAGGGCAGCCTTACATAATACATAACGGAGGACAACCCAATCGCGAAGAAGATTTTTTGTGTAAATCAGAGGTAACTGGGCATTACCGTTTTGATGCCTCAAAAATAAATGAAGAAGTAATAGTTTGTTGGGAGTAAGAAAAAGGCGTAGAGAACGGCGTATGAGGAAAGCGGCACTTGCTATATATCAAGCACCACAGCAATGTATTATATCTAAATCTGCTGAAAGTGGAAAGTTGAACAGTTATTTCGCTGACCTCTACAAGTAGGCGGAGGATATGTTTATTCGATATGCAAAGCAGATGGCGGAGCGTGAGGGCGTGACCGAGCAACACAAAGCAGACAATCAAATGGAATGGGTATGTCAAATGAATAATATTCGTAACAGGCGGTAAAAGCCGTAAATAGTGAATTAATACTTACTTAACGAAAGAACACGCTAATTTATAAGTCAGCGTGTTCTTAATTTTACCAATTTCTATCTTTGTATGGTGTGGATTCGACACCTTCTGCCTGCAAATCAGCAACCATACGATCAAGTTTGCCTTTCCACATTTTTTTGAACCAATCCGTATTTCCGTACCATTTAACAAGGGTAGGACTGATTACGTAATACGTTTTGATGAATAATCTACCATACCACGTTTCAGCAAGTATATTATCACGATAGCGGCGAAGTGTCCAAACCTCAGGGCAATCGTAAGAGCCATATACAGCGGTTGCAATATAACATCCCGATTTATTTGATGTTTGTTGTGAAGGGGAGGTTGCTGTGTTTATGCTATGTGGTTCTTCAATATTATAGTTTTTATAATTTTCCACCCAATTTTTTGCTTCCGCAAGTCCTAATCCACTAACTTCACGCACATATTTTATGGCTTCGAGTTTTTTGTTATTAGACATATAGTTATCTACTTTAGAAATGCACTCTTTTTCAACCTTTACGGAGCCAATATAATAAACGACATCAGTCTCTTTTATCGCAACATAATTCACTTCAAAATCTTTTTCAATCCAAAATTCCGATTCGCAAAAATCACAAACCCATTTCGTTTTGTCAGATGATATTTTTAATGTTCCATTACAATTTGAGCATCTTTTTTCCATAGTTAATTACTAAAATTATTTCAAAGGTGAACCGCAGTACTCACATTCACCCATATCACCATAAATGGTGTTATTAGCTCCACAGCAAGGGCAAGCAACGATTTTGGACTGTGTGGGTGTCGCATTTGCGGCAACAACATTTATATTGTTCTGAGGTGCAGGGGTGCTGTTCGGTAAAACAACCTCTCTCGAACCTTCATCAATGTATGAGTTTTTAAGATAACCTTTGTCAATCATAGCCTTAATTTCTTTGTGAACAACATTGTAAGACTTACCTGTTGTGGATGCAATAGTATCTAATTGACGAACATTTCCATTGACAATAATAGAGAGGTATTCTTTTATGCTTTCTGCTTCTGCTTTAAGTTTTTTTGCTTTACGTAACAACGCAATTCCACCCGCAGCAAAGAACAGTAAAACTATAATGCCGCCAATATCACCATCAGCCAGTCCAGTTTCTGCAAGAGAGGAGATAAATCCTAATGCACCAATGGCTGCAAATGCAATCAGGATTATACCGATTACTTTCATACCTTTGCCACCGGCACTGATTGCGGCTTTCTTGTCAACAGAAAATCTCTTTATTAGCAAAAACAAACCGATAGGCCAAAAAAAGCAAAAAGCTAAAATAATTGCTGGCCACGAATACCAAAAACTTACTTTTCCATTATTGTTCATTTTCTTATCCTCCAACCATATCAATATAATTTTAATAACTTCCACGTTTCGCACTTGCGACTTTGATTGAACGCAACTTGATAACATTCTTGATTTCAATAATCTTTTCAGCAATGCCGTCATCGTTGTTCTTTAATAACAGTTGCACTTCGTCAAGTTTATTCATAATCGTCATTTCGTCTTGAGATAAGCAACTGTTATCAGAATATTTTAACAATTCAACAATTTCTTCCAAATCTTTTTTGTAATCTGTATCGCCAAACTCTACACATAAAGATGTGGCTTTTTCGACACAGCATCTCATTACAGATTGGCTTTCATTTAATTTGCTGTTCTGTGTCGTAACACGATTAGTAAAGAATACTATTACAACATCAAGCACCAAAAGAACGCACAACGCCAATATGTTCAGTAAAAAATACTTTTTAATCAGCAGTGGGAAAATATTTACAAAAATTATTGAAAGCATAAGAACAGCAATAATGTGAACAATACTTGTTACGATATTGGAAACGCCAAAGATTGTTCTTTTAACCGTAAACGCCTTAACGGTTGCAATTGCTTCCGCAAAAATTAAAAACATCAAGGACACCCAACGCATTGGGACGGTAAAAATGTTATCAAATGTTAGCAGATAGAATATTACTGTTACTGCTATTGATGCCGCACCACAAATTAACGCTATATGTTTTGATTTTTTTAACATAAATTCGCCCCCTTTTTATTCTGTTGCTGTTCCGCATTCGGGGCAGAACTTTGTATTTCCACTCAACTGATTTCCGCAATTCTTACATTTCTTCACTAAGGAATAACCGCATTCAGGACAGAATTTGCTATTACCCTCCAATAAATAACCGCACTGTGGACAAGGTGTTGGAATTTTAGCTCCGCAGGCGGTACAAGATGTTGCTCCATCCGGAAGATCAGCTTTGCACTTAGAGCAAGGATTGTACTTCTTTCCGCACTCATGGCAGAACTTAGTTGTTGCTGTCAATTTTGCACCGCAAGCAGCACAAGTGATATTGTCAGTTTCTGCTTTCTTTTCTTCCTGCTTAGGAGCAGTTGTGTCGTATCCGCAATGATTACAAAATCTTTCGTTAAGACCAATTCTGGCTTTGCACTTGGGACATTCTTTTGTTTCAGTAGTGTTCAAACTTTGTGCTAATCCACCGAACTGCTGTCCGATAGCACCGCCAACGCCTACACCCATTCCTAAACCAATTCCTGCCCCCATAAGACCGCCTTGCATCGAGTTGGGATTGGTAGCGGCACCTTCCAATGTATCGAAAGAACGCTCTTGCTGATAACTGTAGCCGACAATATCCATTTCAGCTCTTTTAGCAAGTGCTTTTTTAAGCTGAACTACTGCAGGATCATCTTCGGGAACATTAATGTCATTTACGAAGAATGAGGCAAGTTTAATGCCATAATCCCCAAACATTGGAGCCATTTTTTCTTGCAGGTAGGTTGATATTTCATCAAGATAAGCATTTATTTCTAGGATGCTTATATTTTTATGTATAAGGTAAGATGAAATAGCATCCTTTGCTTTGGTAAGATAAACGCCTCTAAAGAATTTTAATAGCGTTGTTTTATCAAACTGAGGCAGAGTTCCGACAAGCTTCAATAAAAATTTTTTAGAGTCATCGATTTGGATGCCAAACTGACCAAAAGCTCTAACAGGAACAAAAACCTTGTATTTGGGATCTTGTAACTGTATTGGAGTTGAAGTTCCCCACTTTACATCCAAGGAAAAGACTTTATTGATATACCATACTTCGGCACTAAAAGGAGAACGCCCTCCAAACGGAAGATTGACCAATTTGTTAAGTATCGGAATATTCGCAGTTTCCAAGCTGTGTCTGCCTGCACCAAATACATCGCATACTTGTCCTCCTTTTACCAAAATGGCTTCCTGTGACTCATTTACAATCAGCTGAGTCCAAGTTCCCAATTCGCTATTAGGATATTTCCAAGCGAAAACATCGGGATTGCCATTGTATTTTATCACATCAACTATTGCCACGATAAAATCCCCCTTAAAATCTATTATATAAATATATAAATCAATATTGTGTTGTAGAAATTAAGTGAAAATACATACACCTAATCTATTATACCAAGTAAGTATACCATACTTTTGAATTTTTTACAAGATATTTTGGAGAGAAAAGTATGATTTGTTCAAAAATTGTCATTATTAAATAGCACAAATATGCTTTTTCAAACACAATAGCGGAGCAGTTTCTTCTGCAAATCACCGACTATAAATAACGAGTATGAATTACCTTTAAGTGAAACAACAGCATCACGGCATCTTACCGTTTCTGCCGTGATATGTTGTAGCTCGATGACACGTATACCTGTTCCGCATATTGTTTGAATCAGCAAGGTATCCGTGATGTTGTACTTGAAGATATTGTAAAAAAATCAGCAAACTTGCTGATTTTTTTAAAGTGACACGAGGCAGTATTTCTGTGTATGTTAGCAAATAAAAAAACGCTATGCAGAAAGCAGAATACACCTGTTTGAAGTTGGTAGTATAGCGTGACGAAAAGCGTATCAAGGATATTGACTGTTTGATTTAATTGCTCTATGAGGATAGGATTATTGGTGCTTTGGAGGCTGGACGCTATGCTTCGCCAATGACAGATTACGAAAAGGCACAGCGAGAGCTTGTTGCTTCGGTTGGCGGTACTGCTTTACATCTACAATCGTCAATTCGTTGATTGTCCGAAGCGAAGTTCACAACAACGACAAGTCAAGCGGTTATTGTTACGTGAAAGTTGATATTTATCTGCGGTAGATATGACTGATATTTCTACTACAGAAGAAATACGTGCAATGATACAGGAAATAAAGAAAGATCCCCAACAATTCCGCTGTGTGGTGTAAAAGTAGGTACGGTGCAACACCTCACGGGGTTACACTGTACCTACATAGAAATTATTTCTTTAGGGGACTTGCCCAAACTACACGGCCTTTTATCATTTTTATTCTGCTTTGAATATAGCTATTGCGTTTTCCTTGCGGAGTATTTCTTTATATTGACCGACACTGTTGTTTTTAAAGTTTTCATAATCTTCGGTATCCCAACGCAAGTCAAATACGACGTAATCTGTTTCCTCATCGGAATAATCGTATTGGTAGACGATATCTCTGTTCCAGAGTGCAGGAATAAAGAATGTTTGGGATTTAATACTTTTGTCTTTCGGAATAGTGTCAAGAGCTTCGTTAATAGTTTCAACGAGGAATTTTTCGTTTTTGTAAGTTTTAATTGCATCGATTCTATGAAGATTAACCGCAGAAAAGAATATGAGAGAAGAACAAACACCGCAGAGCAACAGTCTTTTTGCATATTTTGAATCAAGCTCACTTAGGTTCAATAAAGTAACGTAGAACAAAAAAGCAACCGATGCATAAGTATACTGAAAGCCTATATCGTACTGATACTTATATTCGGTCATAAGATTTATCAAAATCATTGGTATCAGTAGTATAAGCCGCGAGGGTTTCTTTATAGCGAAGGGGAGTAATGCCATCGGAACGAGCATCAGTATAAGAAATTCAAGCTTTTCAATTTTTAGCAGTTGGTCAAAAAGGTACGCGGGGTTTTTTATAATATTTATTACAACGCTGTAGATTGACCCATTTTTATCAAAAATGAAGTTTTCATATCTGTATGTCATAATGCCTTGACCGAAGATGGACATAAGCTTTGTTACGACAGCGAAGTAAACAACGGAAAGAGTGCAAAGTATACCGCCTTTTAGTTTGCTTTTGTTTGAGAAAAGCAAGTAAAGTCCGAACAAGAGGACGTATACGGGGGCATCCTCCTTAACCATCATAGTAAGTAGAGCGAATATATATGTAGGAAGTGATTTTCCTTTTTCGGCAAAATAGAACGTTGCCAAAAGGAGAACGGTAAGGAAGCAGTTTTCGTGGAAATAGTAGAAGTTGTTTGCAATGACAGTTGGGTGAAGAACGTATATTATAATCACAGCAAGGGTTTTATTGTCGGACAAATTAAAATGTTTTGCTAATTTATATATCGGCAATATTCCGAGAGCGACAACAAATGCCTGAAGTGCAAGTATTGTCGAAGGGTGCGGGAAGAGCCAATAGAAAGGAAGTCCAAGATAAAGAATAGGCGAAAAATGTACGGCGAAATGAGACAAAAGCATATCTCTTTCGCAGGTTGTAAACGGAACGAAGGTTTTTGATAAATAGTGGTACATCTGCGAAAAAATACCGAAATCAAAATTAGGCGTTCTGTGGTTCAAAAATTTGATTACGGTTAAACCGCCGACAAAAAGGGTGAACAAAGCACCTAAAATAATGCATAGCGTGATAACGATTTTTTTGTTGAGAACGGGGAAGTTAAGGTGATTTGCAAAGTAAAAAATAAGACCGCCTATAACCAAAGACGAAACCAGGGCAAAATATATATTTTTGTCCTGACTGTTGGTAATATAAAACAATGCCGTAGAAATCAAAACAATCGTATAACCGTTTAAGTTTTCGGGCAGTAATAGAATAAAAAACACAAAAAGCAACAAGGCGGAGAAAAAATATCCGCCAAATGAAATGCTGTTAAAATAATCGGCTGAATCGAAATTATACTGAGAAAAAGCCGTCGTGAAAAAAGAGACCGTTATAATTGAAAGTATTATTTTTGAAATAATATTTTTATAGGTTAGGTTGGTCAACCTCAATTTTAAAAAGTCAAGCATATTTTTAATTCCTTGAAATCATATAATATATGCAATATAATACCATTTTTAACTATATGTGTCAATAAAAAGTCAGGGCGAAAACATTTTTATTTTTCCGATGAAGGCGGTGAAGTTGGAACATTCATCATTTCGGAAATGTTTTTGTGTTTTTCATAGGAATCCGAAAGGACGGGTACATAACCGGTAAAGTCGGTGGCAGATGCGGGTGGCGTTCTATAAACAGCGTCTTCAAGATGTGCTGTATCATTTTTTGATTTCGTCTTTTTCTGTATCATCAGTGTATATTCCTTTTGTTTGTTTAGTCTTATTATTTGCAATGTTTAATAGTGAGTATACAGTTTTAGGTTAAAGAATAATATACATATTTTGTAATAAAATCACTTTTATTTATATTAGCTCAACTTGATTTATACAGAAAGCTGACAAAGGGAAAAACGTTGATAAATAATATAAGAAAGGAATGATATTATTCAAGATTAAAATCGTAGTCTGCAATTTTCTTTGTGCCGAAGGCAAGTGAGGCTTCGATAGAGAAATGGTATGTTCCGCTTTCGTATTCATAGAGACGCGGAGTGTATTTCATGTTTTCCAGATCGAATGATTTTTCGTTAGGAAATACGGATGTTTCGTAAACCGTTTTGCCTTCACTTGTGGTTACGGATACTTTTATTTCGGTTATGTAGTGATTTGACTCTATCACACCCTTAAGCTTTCTTGCATCTGCGATTTCGTCGGCTGTAATAACGTCTTTTGCTGTTACAACTGCACGGCTGACATCTTTTGAGTAATCGGCAGGAGTGAGAGGAACAAAATTGTTTTTATAAAGCTCTTCAAAGGTGTAAGGGTGATCTACCCACCATGTAGAGTGATGAGTTACGGTTTTATCCCATGCGTTAGTTTGTTCAATAGTGGTTATATAGCTTTTTTTAAAATTAATCGTACCGTCGTCGTTGTAATATACTACCGGACTGCCGCTAACGATTCTCGTATGACCCGCATTCTGCGAAACAAGATGCTTTAGAACAACGTCTCCGGGGGTAAGCAAAGCGTAGGCATCTGACATTTCATACAGCGTGTGTTCACTGATAATGTTTTTTGTATCATGTTTGCTGATCGTCCAATCCCAATTTCCAACGGGAAGAAGACCTGTCTCATTGCCGGGGAGCATATCCTCGGTACTCTCAAAAGATATAGAAGGGCATACCTGAATCAAAGTCACGTAAACAGCATCATAACAAGCTGAGCCGATACAGTTTGAATTTGAGGTTCCGCCAACATAAACCCCGTCTACAATGCTGTTGTTGAATTTCTGCATTGTACCGCGAGAGTCGGTAAGGAAAGGAGGGCCATAATATTTTACTCCTTTTTCGTAGGTAAGATTATAGCTCCATGCCTGATATTTACCGTAAAGCTGGAATGTTTCTTCGGGAGTCCAAGTTGTCATTGCCATATTGCGTATGTAGTCAACAACGAACTTTTTAGGGTTTTCGGGATATTCAAATTCAGGATCCGGCGTAACATTGTCAAATGCGGAGTCGCCTGTATTATCTATATCCGGAAGCTTTTGGGGGACTGACGGAGCGTTGTTTGTACAAGATACGATGTTCAAACAACAAATGACAAAAAATAATAATAAACAGATTTTTTTCATAAGACTACCTCTTGCTAATATCTAATTACACCGCCGAATTACAATTCAACAGTTCGGCGGTGACGATTTGAATAATAAAAAATGTTTAGAAGACTGTAATGCTATTATACCATACACGCTTCAAATTTTCAACGAATTAGAAAAATTATTAAATGACGAGGGGAGAAGATACTTTAGAAAATTGTCAAATTGAGGGATAAAAGTTGTGGAGAATGATAGTATTAATTAAAAAATCCCCCTTTACAATTCTTAAAAAACGGAGTATAATTAATATTAATTGATAGGGTGAGGAGGAGTGTTTTTTGGGTAAACAATATCATATTGCCTGTGAAAAGGGCGATGTTGGAAGTATATGTATTCTACCCGGAGACCCCGGCAGATGCGAAAAAATAGCAAAGTATTTTGACACCCCTAAGAAGATTGCTCAAAACAGAGAATATGTTACTTATACCGGTGAACTGTGCGGAAAGAAAGTATCGGTAACTTCAACGGGAATAGGCGGTCCTTCTGCGGCAATTGCTATGGAAGAATTAACGGCGATAGGAGTTAATACGTTTATCCGTGTCGGAACGTGCGGGGGAATAAACCTCAAGGTAAAATCGGGAGATATTGTTATCGCGACCGGTGCTGTCAGAAATGAGGGTACAAGCCGTGAATACGCACCTATTGAATATCCCGCTACTGCTGATTTTGATATAACAACAGCTTTGGTTAAGGGGGCAAAAAACTTAGGGCTTTCTTATCATACGGGCGTTGTACAGTGCAAGGATGCATTTTACGGTCAGCATTCGCCCGAGAAAAGTCCTGTTTCTTACGAGCTTTTGAATAAGTGGGAAGCATGGAAAAAGTTAGGTGTTCTTGCCAGCGAAATGGAGTCGGCGGCACTGTTTGTAACTGCGGCTTCTTTGGGAGTAAAATGCGGTTCTGTATTTAGTGTGGTTTGGAATCAAGAGAGAAAGGCAAAAGGCTTTTTTGAGGAGGATTGTCACGATACTGAAAATGCTATAAAAACGGCTGTTGAAGCCATAAAACTTATTATAAGAGGAGAATAAAAAATGCAGGGCTTTTACGAACTTGAGATGAAGTATCTTCATTTGCTTGAAAGTTTACGCAATCCCGTTTTTGATGCTTTTTTTGAGCTTATAACAGAGCTTGGCTTTGAGCTTATTGCACTTGGGGCGATATGTATTATTTTCTGGTGTATAAACAAGAACTTCGGTTACAAAATGGGATTTGCATATTTTGCATCGGGTATGTTGGTTCAGGGATTAAAGATAACATTCAGAGTGCCGAGACCTTGGGTGAGAGAACCGGGATTTACCCCTGTAGGAAACGCTGTGGAAAAGGCGACCGGCTTTTCATTTCCAAGCGGTCATACACAGAGTGCGACGACACTTTTCGGTTCATTGGCATTCCATTTTAAAAAGAACTGGGCAAAAATTGTTTGTATAGCATTATTTCTTTTGGTTGGTTTTTCAAGAAATTATCTTGGAGTACATTATTCCAGCGACGTAATCGTTTCTATGGTTCTGTCTTTACTGTGTATAGTAATTTTCGGGAAAGTATTTTCAAAGATTGAAAACAACAAAAAATACGATTTGCTTGTTGCGATTGTGCTTGCGGGAATATCACTTGCCGTAATGGTATATGCATTGATACTTGAAAACACGGGAGTGATAACCGAGCCGAAGTATGCACTTGACTGCTGTAAAACAGGCGGTGCGGGACTCGGATTTGCTTTGGGGTGGTTTATCGAAAGAAGATGGATAGATTTTGACGTAAAGACCAAAAAAATATGGCATCAGATAGCAAAGGTTGCTGTAGGTATTGCCGTTGCATTGTTACTTAAAGAGATACCTAAGATGATGTTTGGAGATACAGCTATAGTGGGAATGGTAAGATATATGTTTGTTACCCTTTGGGTAGTCGGCATATTCCCGTTTATAGTAAAAATAATCAACTCAAAGAAGATATAAGATAAAATTGAGTTAATGATTAAATGAGTGATATATAAAAGGCTCCCACTTTGGTGGAGCTGTCAGCGAAGCTGACTGAGAGGGGTTATTTAATTTAAAAAAGGTTTTACATCGTATCCGGGCGTCTCCTTTTATAATATGGGGGCGCTTTAGATATATTTTACTTTGAATTCAACTGGAGAAAAAATGAAAGAATATAAAGATTTGTACACGGAAGAGATACAAAAAGCGAGTCCGTACAGACATAATTATCTTGAATCTGTTTTAGCGGTTACGGCATCTGCGGCAAAAGAAACCGAAGAAAAACGCAAAGAATATATTAACCCTCAAAAGATTAAAGAAAATAGGACTAAATATATAACCGATTTTAAAGAAATTATCGGCAAGCCATTGTTTGACCGTTCAAAGCAGTGCGACGTTCAAAAAATATTTGTGGGGATAGATGAACAGGGGTATATTTATAGACTTGTTTTTGAGTTTGAAAAAGATATAAAATTCTTTGGACTGTTGTTTGTGCCGTTTGACGTAAAGGAAAAGGTTCCGCTTATAACCGTAATACACGGAGGAGACGGTACCCCCGAGCTTATATCGGATATGTACGGCGAAAATTATTATAGCCATATAACAAGACGTATACTTGACAGGAAGGCTATAGTTTTTGCACCTCAGCTTTTGATATGGAACGGGAAAATATTCGGCGATAGGTATGACAGATTTGAGATTGATGCAAGATTCAAGATGCTTGGAAGCAGTATTACTTCTTTTGAGTGTGAGTGTATAATGGGAGCTTTGGATTATTTGTCAAAGGCTGAATTGGTGGACAGCGAGAGAATAGGCATAACAGGACTTTCTTATGGCGGATATTATTCACTCGTAACAGCTATACTTGACGATAGAATAAAAGCGGTATATTCCTCGTGCGTGTTTAATGACAGAGTAAAATATTCAAGGCCTGATTTTGTATATCGAGATATGGCAAAAAGATATCTTGATGCGGAAATGACGGCTTTAATAAGTCCAAGGGCTTTATATATTGAAGCGGGGAAGAATGACGGCATTTTTAAAATTGAAGGTGCAGCAGCAGAATATGAAAAACTGAAAGAGTATTATTCAGACAATCCGTCAAAGCTTGTATTCAAAGTAACCGATAGCGGTCATAAGTACGATGATACAGATGACGGAATTGAGTTTTTGTTTAATAATTTGTAAAAAAATATGATACCTAAGGTTTGCTCAGGTATCATATTTTTTTATGGAAAAAAAGAGAAAAAAGAGTACACATCAGAAAAACGAATGTGTACTCTTGTGTTTTTATTAATACATACCTTCCATACCGGGAGCAGCGGGAGCAGCAGGAGCAACGGGCTCTTTCTTGTCTGCAACAAGTGCTTCGGTTGTAAGAATTGTGGAAGAGATAGAAGCTGCGTTCTGAAGAGCAGAACGTGTAACTTTCGTTGGGTCAACGATACCTGCTTCGATCATATCAACATACTGTTCTGTGTATGCATCAAAGCCAAAGCCGGGCTTGTTAGCCTTGCGAATTTCGTTGATGATAACGGAACCCTCAAAACCTGCGTTGTCGGAAATCTGACGAACAGGAGCTTCGAGAGCCTTGAGGACGATGTTTGCACCGGTCTTTTCGTCGCCTTCAAGAGAGTCAGCCAACTTTGTAATTTCGGGAAGAATATTGAGGTAAGCAACACCGCCGCCTGCAACGATACCTTCTTCAACTGCAGCTCTTGTAGCATTGAGAGCATCTTCGATTCTGAGCTTCTTTTCTTTCATTTCAACTTCGGTAGCTGCACCAACCTTGATAACAGCAACACCGCCCGAGAGCTTAGCAAGACGTTCCTGAAGCTTTTCTCTGTCAAAGTCAGAGGTAGTAGTTTCGATACCAACTTTGATCTGACCGATTCTTGCTTTGATTTCGTCGGGGTTACCTGCACCGCCTACGATGATGGTGTTTTCTTTTGTAACCTTAACCTGACGTGCACGGCCGAGCTGAGCAACATTAGCTTCTTTGAGGTCAAGTCCGAGTTCATCAGAAATAACTTCGCCGTTTGTGAGAATAGCGATATCACGGAGCATTTCTTTTCTTCTGTCGCCGAAGCCGGGAGCCTTAACTGCAATGCAGGTAAAGGTTCCGCGGAGTTTGTTGAGAACGAGAGTTGTAAGAGCTTCGCCTTCGATATCGTCGGCAATTATAAGAAGCTTTTTGCCCGACTGAACGATCTGTTCGAGAAGGGGAAGGAGTTCCTGAATTGTAGATATCTTTTTGTCTGTGATAAGAATATATGCATCATCGATAACAGCTTCCATTTTATCTGTATCTGTTACCATATAAGGAGAGGTATAGCCTCTGTCAAACTGCATACCTTCAACAACTTCGCAGTATGTTTCAGCAGTTTTGGATTCTTCAACAGTGATAACACCGTCATTTGTAACCTTTTCCATTGCGTCAGCAATAAGAGTACCGATAACCTCGTCGCCTGCGGAGATAGTACCTACACGAGCGATATCGGCTGTACCGTTTACTTCTCTTGAAATGTTTTTGAGAGAGTCAACTGCTTTGTCAACAGCCTTTTGGATACCTTTGCGGAGCACCATAGGATTAGCACCTGCCGCAACGTTCTTCATACCTTCGTGAATAAAAGCCTGAGCGAGAAGAGTAGCGGTTGTTGTACCGTCGCCGGCAGCATCGTTTGTCTTTGTGGCAACCTCTTTAACGAGCTGAGCACCCATGTTTTCCATAGCGTCGTCGAGCTCGATTTCACGAGCGATGGTAACGCCGTCGTTTGTGATGAGGGGAGCACCGAACTTCTTGTCGAGAACAACGTTTCTTCCCTTAGGACCCATTGTAATTTTAACTGTATCAGCAAGCTTATCAACACCGCGAAGGAGTGCGTTTCTTGCGTCAATACCGTACATAATTTCCTTTGCCATTTGAAAATACCTCCGAAAAATTACCGATTATTCAACAATAGCGAGAATGTCGCTCTGTTTAACGATAATGTATTCTACTCCGTCGCACTTAACTTCAGTGCCGGAATATTTGCTTGTAATAACTTTGTCGCCAGCCTTAACGGTCATAGCGATTTCTTTGCCTTCGACCATACCGCCGGGGCCAACTGCAACAACTTCTGCAACCTGGGGCTTTTCTTTAGCCGTGCCTGCGAGAATAATGCCGCTTTTTGTAGTTTCTTCAGCTTCGACCATTTTTATAACAACACGGTCTGCCAAGGGTTTGAGTGTCATATTATTTTCCTCCTTAAAAGGTTATAAAATTAAATACTTTTTTGTGGTTAGCACTCAAAGGCTTTGTTTGCTAACGCTGAAGATATTGTATATAATTTCCATATAAAAATCAAGCATAATTACAATTATTAACATTTAATTAACATTTATACAATTAAGTGATAATCCTTTTGTAAAACGAATAAAAATCCCTATAAAGAAGGGGGGAAATGATATGCAAAAAATGCTTGATTTTCTTAATACATATTTATTTGGTCCCGCATTACCCATCGTGATATTTCTTGCCGGAAGCTATCTTTTCGTAAAATACGGCAGTTTTATTATATTCAAACCCAAAGCTGTTATTTCCGTTTTGACGAGAAAAAATAAAGAAAGCGGTATATCTCCTTTTAAAACAGCGATGCTTGCCCTTGCAAGTACATTGGGAGTAGGGAATATAGTAGGAGTTTCGACTGCGATTTTTTCGGGTGGACCCGGTGCTGTATTCTGGCTGACTTTAAGTGCGTTTGCCGCAATGCCTTTGAAATACGGAGAGGTAGTTCTTGCGATGAAGTACCGCAAAAAAGACGGCAATGAATACCGCGGCGGTGCCATGTATTACATAAGAGATTGTATAAATAACAAGAGGTTGTCCGTTTTGTTTGCGTTGCTGTGTATTGTAAACGCTTTTACTGTCGGGAATATCGTTCAAATAAATGCCTTGTCCGAGTCGTTTAAGACTGTTTTTTCTCTAAAACCGCTATACGTAGGTATTGTTATTGCAGTTATAATATTTTTTGCTTTGAAAAAGGGTACTGAAGGAGTTTCTGATATAACGGCAAAATTAGTTCCTTTTGCGACGTTTTTGTATATTGCATTTTCGCTCTGTATAATTATGACGAATATTTCAAATTTAAGCAATGTCGTAACTCTTATTTTGGAGAGTGCTTTTAATATAAAAGCGGCTTTAGGCGGTGTCGGGGGATATGCTGTTATAAGAGCAATGCGATACGGTGTTGCGAGGGGAATAATGTCAAACGAAGCGGGAAGCGGAACTTCACCCACAGCCCATGCAAAATCTAATTTAAAAAGTTCGGTAGAGCAAGGCTTTTGGGGGATTTTTGAGGTGTTTGCAGATACTGTTATAATGTGTAATATGACAGCATTTGTAATACTGTTATCTTTTGATGAATTCGTGTTATCAAAGGGACTGACGGGAATGGAGCTTGTTATTTCTGCTTACGGGAAATATATGGGGAGTTTTGCAGACATTGCGATTGCAGTTTCTGTAATGCTGTTTGCGTGTGCAACGGTAATTTGCCAAGGTTTTTACGGCGGCGAGTGTATTCATTATTTAACCAAAAGTAAAGTTGTGATGAAGCTTTATAGATTAGCTTATTGTTTGATAATAATATACGGAGCTGTTGCAAGCAGTGACATAGTGTGGAGTCTTACCGATTTCAATATATCGCTTATGACCGTGATAAACACCGTATGTTTACTTGTTGCGGCAAGAGAAATAAAAAAAGAAACAGACGATTACTTCGTGTCTTTAAAAAAGCAATAGGGAACATAGGTTACGTCCGCATACTCTGCCCGGAAAAAGAAATCCTCCCGATTTTTTCGGGAGGATAATGAGCGATTTGTTATCAGAGAACTTCCAATGCGGAAATGACGTTTGCTTTTAAAGCCAATTCTTCAAATTCTGATTTTTTCATAGCATGGGTGATAAACGCAAATTCACCGTCGCTATAGGAAATTGCCTTTACATCATGGAATATTTCTGTAATTTGTTCTTCGGTATTGTTTACGCATACGTAATATGCAGATATCTTTTCATTCATGGGGGCAAGGTCATAATCTTCAGCCTTATCCCAGTTTTGATTGTTTATTTCAGGTCTGCCTGCGATATCGATTATATCTGCAACCACTGCACTTGCAGTAGGCATTTTTCCTGCACCTCTGCCGATAAAGAGGACGTCGTCTACTGCGTTACCGTTGATAAGAACGCCGTTGAAAACGTCATCAACTTTTGCAAGAAGATTGCTGTAAGAAACAAGGCGTGGAGCAACGGAAACAGACATTTTACCGTCAATATCTTTTGCCTGTCCGATTAGCTTAATAGCATAACCTGCATTTGCAGCGTTCTTTACGTCTTCGAGTCTTATTTTTGATATACCCATTGTGGAAACCTTTGAGGGATTAATGAGCTTACCGAAAGCAATAGCGGCAAGTATACAGATCTTTCTGCAAGCATCGATACCGTCAACGTCTGCTGTTGGATTAGCTTCGGCATATCCTTTTTGCTGAGCTTCCTTGAGTGCTGCGTCAAAGGTTTTACCAAAGTCAATCATCTGCGTAAGGATATAGTTTGTAGTGCCGTTAAGAATACCGTTAATGGAATTTATCTTATTTGCGGCAAGGCAGGTTCCGAGAGGGCGGAGAACCGGAATACCGCCGCCGACACTTGCTTCAAACAAATATCTGACACCGTTTTCTGAGGCTGTTTTAAGAAGCATATCACCTGCTTCGGCAACCACTTCCTTGTTGGAAGTAACAACGGACTTTCCTTTTTTGAGTGCTGCTTCTGAAAAATCAACGGCGGGGTGGAGACCGCCCATAGCTTCAGCAACAATGCTGACTTCGTCGTCATTCAAAATAGTGTTGAAATCGTGAACTATCTTGTCTGAAAAGGGACTGTCGGGAAAATCGCGAAGGTCGAGAATGTATTTGATGTTTATTTCTTCACCGATTTTGTTTTTGATTAAATCCTTGTTTTGTGTAAGAACCTCGGCAATACCGCTTCCTACAACACCAAAACCTAAAATAGCAACGTTAATCATTTTTTACCTCTGTAGTTTTAACTGTATAGACAGCATTATTGATTTATATAATATATCTGCAAAGTAACAGCGTAGCCGCTTTGCGTTGCACTAAACGGACGGAAGGAACGTGAAAGAATTGCTTTTTCATATTCGGCGTTCACTCTGTCGATAGCTTTGTGTATATTTTCTTCGTAATCTTTATAGTTGTTAGTAAAAATAGGATAAAGCTCAAAATAAGTGAGATTTTCCGAAATCGCATTTTTAATTTGTATATATGCCTTTTCTTCTATTTCATCAAGCGAAATTACTTTTGCGTTTTTATTGGCGTAATAGTTGTTTTCGCTGTTACACTCAGGCAGTTTGAAATCAGTATAAATTCGGTGTGTTTTTGCGATTGCGTTATCCGACAGATTGAAAAAGCCGTGGAAAGCAAGTTCGGAAACGAAATCAACGTCAGCATCATTCCAGGTGCAGTCAATATGATAATACTTTCCGTCCTGTTTAACAACGTTCCATAAATGTGGCTGAACGTCTGTAGCACCTTCCGCAATGATGCATTCGACACCGCACCTGTTTAAAAGAATTTTATATGCGGCTGCATATCCGTCGCAAAAAGCGTATTTATCAACCAAAGCTCCGTAAGCGGTGTGAGCCGTGGGCTTCGAGCCTATCTCCATATCCGTTTTACCTGCATAGGTACAAGACTTTGTCAGAAAATCGTGTAAAATAACAGCCTTTTCAAAGTCCGATTCCACATCTTGAATAAAAGCCATAGCAGCGGCACTAACAGCTTCTATTTCCATTTTCATTTTAGAAAAATCGTATGTAGTGGACAAGTACCCCATAGTAACAGATGTTTTATAGTCATCGCAGAAAAGCTTGAAAGAATTAGGATCGAGATAGAATAACATAGGGCAGTCAAAACTGACGGCTTTTGCGACTCTCTTGAATTCTTCTTCTGTGTAGCGGTAGGGAACAATTTCGCTTTTGCTTTGGTGTTTTTCTGCGGCATTTTTAATGCTCTTAAAAAGTAACTGTTCTTTATATGTCAGTTGATTAAAATAATAGTATTCCTCGGAGGATTCACTTGGGTGATTTGCAATTTTTTTCTCTTGCACGCGATATCTGACTTCAATTGAGATGAATGACGTCGCGACCCAGATTACGAGAAAAACTAATAAACAAACGGGAATAAGGAGATGAAGTTTTTTTATGTTCATTTTCATGTTCTTCACCTTCTTAAATTATATACCATAACATTATATCACAATACAAGTCTGATTTCAATACATTACACAATAATTATTGCACAAAAAAGTCAAATAAAAAACAGAAAACCTCTTGTAAAAAGAGTTTGAGTAATGTATAATGAATCTGTATGAACTTAGCAATTAAAAATAATAAATACAGAATTTCGGAGGAAACAAACTATGAAAAAAGTCAAATGGGGCGTTATTGGTGCGGGCGGTATAGCTGACCGTCGAACCATTCCCGGTATGATGCTTGCAAACAATGCAGAGCTTGTTGCAGTAATGGAGATTAATATGGAGCTTGCTGAAAAGATCAGAGCAAAGTACGGCTGTAAGTATGCTTATGACAACTATCAGGAGCTTATCGATAACCCCGAGGTTGAAGCAATATACATTGCGTCTCCCGTATTTGCACACGTTGAACCTGCAATGGCAGTAGCTAAGGCTAAGAAGCATCTTCTCTGCGAAAAGCCTATCGCTATGACTGTTGAGCAAACAAAGAGTATTATCGCGGCATGTAAGGAAGCAGGCGTTAAGTATGCAACGGGCTTTATGATGAGGTTTGGTGCATACCACATGGCTATTAAGAAGCTTATCGAAGAGGGCGGTATAGGTAACGTTGTTTCTGCAAGAGCACAGCTTTCCGGTTGGTTCCCGGAATCAGCTAAGAACTGGCGTCAGGACAAGAAGCTTTCGGGCGGCGGTGCACTTGTTGATATGGCTGTTCACTGCATTGATATTCTTGAATATTTAATAGGTGCAGATACGGAAGAAGTTGCTGCTTTTGTTGATACAAGAACATTTACATACAATGTTGATGATTCTGCAAACGTACTTATCAAACTTGCAAACGGTGCAGTTGGTTACGTTGACGCACACTTCAACGTTCCCGATGAAGCTGTAAAGAACCGTGTTGAAATTTACGGAACAAAAGGCTCCGTTATTTGCGAAAAGACTATTGGTCAGATTGATGAAGGTAATGTTGAGGTTTATACTTCCGAAGACAAGGGTTACGATGCACAGCAGAACAGAGACGATGCAGAAGCAAAGACTCTAAATGTTGAGTTTGGCAATATGTATACAAGAGAGATTGAATCCTTCTCAGATTCTATTCTTAACGATACACCTGTTGCTATTCCTATGGAAGTAGGTCTCCATATTCAGCAGGTAACAGATGCTGCATACAGATCTGCAGAAAGCAAGACCATCGAAAAGGTACTTGACTGATTCGAGAATATTAAACGAACCTATACGAATTTTCCGTATAGGTTCGTTTTTTGTATCACGTAAACCACGCGATAGTCGCGGGGGTCAAGAAAGTTTTACCGCTAAGGAGAAAGTAAATGAAAAATCAGTCATAGCTTTTTCTTGCGATGGTGTTTCTTTCGGCAGCACCGAAAAATCCTTGTGGTGTAAAGAGCTTATAACCGCCACACATGTCTCCCGAATCAAATGTTTTCGTTTGAGATACTTCTTGTAATTTTGTCACGTAGGGAACAGACGTAATTATAATGATTTTAGGGTGGGGACTTTCAAAGGTGTAGTCTGTTTCAAAGAAGAACGTAGGTTTTTCTTTTCTTTTTAGTGCCCTTGCTGAAATGCGGTAAAAGAAACCGTCATTTTTAAATATTACGGGTTTAAAAATGTTTGTAAAGGAAAGTAAAGAGACAGCGTAGATTTTTTCGTGAATTTCAATTTCAAATGTGTTTTTGGGGTTATTGATAAATACAGATAGATACGGTTTGGTGATATATGGAGTTTTTATTTTGTTGACAGAGCAGAATTTATTAAATTTTTTTAAAAATATTCGCATTTTGTTTAATGCACGTATGTAAAGAAAAATGGTTAGAATTATGGGGATTATAAGGGTATAAGACAATAGCGTTCCGACATAAAGCAGAGTACGTAAAATCGGACTGACAGACCCTAAAAGAAGGAATAGAATGAAAAGACCGGGAACGCTTAAAAAAAGATGTACGATAAGTTTTAGCGAAAACAAATATGTTGTATTTTTTCTTGACATACTGTCGAGCCAAATTTTTTTTGCGTATATATCGGATAATAAATTTGACAGCAAGGCAAAGAGGATAACAAACAAATTAACAAGCTCAATTGAGAAGCAGAAAAAGAATAATGCACAAATAACAATGTCAACCAAAAAATCGAAAGTAAAAAAATATGAAAAGACAGTTTTTGATTTATTTTGAAGAAAGAGAAGACACCGCTGTTTATTATATAAAGCAAATGCAAGTGCAGTGCTTAGATATACGGCAGAAAAAAGAATACATTTAATTGTAAATTTATCTTCGGCAGTATGGCTTGATGAGAAGAAAAAATATAAATATTTTATAATGATGTAGATCATGGTAATGGAAGCGTGTTTGCAAATTGAACGTGCTATAGGTAAATAGTATGGCAAGATTTTTTTAAAATTGTACACGTTTATACCTCCGTATTATTAGGCGTTTTCTAAAGAAAATAGTTGTATAATTATATCACAAATGCTGTGAAAAGTAAATAAAATTCATATTATATGATTATATAATAAAAAATGACACTTGAAAAGTCAGGAGTGTTATGATATACTAAAAGTCAAAGCAGTTAGAGTAATACAGTGGCTTCTAAATGAGTTTACAAAAGCCTTTACTTTGTGCGGTTCGGGGAACCGTTTAGACTGACCCTCCCTTTTGAAAGGGAGGCTTTTTGTGCGAGCTTGCTTTAATACTTTAGCCCCTTTAACGAATATTTTAATAAAAAGGAAGTGATACAATGAAAAAGCCTGAGCTGTTAGCTCCCGTAGGCTCACCCGAGACTCTGGAAAGTGCAATATCTGCCGGTGCTGATGCGGTATATCTCGGAGGTAAGCTGTATAATGCCAGAATGAACGCGAAGAATTTTGATTCGGAGGGAATGAAAAGGGCTGTTGAGTTGTGTCACAAAAACGGCGTTAAGCTTTATGTAACTCTTAATACACTTATATATGACAGATGCTTTAAGGATGCTTTGATATATGCCGAAGAACTGTATAAGAATGGTGTTGACGCACTTATAACGGCAGACATAGGCTTTTCAAAGAAGCTACACGAATATATTCCCGATTTTGAACTTCACGCAAGCACACAGATGACCGGACATAATGTTGCAAGTGCTGAATATCTTACAAAAATGGGTTTTAGCCGTATGGTGTGTGCCAGAGAGATGTCAAAGGAGAATATTACGGAACTCGTCAAAAAATCGCCCATTGAGATTGAGATGTTTATTCACGGAGCGATGTGCGTGTGCCAGTCGGGACAGTGCTTAATGAGTAGTTTTATAGGCGGCAGAAGCGGTAACAGAGGCGAGTGTGCACAGCCTTGCAGACTTCCGTATAACAACGGATATCCGATATCGTTGAAAGATATGTGTCTTGCAAACCACGTTACAGAACTTATAGATATGGGTGTAGCTTCGTTGAAGATAGAGGGGAGAATGAAGTCTCCCGATTATGTTTATTCGGTTGTGAGCACCTACAGAAGACTGCTTGACGAAAACAGAAATGCAAGTCCGAAAGAGATTGAAAGACTTGCATCAGTATTCAGCAGAGGTGGTTTTTCGGACGGTTATTTTGTTGGAAAAATTGATAATGGTATGTTAGGAATCAGAAGCTCGGACGATAAAGAAGCGACGAGAAAGACAAATATTAAGCATACTAAAATCGGCAACAAAAAAGAAGAAATAAAAACATCTGAAAGACAAGGCAGTCTTCCCGAAAAAATAACAATTGAAACAAGCGATAAGTACTGCGATAAAATAAATACAGCAAGGTTTTACAATGCAGAATCCATACCGAAAACTGATTATTTTGATATAATATATCTTCCTCTTGAGAAGTTTGTTAGGGGAAAAGCAAACGGAATAGTGATGCCACCGGTTATATTTGACAGCGAGTATCAAAAAATAGAAAGACAATTGAAGTTTGCGAAAGAAAACGGTGCTGTTCACTGCCTTGTGGGGAATATAGGGCAGATTGAACTTGCAAAAAGATACGGATTTGTGCTTCATGGCGATTACAGACTTAATATTTACAATAACAGTTCTTTTAAATGCTTTGACGATATGGAAAGCGTTATTGTTTCGCCCGAATTGACTCTTGCACAGATAAGAGATATTAAAGGCAAAAAAAGTGTTATAGTGTATGGTAAAGTTCCTCTTATGACGCTTGAGAAGAGAACGGGACAGAGGGGACTGCGAGACAGGAAAAAGGTTGTGTTTCCTGTGATAAAAGAAAGCGGTAGAGAGATTGTTGTAAACTCAGTACCGATTTATATGGCAGACAAGGAAGAGCTCTTGCGAAAGAATGGTATATTCGACCGACATTTTATTTTTACAAATGAGAGAAAAGAAGAGGTTTTAGGTGTAATAAATGCATATAAAACCAAGAAAATGTGTAATAATAATGTAAAACGCATAAAATAGTACAAAAATCGATGTAATATAAGGAGAAGATGGCAATGACAAAGAAGACGTTGAGAAATTATGCAAAGCTTATAACCAAGGTTGGTGTAAACGTGCAAAAGGGACAGGAGGTTGTAATAACCGCAGAGCCGGACCAGCCCGAATTTGTTGCTATTGTTGCAGAGGAGTGCTACAGAGCAGGTGCAAAGAGGGTGGTAGTTGACTGGACGTATCAGCCTTTGACAAGACTGGGTGTAAGATATCGCACATTAAAAGATTTGAGCAAGGTTGAGGCATATCAGGAAGCAAGGCTGAAATACAGACTTGAGACACTGCCTGCTATGATACATCTTCATTCGGCAGACCCCGACGGCTTAAAGGGTATAAACCAGGAGAAATACAGTAAGGCAAATCAGGCGGTACGTAACGTAACTAAACCCTATAGAGACCAGATGGATAACAAATATCAGTGGTGCATAGCCGCAGTTCCGTCTGTTGCATGGGCAAAGAAGGTGTTTCCCGACGAGAGAAAGAGCGTAGCTGTAGAGAAACTGTGGGAGGCAATACTTTACTCATCACGCTGTGATGAAGACCCGATTGCATCTTGGGATAAGCACAATAAGAATTTGCATGCAAAGTGTAAGTATCTCAATGACTTGAAAATAAAGACTCTTATTTATAAGTCATCAAACGGAACAGATTTCCGCGTTGGAATGATTGAAGATGCCGAATTTCTCGGCGGTGCACATGAGACGGTGCAGGGTGTTGAATTTAATGCGAACATTCCCAGTGAAGAGGTGTTTATATCCCCCAAGAGAGGCGAGGCTGACGGAATCGTATATTCGTCAAAGCCTTTGTCATATCAGGGTGAAGTTATTGACAATTTCTCCGTAAGATTTGAAAACGGTAAAGTTACCGAAGTTAAGGCAGAAAAGAACGAAAAACTGCTTGAGAAGCTTGTAGGTATGGATGAAGGTGCGTCATATCTCGGTGAATGTGCACTCGTGCCCTACGATTCACCTATTCGTAATTCGGGTGTGCTTTTCTATACGACTTTATTTGATGAAAATGCGGCATGTCACCTTGCACTTGGACGCGGTTTTACGAATACGATAAAGGATTTTGATAAATATAGTTTGGAAGAGCTTCATGAAAAGGGAATAAATGATTCTATGGTTCACGTTGATTTTATGATTGGCACAGAAGACCTTGATATAACAGCCGAGACGGTTGACGGAAAGACCGTACAGATATTCAAAAACGGCAACTGGGCATTTTAAGAGAAAAAAGACTTGGGAACTTTTTGAAGAAAGTTCCCAAACCCTCAAAAACTTTGATAAAAAAACTCTCGTTTTCGAAAAAACGAGAGTTTTTTGTCGCAGAAATATAATCGCTATTTTGTGGTGGTCGACCATTGTGCCACGCACAAAAAACAAACAAGCTCGCACAAACAAAACCACGTGCGGTAGGGGGCGACGCCCTCGACGCCCCGAGGAAAACAAACAAGCTCACACAAACAAAAACTTACCAATAGGGGAACGGAGTTGTTATGTACCAGCAAGCATCGCGTTTGGGCACCCAAACACAAACTTGTTAGGAAAACTTTCGACGAATACCAGTGGGTAATTAGTAGATGTACTACAAGGTTCATTGTAGTTTATTATACAGTTCTTCTATCAGATCTAATCTCCTGGCGGTATTATCTCCAATCATTTCCAAAGTTTCTTTTAATATTTCTTTTTCAGTAATAGAATTTTGAGAAATCAAATTATTCATCATGTCATACGCTTTATACATACATTCAAAATTGCCTCTATGAATTAAATCGCAAAACATTTTGACGCATTCTGTATCTGAATAATCCAAAAAACTCAATGCATATAACAAACTACCCTTTGTATTTTCAGTTTTTGGAGACTTTATTAAAGAAACCAATGTGTTTTTTAATTCAACATTTTTCGGACATATTTGACAGAGCAAATATGCCATTTCACCTCGTATTATGGCATTATCAGTTGTTGCCAGAATATTAAGATACAAAGGAATATTCTTCTCATCTTTAGGGAGTTTTTCAACCGAATCGCCTAAATCAGCATTTTGTTTATTGTATTTCATATATTCATTACCTCAATTTAATTTTTTGTTTAGTGCCTATCCCCTCCGACACAAAAGGGAAGAGATGTGCCGGGGAGAAATCTAAAATTGCTGTTTTATAGTGGTTTTAGAAATGTTTTGGGTGTTCTGGGGGTAAGCAAATGTCGCAGAACCATTTTTCATCAATAATACAACCGTCAGAAAATTCTTCTATGCAATTTGATTTATCGTGATCAGATACCCAAGTATCGCATTTGCAACATTTGCCACAA
>JAZOUV010000050.1:0-18607 GCA_045658315.1 Eubacteriales bacterium
GCTCTCTGGTAGGACGCTGTTGTGAAAGCGGTGATATCCTCTGTGAGAAGACTTATGTTCCTTCTTCCGTACAGCGAGGAGATCTGATTGCCGTTCTCACTACCGGCGCTTATAACTATTCTATGGCGTCTCATTATAACCGCATCCCTAAGCCCCCCGTGGTAATGCTGCGAGAGGGAAAGGATTACCTGGCGGTTCGCAGAGAAACGGTAGAAGACCTTACCGCATTTGATGAATAAAAGAAAAAGGACTGATGCAAAAGCATCAGTCCTTTTTGATAGAATGTTATTGGTTTTCCAAAGGGGTGATGACCGGTTTTCCGTCTTTCCCTAAAAGGGGAGTTATACCGCCGGCGTATCCGCTCTGGTGAAAGATATAGTTAACGCCGGTTTCTTTGTCCACCCAGATCTCCGTTACGGACAAAACACCCTGGCCGTAGATTTTTTCAAAACGATCGTTTTTTGCCATTTTTCTCTCCCTTGTCTTTTTTTCTATCATAGCACGTTTTTTCTCTTTGGGCAAGAAAAAGAAAATCCTAAGCCAAAAGACTTAGGATTTTCTGGTAGCGGAAGTCGGATTTGAACCAACGACCTGCCGGGTATGAACCGGATGCTCTAGCCAGCTGAGCTATTCCGCCATTGTAAAAAGGTACCGTTCCAGCGGAACGCCCGATTAGTATAACACAACGCTTTTTATTTGTCAACCCTTTTTTTAAAAAAATATCGTAAAAAGTTTTAGAATAAAAGATTATTATCCAACAGGAAAAAAACATTAAAATATAAATAAAATGTATATAAGATATTAAAAAAATGTATTGACATACTCTTAACGCGTATGATATAATAAATCTGTATCAATGTCCGTATTTACATGCGAACAAAAATTATAATATACATATAAGGAGAAAACTTTATGAGAAAATTTGCTAAACTTCTCATTCCGGCACTTTTGCTTATTGCAATCGTTGTTTCGTGTACTTTGATGTTTGCATCTGCTGCAGACGAAAAAGTAATTTACGTTGCGGCTGAAGCAAAGGGTGACGGTTCCGGTTCCAGTCCGGAAAATGCAATGGGACACGGTGTTTATTCGGGTACTATTAGGCATACAAAAGGCGGAGTAATAACCGATAAAACTTTTGATAATGCACCCTATCAAGAGGTTGTGGATTATATCTACACCTTAGATTACGGAACGGTTCGAGATCAAAATGCTATGGCGGATCGCTTGTTCCGCCAAAGCGTGCTTTACAAAGCATTTAATGCACTTGCAGGTAATGGCGGTACTATCGTTATTATGGAAGAGCTCGGCATTGAGGTTATGACCCAGCTTGATGTTAATGCTCATGCAGATAATGATTTTCCCGCTTCCTCTAAGACGGTTACGCTCACTTCTAACTATGGTGATGTTGACTACAGAACTCAAGGGGCGAAGTTTGTTCTTGACCAGTCCAAGTGGAATAACATGCTTCTTGACGTTGGTTGTCCTATAGTTATGAAGGACCTTAACGTTGAACATAGATATACTACTAAATATACTCAGTCTATCTGGGAACAGGGCTTTACCATATATGCAAGAGGTTGTGATTTTACTGTAGACACAGGTGTTACGGTAACGTCTCTTGCTTATGATGGTGATATGAACGTAACTCCCGGTACGGTTTATCCGAATATTTTTGCCGGAAGACGTTGGGAGAATGCTACCACTGATTCAGTAATTACTATTAAGTCGGGTACATGGAGAGGCATTTTTGCCAGTGGACATGGTAATACTTCTGCTTACCCTGCATCTGTAACAGGTGATGTTACTATCAACGTTGAGGGTGGTACTGTTGAGGCTATCCACGGTGGCGGTTCTGTTTTAGACAACAGAAATTTCACGAGAGTTAATGGTAACCTTGCTGTAAACGTAACAGGAGGTAAGGTTGGAACCATTACCGCTGCTACTTCTGCAGGTGTAACAGGAGACGTTGATATTACTGTTACTGCTCCCGGTAGAGTTTCTGTTATTGTACCTAATACAAAAAATGCTACAGCAAATTCTATGGACGTTAAGTATGATGCGGGTTATGTTGATGAAATTAAGAACCCGGATGTCTTTGACTCTGTTGAGCCTCCCTTTGTAGTGACTACACAAAACGTAGTTTACGTATCTGCAAACGGTACGGGAGACGGTAAAACTCCTGATAATCCTATAGGTAATGCTGCCGGATATCGTAAAGGTGAAGATGATAATGGCGATCCCAATAACGTTAGAAATGCTCTTTACCGTGCGGCTGATGCTCTTAAAGATACAGGCGGTGTAATAGTAATCGTCGGTGATGTATATCTTGATACTGCTTCTTCAAGAAACCCCTCCGATGGCAAGACTAAGATTCCGGGCGAGATGCGTTGGCCGAGTGTAGTCGGTAGTCTTACTTTCACAAGCGTATACGACGGTGTTGACTATGCTGCGAAGAACGGAGCGAAGCTTGTTCTCGACTATGCTACATCTCACACAACAAACCTTGCATTTACATCAAACGTAACTTTTGAAAATCTTGACATAGTTTACAGATACAAGTCCGACTTCCCGAACGCTTGGGATTCAACATTTATGCTTTGTGCAAATGGTTACAAGATGGTAATCGGCGATAATGTTGACGTTTCTTCTTTTGACGTTACCAAAAATGTTGAAGGTGACAGATATCCTACACTTGTCGGCGGACATAGATGGGAAAACATTACCAGAAATCCTGTAATAACAGTTAATTCCGGTACATGGGAAACTGTTATTGGCGGCGGCTACGGTACGGATCCGTCCGGAGGTAAAGTTAGCGGAAATGCAACTATCACAATTAACGGCGGTACGATTGGTTCTGTATTAGGAACGGGTAGTGAGAAAAATCCTTACAGTACAGTTACGAAAGCAGTTACAATTACTGTAAACGGTGGTACTATTGACAGACTTTATGCTGCAAACAAATATGAATACCTTGGCACAGGTTCTGTTGTTACTCTCGGCAAGGATGCAACGATTGGTTTTGCTGACTATGCTGTTAAGGGCTATACAGGAAACCTTGACGACCTCAAGAGCCGTGTAACATTTGTAAATAACAATACTATTGAAGTTGGTAAAGCACCTGCCGTTCCCCCCACTGTAGTATACATTGCTTCAAACGGTACAGGTGACGGTTCTTCTCCTGAAAGTCCTCTTGGCAATGCTCCCGGTTATAAGGATAACCTCCAGAAGATGAACAGCTTGCTTAAGTCTGTAGGCGGTTTTAATAATATCAGTAAACTTGCACAGGCTGATCAAACATTCATACGAAATCTCTACAAAGATAATGTTCTTTACCGTGCATTTGAATTGGCAAACAAGAAGGATACTGTAATTGTTCTCGTTGGAGACGTTGCGCTTGATTTGGTTGTATCACGTATGCCATACAGAGAAGGCGAAAAACTGCCTCCTTCTGAGTTTAACCTTCCTGCTTCCAGCT
Source organism: Eubacteriales bacterium (assembly GCA_045658315.1). Taxonomy (GTDB): domain Bacteria; phylum Bacillota; class Clostridia; order Oscillospirales; family CAG-272; genus RGIG1995. Next base: position 3,476 of record JAZOUV010000050.1, read on the forward strand.
ATAACGTAACTATTACAAGCGTTTACGGCGGAAAGGATTACAGAAATCAGGCTAAGCTCGTTCTTGACCTCGATGCATGTAATACAACCTTCCTTACATTTAAGTCTGCTACAACTATTGAAAATATAAACATTGAGCATAAATATGACGATAGCGATAAAAACTCTTTGTCTACTCCTTTCGTCTTTGCGGCAAACGGCAATGAGTTTGTTATTGGTGAAAATGTAAATGTTACAGCTTTTGATACAAAGGCAAATGCTGTGGGTGATTGGTATCCCGGTATTATAGGTGGACACAGATACGAAAATATTACTGCAAATACCAATGTAACAATCAAGTCAGGTACTTGGTCATTTGTAAATGCCGGTTCATTCGGTTTGAGTGATGGTGCATACGGTAAGATTACAGGTAGTGCTACGCTCAATATCGAGGGCGGTAGAATTGAGGCTGTATACGGCACAAGCTCATTTGCAGCACCTACTGCTTCTATTACAAAGAAGCTTACTATCAATGTTACAGGCGGTTTTGTTGAAGTTCTCTATGCAACTGCAAAGAACGGTGCAAAGAATGAAATCGAAGTTAATATTGCTGCAACAGCAGAAAGAGTTGCAAAGGCTTGGGGCGGTACATCCGATTCCAATATTCCTGCAAATGCAACAATTACTTACGACAGATCCGTAATTCGTGATGACGAAGTTAAATACTGGAGCACAGTTAATGTAAACGGTAAGGTTGAAGATCAGCCTGAACCTTATGTATTTACTCTCTATGTAGCAAATGTTTCTAAGGGTAAGGGCGACGGCTCTTCTCCCGAAAATGCAATGGGACACGCTGAAGGATATGATGCTCTCCGTAAGCAAGCTTTGGCTATAATTGCTGCAAATGGCGGCACAAACTCAGGTCTCACAGCAGATCAGAAAGCTATTACGGGTGCTGTTTACAAGAATAACGCTCTCTATAGAGCACTTTCCTACAAAGGTAACAAGATAGTTAACCAGGGAGGTAAGATAGTTGTTTGCGGAACTCTTACCGTAGACGCAACAGATGCTATGAGAAAGTCTCTTGCAGACTTCTGGTCTCCAAGCGGTGTTGAAACAATTACAATTACAAGCTATGACGGTACAACAAACTTCAGAGCTAAGGGTGCTAAGCTTGTTCTCGATACTTCTGAAGTAGGTCTTTGTGTTGAATTTGACTTCCCGGTAACATTCGACAATATTACAATTGAACACAAATATAACTCACAGAACGGCAAGAGTGTTGACAATGGAGCTATTATTGCCGCAAGAGGTAACAGACTTACCATTGGTTACAACGTTAATGTTATTGCTACAGACGTTAACCCCGATGAAGAGTCAAGAGTTGAAATGTATCCTTCGCTCCTCGGCGGTCACAGATGGGAGAACTCCAAGTCTGATAACTACGTATCTGTTGGCTCCGGTCAGTGGGCAATGGTAGTAGGCGGCGACTGGGAAGCAGGACACACCGGTAACGCTACCATTGGTATCAATGGCGGTAAGATTGGTACAATTTGCGGTACAACAAAGGCTACAAACTCCAATTCAAAGCATGTATTTGACGGTAGTGTATGGATTGGTCTTTGGGCAGGCGAAGTTGACAACGTATATGTTGTTGGTAAGCCCGGAATGATCTGGGGCGATGCTTCCATTGGTCTTGGCGGAACAAAGATAAACGGTAAAGTGAGAGCTACACATCCCGACTATGAAGGTGATGAAATTCAGGCATGGGTATTCAATTATACTGATGCTCAGATTGATACCGAAAAAGTAGTAGGATTTGAAAGCCCTGTTCCTGCAACAGGTTCTGCACTTCCTTACCTTGCAATAGTTGCAACAGTATCATTTGTTGGTGCTGCGGCACTTATCGTAGGCAAGAAGAAAAAAGCTGTTAAAAACTAATTGAAGCGTAATATATAAAGCTAATCCCTTCGGATAGAATCCGAGGGGATTGTTTTTTTTGTAAAGATTGAAACCTGATTGTAGGACGGTGTCTTGGTACTGCCGTTACAACCGGAATAATAGAATAAATGCAATTAAGAAAATAAGATGTTTTATAAAGATTGTATTTGTATAATTAATAATATTATTTGCGGTGGCAAGCCATCGCCCTACGAGATAAGAATATTGTTTGTGCTGATTTTTTGCAAATGTTTATGTTTTTTCTTTATTTGTTGACAATTAAAAAATATATGGGTATAATATTATGGTGTTTAAATAAATGGGAAAATGGATGGTAAAAAATGAAAAAGACAGTTTTGGTTGCCGTTTTGGTTATTGTATTTTTGTGTACATTTTTGTTGATTTTCTTTACGGGGAATGATAAAAATGACGTTGTTTCTCCCGATGAAACTACCGCCAACGGCGAGAATAATGAAAATAAAAAGCTTTATGATTATGATTTAGGCGAATATATTGTTCTCGGAAATTTTCCAAAGGTAACTTATGACAACGCAAAGGTTGACGAGCTTGTAGCAAGTACAGTTAATCAGGTTGCATCAAATTTTGCTGATAAGAAGGATGTTACTGACAGAGCTGTAAGAGATGGCGATACCGTAAACATTGATTACATAGGTACGATTGACGGCGTTGCTTTTGAGGGTGGAACAGATAAGGGATATGACCTTGTTATTGGTTCAAAAAATTTTATTACCGGTTTTGAAGAAGGCTTGATTGGCCATAATATTGGTGAAGAGGTTAAGCTCGACCTGAAATTTCAAGATGATTATCACGTTGCAGACCTAAAGGGAAAAGCTGTCGTATTTACTGTGAAAATAAACAAGATAACCGAAACTATAGTTCCTGAATTGACCGATGCTATGGTAGCTTCATTGAAGCAAGACGGGTATAAAACGGTTGAAGAATTTAAAACTTTTATAACCAATCTTGCAACAAAAGAGGTTATATGGGAGACTTACGTAAAGTCTTGTGAAATTAAGAAGCATCCCGAAAAAGAAGTTGACGATTATATCAATAATGTTATTTCCAACTATTCGCTTCAGGCACAGTATTACAATACGACTCTTGAAACCTTGCTTTCCGCAATGGGCTTTTCAAGCGTTGAACAGTTTAAGGAATACATTGAGGCCGACGTGAGAAATACCGTTGCGACAGAAATGGTAATATATCAGACGGTTCGTGAAAAGAAAATTGAAGTTTCCGATGATGAATATAAGACTTTTGCTCTTGAACTTGCAAGAGAGAATAATATTTCTTCTGTTGAAGAACTTGAAGAGCAAGCTGAAAAGGACTATATTATGACGGAAGTTTACCAAAAGAAGATAATAAGTATGCTGTATGAGGCAAGTAAATAAACGTAGCAGTGTATTGTGATAAAAAACAGCTTATTTTATTAAGGTTAAGTTGCGTAGTAAATATTTCACATCGAAGCTATTTCATTTGCCCGAAGGACAAATTTCGTTAAAAAAAGCAAGTCGAAAGACTTGCTTTTTTCTTGGCAATGGCGAAAGGACTCGGTCTCGCACGACCTGCGTGCTCGGTCTTCCGCGGGTCTTGACAGTCCACCGGACTGTCAATTCAACACCGTTCCCCTTCGAGTCCTTTCTTTGTGTGCACAGACGAAAAACAAGTTCACCGCAAATGCGATGGACTTGTTTTTGTGATAGCACTACAAAATAGATCCATGCAAGACTATCGTACAAAAACAGTCCGTGATTTTTGCCGTTAGGGTGCACTCATCCCTTGGCGATGATGGGCGCAAAGAGTTATCCGAGGTCTGTCGGGCTTTCGCGCCATGCTTGCAAACGAGACCTATGTATTTTTGTTGCGGACTGCATTTGCGATGATTGCCGCAACAACACCCGAAGCAATGATGACAACAATATCTACAGGCGCAAGTACAATCCCGGGTATTCCTGCGAAAAAGAACCCATCGCCAAAGCGATAAAGATGTCCGCTAAGTAAAATCATTTCGCCAATGTACATAACCAGAGTAACAATAGTTGCAGATATACTCGGCAACCACACGGACAGAAGCGGTTTCTTATTCAGCGTAAATGATGCAACGTATATGCCAACAGTTACACCGAACAGAACGAAAAATGCGCTCATCAGTATTGCGGAAAGTACAGAAACCTTAATGTCGCCGTTTCGATAAAAGGCAGTAAAACACGCCCAAATGCACATTCCGAGAAAAGCACCGCTTGCGATCGATTGAATTGTAAGGGACTTGCAGCGGATTTTATCACCTGTATGTATCATCTTTGCAAATCCGTAAAAGCAATTCAAAATTGATATAATGAGGACAATAGAAATTATGTAAAAATGAAGCTTGAACGCAGGGCTGTATTCGCCCATAAGAATGTCAACCTCTGTAAGCTTCCCCGATTCAAACACTTCGGGAGTGACCGCGCACAAAGCCAACTGCCAATCCTTAAGCTGAGCAAATGCTCCCGTTATTGTTCTCGTGACCGTAATATTGCGCTCGAACAGGAATTCTGATACGAAGAATATCACAGTTGAAATTACAGTTCCAAACAGTAATGCGTATTTCTTAAAGTATTTGATCGCAACGGGTATCAGCGCAACACCGACCAAGAGAGCGAGCGCGATCGGTGTGTACGGAATGATGTACTTTGGATAGTTTTCTGCATATACCGTGCCGTATCGAATCATATCGACAATGACGGTTATTCCCATATAAATCGGGTAACAGGATGCGAGTATCACGCCGAGGAGTGATAGTAGGTAATAGTTTTTGAACTTTTTGTTTTCCATATTGTACTCCTTTCAGGATGCGTTGGTAAGAAGTATGTAACAGATTGCCATAATAAGTGCGGAAAATGCAGCAATGGAGAAATAAGAGATCTTTTTGTAAGACAAGATATTTTCAATTCTGATTCTGATTTTTGAGCCACCAAAGGATACGGCAAATACGTTTGTTTTCTCTGCTGTCGAGAGTAGTGTATATGCATATTCTTTTCGCTCTGTTTCGTTGCATTTCGACAGTACAGTTTCGTCGCAAGCATACTCAATATCTGAATAAAGCATTTTTAGCAAGAGCCACGCAAAGGGATTGAACCAATGAACACACACAACGATAAGCGACAAAAGACGGATGAAGTTGTCTTTTCGTTTTATATGGGATTTTTCATGCATCAATATGAAGTTCAGTCTGTTTGCATCGTATTCGGTCGGAAGAATGATTTTCGGTTTGATGATTCCATAAACCGCAGGTGTTTTGATCTTGTCTGAAATATAGATATTATCCTTTAATTTTTGGGCATCCTTCATTTCGCCAAGCGTAATGAAATAAATGACCGTCAAAGTGAGAATCGACGCCAAGGCTACGATAATCCATACCACAGAAGCAATATTAAAGAGATCCTCAAGAAGATTGACCTTATAAGTGATTGGAAAATAACTGTTTGCCCCCATTACGTGATTCATCATAGTAAGTGCCGAATCATCGCCAATTTGAACGATAGTAACGGTTTTAGTAGTGAACTTGGATAGTAAAGCCATAATACCGTATTTGCTTGAAATTCCAACGGGAATACACATTCGAACAAACGGCACAAACCACAGCCAAATGAAAATTCGACGCGGGATTTTTTTGAATAAGCGAATAAGCAATACGGGTATCATACAAATCGTGGCGGCGATACTCATATTGAATATCCAATAAAAGATTTCTCCAAGCATGGTATCATCTCTTGTCGATCAACTTTCGAAGCTCTTTGATTTCATCCTTTGTTAGCTTTTCATCTTCTATCAAAGCCGAAAAAAGTGCTTTTCTTGAACCGCCAAAGAGCTTGTCAATCAAGTTCTGTGTTTCGCTTTCACAAACATCTTTTTTAGAGATAAGTGAAATACATATAAAACCGGGATCGGTACGCTTGATGTAACCTTTTGCCTCAATTTTCTTAATAACGGTGTATGTGGTGTTCTTATTCCATCCGAATTCCTTATCTGCAAGGATACTTAATTCTTTGGCACTGATGGGTTCATTTGCCCAAATCAGCTCCATAACCTTTAATTCGCTGTCAAATAATTTTTGCATATCGGAAACCTCCAGACTATTACTGTAGTATATACTATCACAATAGTCTGCGTTTGTCAATAGTTTTTTGAAAATTCGCTGGTTCAATTCCTTTCGGAGAAGGGATGGATCTGTTTTGGAAGGGACTATTTGTAAACAATTTGTGAGGAGCGCAAAAAATCGGAAGAATTTGAACCACTGTCGTGGGTTCAAGTCCTTCCGGTCGCTTGCGTTCCGTATTCAATTCTTGAAAAATCGCATTTTCGGTAGTTTGAATCCTTCGACTCGAAGAAAAATCAAAAATGGATCTATGGAAATTCGGAAAAAGTTAGGCGCGAAAAAAGCGGAGAAATCTCTCGAAATCTCCGCTTTTCTCGTTTTTTCTCGGTCGGATCTAAATCGACCTAAAGACTTGGCAGGGGCGAAAGGACTCGAACCCTTGACATGCGGTTTTGGAGACCGCCGTTCTACCAACTGAACTACACCCCTATTATTTTTGACCTATGCATTATATCATATTATTTTTTAAATTGCAATACTTTTTTTAATTTTTGTTGTTTTTCGCTCTTTTTTTGTTTTTTTACAATCGATACTATGGATATATATATACCAAAATTCGTTTTTATTTGATGCTATTATGTTTATTCAAATACTCCCCAAAATATGCCTAATATCCATAAAATTCTTGAATTTTATTATAAAAATATCTTTACTTTTTTGAAAAAAAGTGTTACAATTGTACGGAATGGGTAAAATTAAAACTTAATATATATATTTAGGAGGAAATACCATGGCAAGAAAAAAGATTTCTATGGACGGTAACACTGCTGCTGCACATGTGTCTTATGCTTTTACTGAAGTAGCGTCCATATATCCTATCACACCTTCCAGCGTTATGGCTGAACTTACAGATAGCTGGTCTGCAACAGGCCTTAAGAACATTTTCGGAGATAACGTAAGAGTTATGGAAATGCAGTCTGAGGCAGGTGCTGCAGGTACAGTTCACGGTTCTTTGGCAGCCGGTGCTCTTACTACAACATACACAGCCTCACAGGGACTTCTTTTGATGATTCCCAATATGTACAAGATTGCGGGCGAGCTTCTTCCCTGTGTTATCCACGTATCTGCTCGTTGTGTTGCATCTCATGCACTCAACATTTTCGGAGACCACTCCGACGTTATGGCTTGCCGTCAAACAGGTTTCGCTATGATGGCTTGTTCTAACCCTCAGGAAGTTATGGATCTCGGTGCTGTTTGCCACCTTTCTACGATAAAGGGCAGAGTTCCTTTCGTAAACTTCTTCGATGGCTTCAGAACTTCTCACGAAATTCAGAAGATTGAAGTTTGGGATTACGATGAACTTAAAGATATGATCGACACAGATGCAGTTGCCGCATTCCGTGCACGTGCTATCAATCCCGAACACCCCGTTCTCCGCGGTTCTGCTGAAAACGGCGATATCTTCTTCCAGCACAGAGAAGCTTGCAATAAGTACTATGATGCTCTTCCGGAAATCGTTGAAGAATATATGGACAAGGTTAACGAGAAGATTGGTACCGATTACAAGCTCTTCAACTACTACGGAGCTCCCGATGCTGACAGAGTTATTATAGCTATGGGCTCTCTCTGCGACGTTGCAGAAGAAGTTATCGACTTCCTTAACGCTACAGGCGAAAAGGTCGGTCTTATCAAAGTTCGTCTTTACAGACCTTTCGTATCTTCTAAGCTTGCTGAAGTGATTCCTGCTACAGTTAAGAAAATTGCTGTTCTTGACAGAACAAAGGAACCCGGTGCTCTCGGCGAACCCCTTTATCTCGATGTTGTTGCTGCTCTCGCTAAAGAAGGCGTTAAGGCAGAAATCGTTGGCGGTCGTTACGGTCTCGGTTCTAAGGATACTCCTCCTCAGAGCGTATTTGCAGTATACGAAAACCTCAAGAGCGATGCACCCAAGAATAACTTTACAATCGGTATCGTAGATGACGTTACCAACCTCTCTCTTGTGGAGAAGGAAGCTCCCGACACAGCTCCTAAGGGTACAGTAAGCTGCAAGTTCTGGGGTCTCGGCGGCGACGGTACTGTTGGTGCAAACAAGAACTCCATTAAAATCATTGGTGACCACACCGAAAAATATATTCAGGCTTATTTTCAGTATGACAGTAAGAAGACCGGCGGCATCACGATTTCTCACCTCCGTTTCGGTGATCAGCCCATTAAGTCTTCTTACTACATTACAAAGGCTGACTTTGTTGCTTGCCATAACCCCTCTTATATTTTGAAGGGTTACAAGATTGTAAACGATGTTAAGCCCGGCGGTACATTCCTTCTCAATACTCAGTGGACTCCCGAAGAGGTTGAGGCTAACCTCCCCGGTGAAGTTAAGAGATATATTGCTGATAACAACATTGCTTTTTATACCGTTAACGCTATCGACAAGGCTCGTGAGATTGGTATGGGCAAGAGAACAAATACAATTCTTCAGTCAGCTTTCTTTGCTCTTGCAAATATTATGCCTATCGAAGAAGCTGTTGATTACATGAAGTACATGGCTAAGAAGTCCTATCTCAAGAAGGGCGAAGCTGTTGTTGAAATGAACTACAAGGCAATTGATGCAGGCGTTGATGCACTCGTTAAGATTGACGTCCCCGCAAGCTGGAAGACAGCTTCCAACGACACCGTTGAAGAAAAGGCTGAAGGCACACGTCCCGAGCTCGTTAAGTTTGTAAACGAGGTTCTCGTTCCCGTATCTAAGATGCAGGGTGATTCTCTTCCCGTTTCTGCATTTGAAGACATGGCTGACGGTTCATTCCCTCAGGGTGCTGCTGCTTATGAAAAGAGAGGCGTTGCAGTTGACGTTCCTACATGGATTCCCGAAAAGTGTATCCAGTGTAATATGTGTTCCTTCGTATGTCCTCACGCTACCATTCGTCCTTACGCTATGGATGCTGAAGAGGCTGCTAAGGCTCCCGCTTCCACTAAGTTCGTTACCAAGCCCATGATTGGCAAGGGTTGCGAAAACTACAAGTTCACAGTTGCAATCAGTCCTCTTGATTGTATGGGTTGTACCCTCTGCGTTAAGGCTTGTAAGACAGGTGCACTTGAAATGGTACCTCAGGCAACACAGCTTGACCAGCAGGCAGCATTTGATTATGCAGTTGCTAATGTAGCATCTAAGGAACTTCCTTTTGCTGAAACAACAGTTAAGGGCAGCCAGTTCAAACAGCCCCTCCTTGAGTTCTCAGGTTCTTGTGCAGGTTGTGCTGAAACATCTTATGCTCGTCTTATCACACAGTTGTTCGGTGAGAGAATGTATATTTCCAACGCAACAGGTTGTTCTTCTATCTGGGGCGGTTCCGCACCTTCTACTCCTTATACAGTAAATCGCGAATCCGGACGCGGTCCCGGTTGGGCTAACTCCTTGTTCGAGGACAACGCTGAACACGGTCTCGGTATGTATCTCGGTCAGAAGACAATTCGTGACAGACTTATCGGTTACGTAGAGGCACTCAGAGAAGAAGTTAAGGATGAAGCAAAGCTTGCTATCATTGACGAATATCTTGCAACAAAGGACAACAGCAAGGCTAATGAAGCTCCAACAAAGGCACTTGTTGCAATGCTTGAAGCTTGCGATTGCGAAAGCGAACTCAAGTCTAAGATTCTTGCAGAAAAGACATACCTCTCCAAGAAGTCCGTATGGATCTTCGGTGGTGACGGTTGGGCATACGACATCGGCTTCGGCGGTCTCGACCACGTAATCGCTTCCGGTGAAGACGTAAACATTATGGTATTCGATACTGAAGTTTACTCCAACACAGGCGGTCAGGCTTCTAAGGCTTCTCAGATCGGTCAGGTTGCTCAGTTCGCTGCTGCAGGTAAGGCAATCGGTAAGAAAGACCTTGCTCAGATCGCTATGTCCTACGGTTACGTATACGTAGCACAGATCGCTATGGGTGCTGATATGAACCAGACACTCAAGGCTCTTGCAGAAGCTGAAGCATATCCCGGTCCTTCTATCGTAATCGGTTACGCTCCTTGCGAAATGCACGGAATTAAGGGCACAATGGCTAACTGCCAGCTCGAAATGAAGCGTGCGGTTGATGCCGGTTACTGGCAGATGTTCCGTTACAATCCTGCTCTCAAGGCTGAAGGAAAGAATCCTTTGACGATTGACTGCAAGGAACCCACAGCAGACTACAAAGAGTTCATTACAAGTGAAACTCGTTACAGCCGTCTTGCTCAGCAGTTCCCCGAAAGAGCAGAAGAGCTCTTCGCTAATGCTGAAATTAAGGCTAAAGAAAAGTTTGAACACTTGAAGAAACTCGCTGAAGTTTACGGCAATAACTAATAGCATATAAAAAAACTGCTCCGAGAAATTGGAGCAGTTTTTTTGTCTTTTTTTATTTTATAAGCATATTAAATATACTTTACTTTTAAAAAAATTTGTATTATAATGTAGACGTAAAAAGACTCAATATGGCTGAAGTTACGCACTTCATATAATAATTTGAAAGAGGGATAATAAAATGAAAAAATTCAGTAGCGTTATTTGGGGAATTGTTCTTATTGCAGTGGGGGCAATATTTGCACTTAATGCATTGAACATAACAAATATTGACGTGTTTTTTGACGGCTGGTGGACGTTGTTTATTATTGTCCCCTGTGCCGTAGGACTTTTTACGGATAGAGAAAAGACAGGCAATATTATAGGTCTTGCAATTGGCGTATTTTTGCTGTTATGCTGTCAAGATATATTGAGCTTCTCAATGTTGTGGAAGTTGCTTGTACCCGCAATTATCGTACTTATCGGCTTGAAACTGATATTTAACGGACTTTTTGGAAACAAAGCCAATGAAATAATAGCAAGAATCAAGAAAAACGGCGGAGAGCTGAAATCGGGTTGTGCTACTTTTTCGGGCTGCGATTTGAACTATGACGGTGAAATTTTTGAGGGTGCAGAGCTTACGGCTGTTTTCGGCGGAGTTGAGTGCGACCTGAGAAATGCTGTTATTGAAAAGGATTGTGCTATTCAGGTATCTGCAATTTTTGGTGGAATTGACATACTTGTTTCCGATAACGTTAACGTAAAGGTTAATTCTAACTGTATCTTTGGGGGGATATCAAATAAAACCTCTGTACACAACGGTGCACCTACGATTTACGTAAACGGTACCTGTATGTTTGGAGGCGTTGAAATAAAATGACCGATTTTCAAAAAGTAGTTAAGTATATAGCTATAGCTTTTGCAATAGCTCTTACGGTTGCCATTGTGGGCGGCATATTTAATGCGATAGGGTTATTAGGCGGGTTATTTTCAGAAGATAACGAAGCTACCGATGATATTAAAACATATTCGATTACCTCTGATATAAACAAGCTGAAGATTGAAATTAATGCTGCAGATTTATACATAAAAAAAGGCGACGAGTTTTCGGTAGAGAGTAATTTAAAAAAATTAAAGGTAAAAGAAAAGAACGGCACCCTTACTCTTGAAGAGAAAAGCAAGAATTTCGGCTCATATAACGGGGCAAAGCTTACAATTTTTATTCCTACGGAGACGGAGTTTGATAATGTAAAGCTTATTACCGGTGCGGGAAGATTGACGATTGAAAAATTGTCGGCGAAAAAGCTTGATTTTGTGCTTGGAGCAGGAGAGGTTATAATTGAGAATCTTATTGCTGCCAACGAGGCTGATGTTGACGGCGGTGCCGGAAAGATTACTATATCAGACGGTGTACTGCACAACCTTGACTTAGATATGGGTGTCGGTCAGTTGAATCTAACTTCTGTGCTTACGGGTGAAAGTGAATTTGATTTAGGTATCGGAGAATCAAACATAACTGTAATCGGTAACAAAGACGATTATAGGCTTGATATAGAAAAGGGTATAGGTAATATTACTGTTGACGGTACCGTTGTATCCAATATCAAGGGTCAAGGAAAAGGGAAGAATACCATAGAAATCAGCGGCGGCATAGGTGCTATAAATTTGAAATATCAAGATGCCGAAGCCCGGTAACGTTAGCGAGGTGATAGTTTGAATCCATCAACATACATACCGATAATTATGCTGTGGATTATCATATTTATTATGTTTCGAAACAGAAAATCAGCAATCGCTAAGAGAATAATTGAGAAAAGAAAAATGGAGGGCAATACAGAAATGAAAGAACTTGCAAAAAAATTTATTGATAAAGAGTGCCTTATTTCATCTTTTGACGGCAATCACCAATACGAAGGTATCATTAGGGAGGTTACTGACGGAGCAATTCTGGTTGAAAAAGAAGGTAAGCTTGAAGCGCTTAACCTTGATTTTGTAATTCGTATCAGAGAATATCCAAGAAATAAAAAAGGCAAGAAAAAGTCTGTTATTTTGGATTGATAGGTAATATATATAGGGCTTTTGGGGGGGATAAGCATGGAACTGAGAAAATTAGACAAGAGTGTATTTAAGTTATGGTATATTCGTGCGGCTGTTGTTTCGTTGGCATTGATAGGTGTCTTTACAAGTACGGTTGCAATTCTGGGTGCAGCGGGAGCGACGAAGGACGTAACTACTGCCGTTTTGTTGGGCGTAGGAATACCTGTTGTTTTACTTCTTGCCGTTTCTTTGATTATGCCGGCACTGCGTTATAAAATGTATGCTTGGGGCTATGACGATAAAAGGATTATTGTAAAGCAGGGTGTGATTTTTAAGAGAAGAGTTGTGATTCCCGTTTGTCAAATTCAGGACCTTCACAGAACGCAAGGTCCGCTTATGATGATGTTAAAGCTTAGCGGTGTTACTATATCAACGGCGGGTTCAAATTTTGATATTTCTACTCTTACGACCGATGAAGCTGACAAAATGATTGACGAGCTTGAGCGTAATCTTGAAATTAGAATTGAGGAACTGAAGAATGAAGAGGTTTGACAAAGGATATATTTATTCCAGCTTGTTGTCGGATTTGTTCAGCAGCATTGTAATAGGGTTTATTTTTCTGAAAGACTTCTTTCTTAACGAAGAAACAAAAACAGAGGATATTATTGCGGTGCCCCCGATTTTTATTGTTGCTTTTATCGTAATATATCTCTGCTTTATTGTCTACAGAATTCTGTATTACAAGACCTCAGGTTACGAACTGACGGAAAAGGAAATTAAGTGCAATAGAGGGGTTCTGTTTAGAAAACGTTCTGTTTTGGACTACAAGAAGGTACACGCTATAAATAAAAAACAAAACTTGTTTCATACAATATTCGGTATTGCCGTTTTGACGGTTGACAGCGGCTCCACAAATACTTCCCATCAGGCTGAAATAACTATTATTGAGAAAGCAAAGACCGTTGACGCTTTGCTGAATGAATTAAATGCATTAAAAGAAAGCGGTATGAGAACTGCCGACGAGTCGAAAGAAGAGGTGTTGCTTTCCGATAAGGATAGTTTGTACCGTTTTACTTCTAAAAAGAAGATGCTGTACACGCTCATTAATATAGCATCAACGGCGTTCTTTACGGCACTGTTTGGAGTGTTAGCCATTATCGTTATCGGTGTCTGCAAACTGCTGCTTCAGCTTGACACTTTAGGTACTTGGGGACAGTATTTCCTGTTTGCCATATTAATTACTGTGGCTGCTATGTTGCTTTTTTCTGTTTTTTCTTTTATCGGGTGTATGATTCATTCGTTCATTGGATATCACAACTTTACCATTACTAAACGGGGGAATGATATTCAAATATCCTATGGTCTTTTGGAACGTCATACCAATACGTTTAGCTATGACAGAATAAAAGCGGTCAAGATTTCTCAAGGGCTTGTTCAACGTATGCTGGGATTTGCCGCAATTAAGCTTGAGGTTATCGGTTATACCGTCAATAGCGGTGACGATGATAAGAATGCCGGACTTGGCGTACTTGTTCCGTTTTGTAAATATGATGAGATTGGCGAGATTTTGGGCAAAGTATTGCCTGACTATGTTCCCGACGAAAAGCAGACGAAGTGTGTTTCATATTTTCCGTTTGTATCGTGGTTTGCTTTAATTCTTGGTATTGTAACAGGTGTGGTTTTGTTGGAAACGGTTATATCTATGCTGATATTTAAAGTGTCCTCCTCAGGTGTTGCTTCTGTTGTCTTTGCAGTAGTAGGGGCGGCAGTAATAATATTCGCTGTGGAAGCATTAAGTGCTGTTTTCAGTTACCAAAACAACGGGCTTGCTGTTAGCAACGGTAAAATAACTGCCTACTACGGTGGATTTACTAAAAACGTTACGGTGTTTATGGCAAAGAATCTTATTGCGGCAGAAAACGTAACTACTCCACTCCGACGGAAGAAAGGCATTACAAGCCTTGTTATGCACCTTAAAACCAATGCATTGTCAAATGAAGTAAAGGTCCACATTCAAGAAGATAAGCTTTCAGATGAAATTGAGCAGATGCTGATATTATAGAGCTGTTTATAAATCGTATAGTAAATAAAAATAATACTCAAGGTATTTTCCCATGAGTATTATTTTTTCTTGATATTTTTGTTATTTTCTATTGTTTTTTCCGGTGTTTTTTGATACCATAACAATAATGAGAATAATAATTGCAACGGCGATTAAGATAGCTATTACAACACCCATAAAGCTATTGCCTGCTGTGTCGTCAATAGCGTTATCTACGTCGTCTTTCATATCACCCAATGCACCCGTAACGTCATCGACAGCTTCACTCGCTTTGTCTAATGCATTATCTACAGCACCGGTTTGTTTTTGCGTCTCTTCGGGAATAGTGCCTGTTTCGCCTGCATTTCCCGATGTAGCATCTCGTCTGTCTACCGAGTTGTCGGGAATGTTTGCCGAAAAGTTTGTTGGGTCATCTATTAAAGCCGAAGCGTTGATTGCCAATGTTGCTAATATTGTTAAAGTGAACACCAAAGTTAAGAGCTTTAAGAATTTTTGTTTTTTCATAATTCTATCCTTTCTTGATTTTGGTATATGCTTATTATGCTCAAAAGTATTTGATGTATGTTTGGAAAAAACAGTTTGGGGATAGTTTTATGGAAAAGAAAATTTTTACAAAAAATGATAACGGTTTTATTTGCAAAAATTGCGGATTCGAGGTTGAGCCGCTTGGATATTCGTCAAGAAATCATTGCCCGAA
>JAZOUV010000051.1:0-12420 GCA_045658315.1 Eubacteriales bacterium
GGCATTGAACTTAATAAAGAAATGTTCGCAAAAAGTAGTCTTGAAAACCTAAACAAAAAATTACCAAATAAAGTTATTTCGGAGTATAATTATGAGCATAACTGAAGAAACTAAAAAACTGGTCATAGGCTTATATGGAGAAATGCAATTATCAATGATATTGCATGAACTTGGTTGGCAAGTTCATCGTGCATATATCGATGAAGGTATTGACTTCACTATAACAAAATACTGGTGCCCGAAGTGCAAATAATACAGCAATCAATTGATAAGACACACCAAATACAAAGGGAAAAATGCTAAATGTGTAACAAATTTGTGTGAGCACTGTAAAACGACAGAATTAAACGTTATTTCGAGATATTTGCATGTAAAAACCTCCGAAGGTATAGAGTCAACAACAAATTCCGACGAAATGAAATTTAGTTTTCATCCTAAGATTAGATATGATATGGGAGACGATGTTTTTTATGTTTGGATAGCAGTGTTCAATAACAAGCTTGATAAAAAATGTCACTTTTATATTTTCAACACAAAAGATGTTTCAAAATTTGACGATACCAGCATCGATACTTATCAAATTACTGATAATCAAAAAACCACACTTACCATTACAAAAAATGGTGTTGTTACCACAAAAGGTGCAAAATATGATTATTCATGTTTTAATACCCAGTTCTATATGAATTTTGATGTTTTAGAATAATCACCCCTCTTGTACACACATAAATAAAACTGCTCTCCCGTGCAAAACAAATGCGAAGGAGAGCTTTTATTTATCTAATACCGTAGTTTTCTATTACATAGTCCATATCCTTGTCGCCTCGTCCGGAGAGGTTGATGAGGATAGAGCCCTTACCCATCTTCCTTGCAAGCTTCATACCGTAAGCAACCGCGTGTGCACTCTCAATAGCAGGAATAATACCCTCAAGTCTTGAAAGCGTAAAGAAGGCGTCTATCGTCTCTTCATCATCTACAACGTCATATATTACTCTGCCGAGATCGTGTAAAAATGCATGCTCGGGACCTGATGAAGGATAATCAAGGCCGCTCGCTACAGAATATACGGGAGCCGGCTCTCCGTTTTCGTCCTTGAGCATAATGCTGTTAAAGCCATGCATGATTCCCTCCGTGCCGTACTTCAAACTTGCCGCGTGATCGCCAAGCTTCGGACCTCTGCCGAGAGGTTCAACTCCGTATATATCAACATGGTCATTTAAAAAGCCCGAGAAAAAGCCCGCAGCATTTGAACCGCCGCCTACACAGGCAACAATAGCATCGGGAAGCTCACCCGTCATCGACTTAAACTGTTCTCTTGCTTCAATGCCTACAACACTCTGAAAATCTCTTACCATCATAGGAAAAGGATGAGGTCCGAGAACCGAACCGATGCAGTAAATAGCATCTTTATATTCCTTTGCATAAGCCTCAAAAGCCGCATCAACAGCCTCTTTAAGTGTTGCAAGACCGTGTGTTACCTCAACAACGTTTGCACCGAGTATCTTCATTCTTGCTACATTTGGTGCCTGCTTCTTTATATCAACAGAGCCCATATATATATCACATTCAAGTCCGAAGTAAGCCGCCGCAGTCGCAAGAGCAACACCGTGCTGTCCTGCACCGGTCTCTGCAATAACCTTCTTCTTGCCCATATACTTCGCAAGAAGAGCTTCACCCATACAGTGATTGAGCTTATGAGCTCCCGTATGGTTCAAATCTTCTCTCTTTACGTAAAGCTGTACATTTCCCAACTTTCCCGAAAGTCTTTCAAGGTAAGAAACAGGAGTCGGTCTGCCCTGAAATTCCTTTCTGATTCTGCGAAGCTCGCTTATAAACTTGCTCGACTTGCATATTGTAAAATATGCTTCCGTGATCTCCTGCATAGCATTTTTAAGTTCCTCGGTAATATAACAACCGCCGTACTTGCCAAAATAGCCGTTTTCGTCAGGATAGTTCTTAAAATAAGTATCAAAATCAATTCCGTTAAATTTCATTTTTAATTCCCCCCAAATATATGTAAGTTATTATTATTCTGATTATTTAGTGAAAGTCTTTTACAGCCTCACCATCGTCTTGATAAAAGCTTCATTTTTATCCTCCGTTTTGTTTTTTTAAAACAAAAAATCCCCGACAGAAATACATTTTTTCTGTCAAGGACGAATAATCTTTTTATCCGCGTTGCCACCTTGATTCACGGTAAATCCACCGCACACCTTTGCAAGATACAAACATATCTCAGACTTCTTACGGGAGCCTTACTTCCGTTGCAGAATACTCGGCAAAACATAAGTCGCCTTTGACTGCCCCCTCCGCGGTCCATTTAATGCTCTGTTTTTCATCGGGTTCTCAGCTTTCTCCGACTCTCTGTGGAAGCATAAACATTTTTATCTCCGCATCAACGGTTTAAATATATTATATACGAATTATATCACCGAAATAACTTCTTGTCAATAGGGTTTATTAAAAAAAGAGCTGTTACACATTTGCAACAGCTCCACATTTAATATGTATATTTATGAGCAAGTTTCATTGCCTTTATAAGCGGAACTATCATGATCCCGCATATCAAATTACTTACTCCGTGTATAGCATCAAACGGAAATCCCGATATGATCCAAGCAATTGTTTGTTCGATACCAAATCCAAAAAACAATGCCTGAGCCGGTGCATAAAGAATACCGTAGAGAAATCCGTGTAATGAACACACTACCATATATACCACAGGTGCAATCTTCGGAGACATCTTCTTAGGCAAAAGCATTACTGCCCCCCAAAGAACAGTCCATATATACAAATACGGGATCCACCAAACATTAAATCCGTAAAACAAACCTAAAGCAAACACAAAAATATATATCGGATACAATGCTTTTAATCTGTACACAACCGTAATTGCAACAATAAACACACCAATAAGATGTATGTTGGGGAACACTTCCATTACAAGCTTTGATGCAAACATCAAGCCGCCCAACATACCGAAAACAGCAATTTCTTTAATATTGAGCTTCATTTACTTAGAAACCTTAAAAGTGTAAGTCTTTCCTTCTTCAATTTTTGTCATATCAACGCCGGACATTGCATATTCTCCGTCAACGTAAAAGCCCCAATATGTCTTGTCATTGTCAAAATCGGCAACAATTCCGTTCACCTTTTTTACATACAAACCGTAAGGACCTTCTTCACCCTCAATAAGCTTTAGCTCAAGCAATGCCTCGCCTACAATTTCCTTGTCTGTCTTAATAACAAATTTAGTCTCTTTCCCGTCAAACTCAACCACCGTAAAGTCAAACTTTTTTGCACCCTCGCCAAGAAATTTCACATCTGAATCCGAGTCTGTTTCAGAGTTTTCCTGAGAGCCGATGTCATCAGTTGTTTCTTCGGTGTCGTCGTCCACGAGGTTTGGCTGTTCAACATTTTCAGCCTTTGTCTCCTCGTTTCCGTCTGCTTCGTTGCTGCAACCGATCGTAAACAGTGCTGTAGCCGCTATAAGCACAATACAAAGGATCACAGACAACAATTTTTTTAATTGTGTCATTTTCATTTGTTTTTCTCCTTTTGTAAAAATATTAAATTGTACGTTTCTCTTTTCTCCGGCACCTCGCAGAGTTTTTATCGAAAACGATTCATGCAGTTCTCGGATATACCGGCTTCTATGCATATTTTTCTGTCTTCTCAAGTAAAAAACTCAATGACACTTTCTCCGAAAAAGCGGCTTCGGATAAGAAAAATATTGTTTATTGCATATTACGGAGACGGGCTCGCACAGGACTCACACCTGTTTCCCCAAAAAAAGCATTACACTATAATAACACCGCATAAAACTTTTGTCAATACAGAAAAGGGGCAGAGAAGTCAGAACGCACCAAAGTTCTTCCCCGCAGTAAAAGGCTTTGGTGCGTGCTTATCGTATATTAGGCTTCGTTTGTTTTAATTTGACTTTTTCAGCCTTTTTTAAATCTTTTTGAGTTTTGCATAAGTTGCCATAAGCTTTTTTGTACCTGCATTATCAAACGCAATTTCGTAAAGTATATCAGCACCCATAGGCTTTGCCGAAAGTAATGTTCCTTCACCGAAGGTTATATGTCTTACCCTATCCCCCGTAGAAAGAATTGCAACACCTGAAGCTTTTGCTTTGCCCGGCTCCTCAGGTCTCTTGAAAATCTCTTTAGACATTTCAATTCGCCGTCTGGGCTTAAACGCATTCTTCTGCTCGATTGCATATTTTTCCGCATCCGAAAGCTCTCGTTTTATATATTCTTCGGGTATTTCTTCAACAAAACGCGACATTCTGTTGTACTGTGTCTGACCGAATACCATTCGCTCTCTTACACAAGTACATACAAGCACCTCTCTCGCCCTCGTTATCGCAACATAACAAAGTCTGCGTTCTTCCTCGATCTCTTCTTCAAAAACGTTTTGTCCGCCGGGGAATATCCCCTCTTCAAGACCGGGAATAAAGACCACCGGAAACTCAAGTCCTTTTGCACTGTGTACAGTCATAATAGTAACAGCATCGGCATCCTTGTCATAGTTATCTATATCAGCAACCAACGAAACCTCTTCAAGATATGATGCAAGTGTGCCGTCGGGATTATTGTCAATATATTCCTCGGCGTTTGAAATCATCTGAAGAACGTTCTCAAGACGCTCTTTCTCTTCCTCGCCTGCCGATATTAGCATATTTTCATAACCCGAAAGCCTTATGGTCTTTTCCACCAGTTCACTTAACAGCACCTTTTCCGACATGTCGCGAAGATGTTCTATAAGCATAACAAACTCTGTCAGCTTGGAAGCCGCCTGAGACAAAGCCTTGTAGTTCTTACAGTTTTTCATAACCGAGAACATACTGCATCCCTCTGCCGCCGCAATTTTTTCAACGGCATTCATTGTTGTATCGCCAAGCTTACGCTTAGGTTCGTTCACTATTCGTCTCAGTCTCAGATTGTCGTCGGGATTGTTTATCAAGCAAAGATAAGAAAGAATATCCTTAACTTCTTTACGCTCATAAAATCTTTGACCGCAAAGCATACGAAAAGGTATTCCACTCTTTACAAACACATTCTCTATCGTGCTTGACTGAACATTCATTCTGCAAAGTATTGCAAAATCGGAATACTTCCGCTTTTCTTTTATAACCAACTCAACAATCTTGTTAATTATATATTTTGCCTCGTCGACCTGATTATCGCAACGACGCAGGTATATCTGCTCTCCTCCCTTTTTATCAGTCCAAAGCTCCTTGCCTTTTCTGCCTATATTGTTTCTGATAACCGAGTTTGCCGCATCAAGAATATATTTTGTTGACCTGTAATTCTGCTCTAACTTGATAACCGACACGTTTTCAAAAGTTTTGTCAAAATTTAAAATATTCTCTATGGTAGCACCTCTGAATTTATAAATACTCTGGTCATCATCACCCACAGCCATAATATTATTGTAGCCGCCCGCAAGCAGGGACGCCAAAACAAACTGTGCGTGGTTTGTATCCTGATACTCATCTATGCAAACATACTTGAATTTTCTTTGATAATATTTTCTTGTCTCTTCATCATTCTGCAAAAGCTCGACGGTCTTCATAATTATATCATCAAAATCAACCGCATTAGCCTCCGTCATTTTCTGTTGATACAGCCTGTAAACAGATGCTATCTTAGCCAATCTGTAGTTTGCCATACCATTCTCGTCAACAGCATCTCTTGCATAAATGTCAGGTGTAATCAGCTTGTCCTTCGCTCTGCTTATCTCGTTTCTGACAAGCTTCGGATTCAAAAACTTTTCGTCAATATTAAGCTCTTTTAAACAAGAAGAAATAAGCTTTTTGGTATCCTCTGTATCGTATATTGTAAGACTGTTCTTTTGAAGCCCTATTCTGTCTCCAAACTTTCTCAGCATTCTGAGACAAACCGAGTGGAAAGTTCCCGTCCATATATCGTTTGCTTCATCCTTCAAGTCTCTTTCAAGTCTCTCCGCTATTTCCTTTGCCGCCTTATTGGTAAACGTAATTGCAAGCAATCCCCACGGCGGACAAGGTTCAACGGCATATTCTCTCAAAAGTGCCTCTATCTCCTCTTTGTCCGCATTCTTTGCGTTTTCCAACCGTTCAACATCCGCCAAATCCAAACCGTACGGTAATAAATCGGAATAATATGTATTGCCAAACTTGATAATATATGCGATCCTGTTCACAAGTACGGTAGTCTTTCCGCTTCCCGCACCCGCCAAAATCAAAAGCGGATTATTTACGGTAAATACCGCCTTTCTCTGCATCTCATTCAAATGTCCGTAAAGAATGTCAAAAAGCTCTCTCTTTGCTTTAATAAAACGTTCTTCCAATGCCGTCATTTTTTTCTCCATTTTGTCCCCCTGAGTCCCATGAAAAAAGATTTATACGTCTATTTGATACTTCTTGCATATAATACGCAAAAGTACTTATTTATTATAACATATTCCTTTCAAAATTGGAACAACCGTTTTAAATAATTTTTTATTTTTAGTAAAAAAGAACTTATTTTTTACTGTTGCATATTATATTACAAAGGTATTTACAAACGATTATGCCTTATAATATATAAACATAGATGGAGGAATTATTATTATGGCTGATAACAAATCAAGCTGTCTTAATTCTTTCGGAAACAAGGAAAATGTTTGCATTGATGTAAGCCGTATCCTTGACTCCTGCAGAGACAAAGACTGCTTTGAAGATGTGAAAGTCTTTCTCAATGCCTATGGCAGAGAGATAATTGAAAATGCCACAAGCGTCAGAGCGAAATGCACAAAGATTCTTGCGGCAAATATCAACATAGAACCCGTTCAGTTCAACAGAGGCTTCTATCAGATTTACATCAGATATTTTGTAAAAATACTCTTCGAAGCCTGCATCGGTATGGGAAGAAGCCGTGAATTTGAAGGTCTTGCCGTTTGCGAAAAAAATGTTATCCTTTACGGAAGTGAGGGTAATGTAAATATCTTCAAGAGTGAAATGGGACTTGCAAACACCATTTCCTGCGGCTGCAATACAACCATGAGCACTAATCTGCCCACAGTTGCGGTAGAGGTTATTGACCCTGTCGTTTTAAACGCCAAGATCGCCGAACCGAATAACTGCTGTTGCTGTTGTTGCTGTTCGGCAGATGAAGTTCCCGAAGCTCTCTGCGAACTTTTCGGCGGCGGATTTGAAACCTCGGAAAACGGTAAAGAGCTTTATGTGTCCCTTGGTTTCTTCTCTGTTATAAGAATTGAACGTCCCGGACAGTATATTGTTTCTGCAACCGAATTCAGCGTTCCCGACAAAGAGTGTGTAATGACACAACCCGACGATCCCTGCCAGGCATTTGCTAAAATGGCTTTTCCCGTAAATGAATTTAATCCCCCTTCAATCACCTGTAATAAACGGTGCTGATATAAAAAACTAATTCAGTAATGTCATTAAGTTAATATTTACCCCCGCCGTTGTCTTCCTCAAGTAAAGAAGTTCGGCGGGGGCTCTGTTTATATTTTCTTAACTTAATGATATTTCCTAAATTCATGTGTTTTTAATTTACCATGATTTTTTCAAGCCTTTTTCTACGGCTTTCTTCTTTCTCGGCAAGCTTTTTGTTATAATACTCCCTTCGCTCACCGTCCATAATATACACAGTCCTGTTTGCACGATATGTCTTGTCTTCGTTTTTTCTAAACCGAAGCTTTATAAAGTATTCTTGTCCGCAAACACATTTTCCAACCGCAAGATACCTGTCGGGCTTTTGTGCAAGCCATTTTGTTATCTCTACACATTCCTCGCAATCATGACACTTAAAAACACTCAGCTTCTTATCATTTTTTGCATCCTTACAAAACTTGTACTTATTCGGAGAGTTAAACGAATCGGGCATAAGTCTCCGTTTGCATTGAACGTAATTTTTTAGCCCCGCCTCCATATTCAAGTGTCGGCATATACAAGCTGTGCTAAATGCATCATTTAATGCATCGTGAGCCTCAAAAGGAGGTTCGCCGACCAATTCCATAGCAGTTGACAAAGCACATTGCTTCCCCGTTTTTGTTATCTGTGCATCAAATATAGGTTGTATATTATATGTATCGGGAATCCAGCTTTTATCAATATTATATATCGTAAGGTTATCTTCCAGCATAGGAATATCGTCCCAGCCCCAAGTCAAAATGCAAAACTCTTTTCCGCACCACTTGCTGAAGCTTTCAAATGCTTTCTCAAACGGTATTCCTTTTTTTAGATCCTGATTGCTTATCATAGTAAGTTCAGCAACCTTTGAGTGCATTTTTGTATAATATTTCGGACAGATCATCACATTAAAAGTATCCAAAGTTCTGAAATTTTCATCCAACTTAACAGCCCCGATCTGTATGATCTCGCCCTTTAAATGAACAGGATTTTTTATTGCAACGGAAAAATGCCTCGGCTGATTCCATTCCATATCAAGAACAATATATCTCATATCTTTCACCATAGTTTCCAGCACCCGAAAAAAGCCCTTTCAAGGGCTTTTTCGTTTCTTATACGTTAAATCTGAAAAGGACTACGTCTCCGTCTTTCATTATATATTCTTTACCCTCACTGCGTACCAGTCCCTTTTCCTTGGCAACGGTCATACTGCCGCACTCGATCAACTCGTCATAGCCTATTACCTCTGCCCTTATAAAGCCTCTCTCAAAGTCTGTGTGTATCTTGCCTGCCGCCTGTGGTGCCTTTGAACCCTTTGTTATTGTCCAAGCTCTTACCTCTTTAGGTCCTGCAGTCAAAAAGCTTATTAAACCAAGCAAAGAGTAGCCAGCCTTGATAAGCTTGTCGAGTCCGCTTTCTTCAAGACCCATCTCTTTAAGAAATTCCAGCTTTTCTTCTCCCTCAAGTTCTGCGATCTCAGCTTCAAGCTTTGTACAAATGGGAAGCACTGCAGCTCCTTCTGCATCAGCATATTCCTTGACCTTTGCAAAATGTTCATTCTCGTTTATGTCTGAAGATATATCGTCCTCGCTTATGTTTGCAACATAAATAACAGGCTTCTTTGTAAGCAAAGGCATATCTTTCAATAACTCAAGCTCATCCTCGCTGTAATCAAGTTTTCTTGCAGGCTGACCCTCGCTGAATGCCGCAAGAACTCTCTCAAGAAATGCTATTTCCTTTTCGTACTTCTTGTCTCCCTTGAGCATCTTTTTAGCTCTGTCAAGACGTCTTTCGACTGCTTCCATATCCGAAAGGATAAGCTCATATTCGATAGTTTCTATATCGCGAAGAGGATCAACATTGCCCTCGACATGAATAATATTGGTATCTTCAAATATTCTTACAACGTGGCAAATAGCGTCAACTTCTCTGATATGTGCAAGAAACTTATTTCCCAAACCTTCTCCCTTGGAAGCACCTTTTACCAGACCCGCAATATCAACAAATTCTACAACCGCAGGAGTATATTTTTCAGGGTTATACATCTCAGCAAGTACATCAAGTCTGCTGTCAGGCACTGCAACAACCCCTACATTAGGCTCTATAGTACAAAAGGGATAGTTTGCAGAATCAGCTCCCGCATTTGTAATAGCGTTAAAAAGTGTACTTTTCCCTACATTGGGAAGTCCGACTATACCGAGCTTCATAAAATTTTACATCTCCTTATATACAGCACTTTTTGGGCATTAAATTCGGTGGTTTACACCATTTCTACACCATTTTCAAAAAGGTATTATTTTCTTTCGTTATGAATTTGAAACATTATATCATATTTTGAATTTAAAATCAACGACATTTTATTAATTTGAGAGGTTTATATTATTGTTTTTAAAAAAAAGACTTGACAAAATCGGTAATGTCAATTACAATAATGGTAAGTTATAAAACGGAGGTATTTATAATGTCTAAAACATTTGGAGAGAGAATATTAGAGCTCTTACACAAAAAAGGAATGACACAAAAAGAACTTGCAATTATTATAGGAGTAACGGAAGCAACAATGTCACGATACGTAAAAGACAGCCGTGTTCCAAGAGGAGAAATTGTGGCTAACATCGCAACAGCCTTACAGACAACTTCTGATTACCTTTTGGATAAAGAGGAAAGTGCTGACTTAAAAAACGATTATCCACAAATTCAAAGATTGATTGCAAGAAATGCTGCACTTATGACCGACGAGCAAAAAAGAGAACTTATCAACGCACTATTTGATACGCAAAGCAAATAGGAGGACAGTCCTTGAGATTAACTGGCACCAGATACGAGAATATTAAACAAATAGTTGTAAATATGTTTACCGTCAATGATATAAGGCGAATACCTATTGATTGTTTTGAAATTTGTCAAAAAATGTGTATAAAACTACGAAAGTATTCAGGCTTGACAGATGGGGCTTTGATAAAAGCAAAAGAAGTAAGCGAAGATGGTTTTTGTATGTTGCTCAAAGAAGGTCCTGCTCCTTTTGAGTCATACCAATGGTACATTTTCTATGACGACACAAAATCAAGAGAACGTATTCGTTTTACTATTATGCATGAAATCGGACATATCGTTTTAGAACATACGGAACACAGTGAATTGGCGGAAAGCGAAGCCAACTTCTTTGCAAAGTATTCCCTTGCACCGCCACCGCTTGTAAACAAAATAAAACCTGAAGATTATATGGACATTGCTGAAGCATTTGATTTGAGCCAAGAGTGTGCATATTACGCTATATCTTTTTATAATAAGTGGTTGCAGTATGGCAGCTCAGAGTTCTTGGACTATGAACTTCAATTACTTTCGTTGTTTGATAAAGCCGTTTAATTATTTTGGAGGTGATGTTTATATGTGTGTAAAGAAAAAACACATCAAAAAGTTGTTACCAGCAACTAATTAATGTGTTCAATCTCGGATATGCTGAGCATATACCTATTCGTGTATGTACAGTTTAGCATATCCTTTCCGACTTGTCAATTAGGCAAGTTAAACAAATTTAGATATTTGATGGCATATGCCGGAAAGGAGATGTTGTTTTATGACATCTAAGCAGATGAGGGATAACCCTCTTTTTATGCGAAACGAATTTGAACCTTCGGGCAAGTGGGGCTTACCGCTTATACATAAACAGGAATTAAATGTACCTAAAATAGATTTAATTGCCTGTTCTGATACAAAAGCCAATGACAGAATCGAAAACACTCAAAAAGGCGTGCATTTCTTTGTTGACGATTATAGGTTCAACGGAATTTACGAGAATCCCGAAAGAACTTTCGAACGATATTCTCAATATGCATTTCTGTTATCACCTGATTTTTCAACATACACCGATATGCCACTTTGGCGACAACTTGAAAGTGTAGCAAAAAATCGTTGGGTTGGTGCATATTGGCAAAGCAGAGGAAGAATTGTTGTTCCGACTATTAGCTGGGGTTTAGCACAGACTTTTGACTTTTGTTTTGACGCAGTTGAAAATACCGCTATTGTCGCTGTCGGTATGATAGGCTGTAAACATACTAAACTTCAATTTATGCGTGGCTATAATGCAATGCTTGAAAAAATAAACCCATCGCAGATTATTTGCTTTGGTACACCTTTTCCCGAAATGGAAGGTAACATCTTTGTTGTAGATTATAACGAATCAAGAAAGGTGGTACGATGAATGGGAGGAAGAGGAACTTTTGCAGTTGGAAATAATGTCGCATACAGTTATGAAACTGTTGGAAACATTGAAGGAGTAAAGGTTTTAAGAGGATTGAATGGTAAACATGGTCTTCCAGAAGAAGCACATTCAAGTGATGCATATATTAAATTAAAGCCTGATGGTACTTTTCATGAAATGAGAATCTATGATAAAGACCATTATTTAGTAAAAGAAGTTGCATATCATCCTGAACCTCGCATAAATAATGGTAACAGAACAGAAAATGTACTGCATATACACGAATATAAAAGAGATAATTTTAACGACAGACAACCACGATTACTTACACAAAAAGAAATGAAAAAGTATAAAAAATACCTAAAAGGAGTGAAGTTTAAATGATAAACGGAGATGTCAATGAGTTTATTGATGGATTATATTATGGAGATGAAAGATTTTTCATCTATGATGGTAATAAGTATTTTATACAAGGATATTATGAGACTGAAAGATTTACACTTGAATTGTATATTATCGAAAATCCAGAAAATGATTTTGAATGGCATATTTGTTCAAAAGACAAGCATTATCTCGTTGAAGAATTTGAAAAAGCAAAAATATTTAATGGTAAATCTTTTTGGGAAGTAGAAAAAGAAATTGAATGGGTTGATTGTTAGTCTGTAAAAAATATTTTAAGGGGTTGAAATAATGGTTGGAATGAGAATGTCAGAATTTATGGATAAAATCTATTATGGAGACGAAGTTGAGTTTAAATACAAGAAATACAAGAAATATTTCAAAGGAGTATAGCGATGCAAGGAAAAAAACTAAATGA
>JAZOUV010000052.1:0-4470 GCA_045658315.1 Eubacteriales bacterium
AATGAAGAAAAGACAAAAAGATTCATTATATTGAAGAGCATAAATGGATATTACAAATATACATATGAAGAACTTTGTGTTTGCGATGAGGAAGAATGGATGTATATTTGTAACCAAGAAAATGCAAGTCCTGCTTGGTGGGAGTCAAAAGATCGATCATCTGCATATTCTTTTTTTGGTACAGAAGATGAGGCTATGTCTTCATTACTTCAAGAGTCTGAATATAAGCAGTATTTTTCAACAAACTAACTTTTGAAAAAACCCAAATTTAGTAAATATTTAATTTTATGAAGCTGGTTCTAAAATGAGACGTACCTCCAAAAAACAAAGGACTTCGTAAGAAGTCCTTTGTTTTTTATCCAATCCGAAGGATTGGTATGTAATCGCCGTCAGGCGTATGTAATCACGCTTTAGCGTGTATGGCATCACCGTAGGTGCATGTCCTTCGGATTGTAGGCAGAACACCCGCACCCGATTGTAATTTTGTATAATGTTTCAAAATGAGATTTTCTGCCCAATAAAAAAGCACTTCGTCTGAAGTGCTTTTTTATATAGTACATTAAAATTATCAGATTATCAGATCTGTGATAAGACCTGAAGCTGCAGCTGCCAGAGCAACAATTATCAACGGTTTTTCAAAGAAAGCTACAACAACTGCAACGATTGTACCGACAATGGCACTTTTAATGTTTCCTGTTGAATAAAAAATTGCAGGTACTGTCATTGCTGCGAGCACAGCGTAAGGCAAATAATAAAGAATACTTTTAACAAATCTGGACTTGATTTGTTTTCGGAACGCCGTAAAAGGTATCATTCTGATGAGGTATGTTACACCTGCCATTACAGCGATATAAATTAATATGCTCATAATTCTTCTTCCTCCTCTTTAACGGGGAACAAAGCTGCACAGATGACAGCGGCAATAACTGCACTTATAATTACTGAAAATCCGCTGCTTATAAAGGGGAAAAAGTATTTGAGCAATACACTAACCGTTGCAGAAATAATTACGGTAGCAAGAACAGCTTTGCTTTTTTTCGCAACCGGAATGCATATAGCAATAAACATACCGTAAAGAAGAATTCCCATATTGTTCGCTATTATTTCGGGCAGAAGCTGGTTGGTCAGTGCGCCTGCTACTGTACCTGAAGTCCAGCCGATAAAGGGTATTACCATCAAACCAGCCATATATGAAGCGGTAATCTTGCCTTTTTGTGAAATTGCTACGGCATAAATTTCATCGGTAATTCCGAATG
The DNA here is from genome assembly GCA_045658315.1 of Eubacteriales bacterium. Taxonomy (GTDB): domain Bacteria; phylum Bacillota; class Clostridia; order Oscillospirales; family CAG-272; genus RGIG1995. The sequence continues at coordinate 1,257 of JAZOUV010000052.1, forward strand.
CCAACAAAAGCCTCTTAGGTGTAGTAAAGTTGGTGTCGAGCTTTTGTGTCAAAGAAAATCCCATTAAAGAGTATCTTAAATTTATAACAAGCTGTGTCAGAATCATTTCTACCAGCGTACCTGATGCGGCTATTATTTCAACTCCTGCTACTTGACCGGCAGAGGTAAGGTTTGTTGCGGAGATAAGCCAGGCAAAAAAAGCTGAGATGTGGGAACTCATAGCTAAAATGCCAAATCCGAAAGAAACTGAAAAATATCCTAACCCTATAGGTATACCGTCCGAAAGTCCTTTTTTGAAATCTTTCTGCATAACGTTGACCTTTCTTTAGTCGCTGCAAAACAGTATAGCATATACGCATATTCAAAACAATAACAGAGCTGACGATTTAAAGGTTGATTTTTGCATTATATATGTTAAAATTATCACAATAAATAATTATTTTAAGATTAAAGTATTTGTTTTTTACTATATAAATTGATATAATGATTTAAATAAGTGCGAATTTGTCAGACAGTTAAAATTTATCGCAAGGAGACTTGTATATGAGTGTTTATTTTAAACATAATCCCGCAGTTTTTGCAGTTGACAAATATTATCAGATTATGATGCCCTGCGAAAAATCCTGCTTTTTCTTCGTTAAGGTTGGCGATAAGGTCTATTATGACGAATCAAACGGTATTATGTGTTCAAGAAGTAAAATTCATAAGGTTGAAGTGCCGGCTGAAGAGCTTGATAAGGCTAAGGAATATACCGTTTTCATCAGACCTATTATTGTCAGAAAAGCATATTTTTCCAAAACAAGAAAAGTGCTTGAGAAAACTTATAAATTTTATCCTGTTCCTGAAAATAACGTCAGAGCATATCATATTGCCGATGCCCACAACAATGTTGAAGAGCCGATTAAAGCTGCAGAAACTTTCGGTGATATTGATTTTCTGATTTTAAATGGCGATGTTATTGAGGATAGCAGTACACCTTCTAATTTTATGAACATATATGTTATCTGTTCACGTTTGACAAAAGGTGAAAAGCCTGTAATCTTCTCAAGAGGTAATCACGATTTAAGGGGTAATTTTGCTGAGAAATTTGCTGAATATACGCCTGCTCATCTTGGTAACACTTATTACAGCTTCCGTCTCGGTAATATATGGGGAATTCTGCTTGATTGCGGTGAAGACAAAGACGATGACCACGAAGAATACGGTCATACCGTTGCTTGTCACGTTTTCAGAGAGCGTCAGACAGACTTTATCAAAAAGATAATTGAAAACAAAGACAGTGAATATGAAGCAGAGGGAGTCAAGCACAGGCTCGTCATCTCCCATAACGCTTTTGTTCATCGATATCAGCCGCCGTTTGACATTGAACAGGATGTTTTTGCCGAGTGGTCAAAGCTTCTCAGAGAAAATGTGAAACCCGATGTTATGATTTGCGGTCATGCTCACGAGCTCAACGTTTATTATCCCGAAAATACTGATTGGAACACCAACGGCAGCCTTTGTCCCGTTGTTATCGGCAGTACAATTAAAAAGAAAAATCCGGTTTATTTTGCCGGTTGCGGTTATATTTTTAATGAGGAAAATATTGAGATTGTATTTACCGACAGCAATGGTGAAACGTTAAGACAAGAAAAGCTGTAATTCACATAACTTTATACAACGCTATGACGATGATAGGTCACAGTGTGAAACTTTTTTTACATACATAATCCGGCCTATGTAACATAACTGATACGTACTTAATGTAACGAATCCCCGTAACCGATGATAGAAAACGGTTATGGGGATTTGATTATTTTTTGTATCTTTTTCCTTTGAAAATCACTTGACAATTCTTCGCGATGGGGTTATTATATAACACGAACAAATGTTCTGTAGTGGTTCAAAGGAGGGATATGCAGTGGTAAGAAAAGTATATGTAGAAGTGCTTGCCTGGCACGACAGAAATGGCAAAAGCAGACCTATGCGTATCCTTTGGGAAGACGGTACTGTCTATATTGTTGAACGTGTTCTGAATCGTTCGAAGAATAAATCCGTCAGAGTTGGCGGGGGAGATACACGCTACACAATTCAGATTAACGGCAAGGAGACCTTTCTTTTTGAAGAAGATGGTCGTTGGTTTGTTGAAGCTGGCAGATAAATCAGAAAGGAGCAGGCTTGTGGCAGATAAGATGTATTGCTGCATAGATCTAAAATCTTTCTATGCTTCGGTTGAATGTGTTGAGCGTGGGCTTAACCCTATGACAACAAATCTTGTTGTAGCTGACCCTACTAGGGGTAACGGCTCTGTTTGTCTCGCCATAACTCCCGCGATGAAAAAACTCGGTGTCAAAAACCGTTGCAGGGTCTTTGAGATACCGGGAAATATCGAATATATCACCGCTATGCCTCAGATGAGGAAATATATGGAAGTATCGGCAGATATTTATTCCGTTTATCTGCGATATGTCAGCCCGGAAGATATACATGTTTATTCGATTGATGAGTGTTTTGTTGATATGACAGACTATCTTCGTTTGTACAAGAAAACAGCTCTTGAGTTCACGACTATGCTTATGAATGCGGTGTTCGAAGAAACCGGCGTTCCTGCCTCTGCAGGCATCGGCCCGAATCTTTTCCTTTGTAAGGTTGCTCTTGATGTAACTGCAAAGCATTCACCTGATTTTATTGGTATTCTGGATGAAGAGAGCTTCAGGGAGAAGATATGGACTCACCGCCCCATAACAGATATTTGGAATATCGGAAAAGGCATTGCCAGGCGTCTTGAGCACTACGGAATATATGATTTGAAAGGTATTACCGAATGTCCGGAAGACCTGCTGTACCGAGAATTCGGTGTTAATGCCGAGTTTCTGATTGATCACGCACACGGCAGAGAACCTTGTACAATAAAAGAGATTCAAGAATATAAATCCAAAAGCAGTTCAATATCCAACAGTCAGGTGCTTTTTGAAGATTATAGCTTTGATAGTGCGTTTATAATTGTCAAAGAAATGGTTGATTTACAGGTTGATGAACTTATTGAAAGGCATCTTGTGATTGATTCTATTTCTCTTCACATCAGTTATTCCAAAGACAGCAGCCGTTCAACCGGTGGAACGAGAAAGATAGGGGAGTTCACCAACTCTTTTAAAAAGATAATGAATTATTTCGAGTCGTTATATAAAGAGACTACCAACCGTACTGCTCCTATACGCAAAATAACTATAGGTCT
>JAZOUV010000053.1:0-16873 GCA_045658315.1 Eubacteriales bacterium
AATATGGACGAGTGGGCTGACAGCGAGGGTAATACCTTGGCTCCCGATAATGCGGGTGCCTTCCAATATGCTATGGAGCAGGCTCTCTTTAATCCGCTCGGCGAGCTCACAGTTCCCAAGAATCAGCGTAACTTTGCAACAAAGGATAATCTTCCCACGTATCCCGAAAAGATTAATGCCTTAAAGGCTGAGGGCGCAAAGCTCGTTCTTGTATACGGTATCGGCAGAATGTGCCACATCGCTTTCTGGGAACCCCAGTTTGCAGCAGAATTTGCTACAGATGAAGAATGGAAGAAGCAGTGCTATAGAATCGGTGCTAAGCTCCATCCTCTTACTATTGAACAGAACGCTATCACAAGCTTCAAGTCACGTACTCCTCTTGTTCCTTGCCGTGCAAACACAATAGGCCCCGGTCTCTTCTTGCAGGCTGACTACATCATAGGCGGATGCGACGGCGTGTTCAACCGTGGTATGCAGTGGCAGGGTATGAGCTTCTGGATGACTCTCCGTCACGGCCCCACAAGATGGATTCCTTCCAGCTATATGCCTACAATGCCCGGAAGACTGTTCTTCCTCGAAGACCTCGCAGGTCCTCTTACTGCTGAATGTAACTAATATTTTTAGTCCAATATTTCACTGTCCCCCGCCAAGAAGCGGGGGACATACTTTTTTACTCATAAATTCATAGAAACCGGCAATACCGCCCCTAACAAAACCTCGGGCAGTAGAAGAGGAGCTGTTTCACCACAAAAAATCAACACCACATAAACAAATTAAAAAGGCTGCTTCTTAGCGAAGCAGCCAATTATTATACTGTCGTTTCAAATTATACCAAACCGAAATCTCTGTATGTGCTCTTAATTTCAGCATCGATAGATTTCTTGAGTCTTGCGTACAGTGTGCTGATATTGGAGGTTGTACAGTCTATGCCAAGAAGCTTAGAGTTGATGCCGCCAAAGTCGTACATCATACCAACGTCATATACTCTGCCTGCAAGAATGAGGTCGAGAGAATTCTCAGATTCATCGTCACGAACATATCTTCTCTGGAGAAGCTGATCGTACCAAGCGGGCTTAAGAATTACGCTGGAATAGTAGTTAAGGTCTTCAACTATATTTACTGTTCTTTCAAGATTTTCACTCTTGTTAGGAATAGCCACCATTGCACAGTTGAGAGGATACATTGAATAGTAACTATCCTGTGTAGAATCAAACTTGGGGAAAGGAATGAGACCAAATTCGCTTTCCATGTCAGCGAACTGGTGGATAATGTTTGTTCCTTCATAGTGGAAGAGGTAGAGATCCTGGCAGAAGAGTGAACGAGCATAATCCCACTTATCAGCGTATCCGTGTGTATCGGTATCGCTCATCTTATCAATGCTCCAGGAATTTACAGATGAGAATACCTGCTTACACTTTTCGTAAACGGTTACTGCCTTATCTGTGTCAAACAACGTTACAATAGGATAACCCGATTCATCATTAGTCGTAGCACGAACGCCTGTACCATAGAGGAACATTCTTGCATTGTGGTTCTCGTAAAGAGTACCGTACATATCAAGTTCTGTCATATCACCTTCACCTGTCACGTCTTCACCTACAGACATAACAAGCTTTGACCAGTTATCAAGAGTCCATTCGTTATTTTCTATGTACTCATAGGGGCTGGTAAGTTTTTTGTCTTCAATCAACTGCTTGTTGAAGTATACAACGAATGCAACTTCCTGTACGTTGAGGTCGCAGTTTGTAAAGTAAAGCTTATCACCAATCTTGAGCTGTTCTGCTGCGTTTGAATCCCAATATGACTTAGTCATATCAAAACGATCAACAGACGAAAGGTCGAGAAGAAGGTTTTCTTTTGCAAGTGTTGCAAGCTGCTTACATGTACCGATAATAAGGTCAAACTCTACAATTCCGCCCATTACCTGTGTACGTACTGTGGTAACGAGGTCAGTTACCTTCATCTGAGCAAAATCAATATTGTACTTCTGCTTGAGAAGCTCGTTACGGCGATATACAGCGTCAAGAAGAACATTCTGTGTTTCACCGTCAGATACCATGTAATCTACGCCGTATGCATTGTTGTCCTTGTAAGGCTGACAAATAAACGTAAATTCATAGCCATCGTAATCTTTGGGTTCAATCTTGGGGTCAAGAGCCGGGTCTCCATCGAAAGGAATTACCTCGGGCTTATTACCACCTTCGTCGCCATTACACGCCGCAAGAACGGATACCGCCATAATTGCAACAAGAAGAAGAGCCAAAAGTCTTGCTAATGTTGTTTTTTTCATAGCATAAATCTCCTTAGATTAATTTTTTGCATTTTAAGTATATCATCGCTTATTATATTTGTCAATTAATTATTAAAAAGTTTACTAATTTTTAATTCAATTGTAAAAAAGCAAAAACCGCTATTCCGGCACTCATCAACTTCAAGCAATGCTCTTCCGAGCCATTCTTCGTTTGTTCCGAAGAATTTAAATCACTTTAAACAGGCACGTAAAGCACGGTGTTCCGGGTCTCCCCGTCTCCGCCGGTCTATAAAAATCAGTCGAATTCATAGTGTTTCTTTTCTTTTGTAAAGCTTATCGCCTTGCCGGGATCCTTCAAGTATCTTTCAAGAGCCTTGCCCGTTCCGATAGCAACACAGGCAATTGCATTTTCCGCAACCTTAGTTTTTATTCCCGTAACATTGGCAATAAGACGGTCAAGACCGTAAAGCATACTGCCGCCTCCGGTCAATACAATACCTTTTTTGGTGATATCCTTAAGCATTTCCGGAGGCACCTTTTCGATTACCTCGCATATCGCCTCAACTATTGCCGTGATAGGCTCTTCGAGTGCTCCAACCATCTCCGAAGACGTAAGCTTAACCGATTTCGGTAATCCCTCAAGCAGCCCTCTACCCTTTACTTCAAGAGTTACGGTCTCATCTCTCTGCCATACCGTGCCTATCTCTTTTTTTACCTTTTCGGCAGTCCTCTCTCCGATAAGCAAATTATGCCTTCTTCTTATATAGCGTGTTATCGCCTCGTCAAACTTATCTCCGCCAACCCTTACCGACTCCGACACAGCTATCTGACCGTATGAAATAACGGCAATATCCGTTGTTCCGCCGCCGATATCAATAACCATCTGTGCATCGGGACTCATTATATCAAGACCTGCACCTATTGCCGCCGCAAGAGGTTCTTCAATAAGGTAAGTATATCTTGCACCTATCTGGGTCGCTGCATCTCTTACAGCTCTTTCTTCTACATCGGTTATTCCGCTGGGAACACATACTGCAATAATAGGCTTAAATATCTGCGACATTGCCGTAGCTTTTTTTATAAAATGCTGAAGCATGGTAAGAGTAACCTCATATTTGCTTATAACACCCTCACTCATAGGTCTGATAACAGAAATACCTTCAGGTGTTTTGCCCAGCATCAAAAGAGCATCCTTACCTATTTCCACAAGTTCGCCCGATTCATCGTTTACTGCAACAACGGAAGGTTCGTCAAGCACTATTCCTTTGCCCTTAACGTATATAAGGACAGATGATGTTCCAAGGTCAATTCCGATATATCTTGCCATACAAGGCTCCCCCCTTCTCCAATACATTTAGTCTATTCCGTTTAATTATAAACTATTTTTTTGTATTTTGCAACAGTTTTACACCAAAGAAAAGCGAATAAGTAAATATTTTTTAAAGCAAGCACTTGAAATGCCAATTATACTATGTTATAATACATAAGTTAAAATGGGTTTTTGTGTGCAAAAAACAAAAAACAATACGACAGAAAGGATGTTATTATGTTACAGTTCAAGAAACGTCTGTCAAGCGAACTTAAAACCGTTCTCGACTCAATTAATACTTTTCACGGACTTGACGAAGAAAAGATAGACCAGATGCTGGAATATCCACCCGACGAAAAGATGGGTGATATTGCTCTTCCCTGCTTTAAGCTTTCAAAATCTCTTCGCATGTCTCCCATTATGATATCCGAAAAAATCGCTTCGGAGTTAAGCGATGACAATATAGAGAAAGTCGAAACGGTAAACGGATACCTGAATATATACATTAAGAAAAGTTATTTTTCCGAAAAAGTTTTGGGCGATATTTTACAAAGGGGCGACAGCTACGGCTCGTTCGATTTCGGTAACGGAAAGACAGTAGTTCTTGACTACTCTTCCCCCAACGTTGCAAAGCCTTTCCATATCGGACACCTCGGAACTACCGTCATCGGTCATTCCTTGAAGAAGCTCCACGAGTTTGCAGGATATAAATGCGTCGGTGTTAACCATCTTGGAGACTGGGGAACACAGTTCGGTAAGCTTATAGTAGCATATCACCTTTGGGGAGATAAAGCTACTATAGAAAAAAAAGGAATTGACGAGCTTGTTGCTCTTTACGTAAGATTTCATAAAGAAGCTGAAGAAGACCCGACTTTGAATGATAAGGCAAGAACCGAATTCACCAAACTTGAACACTTCGATGAAGAAAATATTAAGCTTTGGAAATGGTTTATTGAAATAAGTATTGAAGAATACAAGAAAACGTACAAACAGCTCGATATCGAATTTGACAGCTATTGCGGTGAAAGTTTTTACAGCGATAAGATGCCTGCTGTAATCGATGAAATGAAGCACAAAAATTTGCTTAAGATAGACGACGGTGCATCGGTAGTAGACCTTGAAGAATACAAGATGCCCCCCTGTCTCATTCTCAAGCGAGACGGTTCATCGCTGTATCCTGCAAGAGATATTTCCGCAGCACTCTACCGCAAAAACACATACGATTTCGAGAAGGTTATATACGTTACCGATGCCGGACAGTCACTCCACTTTGCACAGTGGTTCAAGGTAGTTGAGCTTATGGGATATGATTGGGCGAAAAATCTCGTTCACGTCCCCTACGGCAAGGTAAGCCTTAACGGCGAAAAACTCGCCACAAGAACAGGTAACGTTATTCTTCTTAAAGACCTTTTTGCATCTGCTATAGAAAAAGTAAAAGATATAATGAACGAAAAAAATCCCAACCTCGAAAACAGAGACGAAAAAGCGGAAGCTGTCGGTGTTGGTGCTATCGTATTCTACTATCTTTCAAACAACAGAATAAAAGACATAAACTTTATGCTTGAAGATGCATTGAACTTTGACGGCAATACGGGACCCTACGCACAGTATACCTACGCAAGAACATGCAGCGTTCTTGAAAAAGCAAAGGATATTGCTTTAGACGTCGATATTGCTTACAATATGAACGACAAAGAAAAAGCACTTCTCCGCACGTTATCCCTCTTCCCTGAAAAAGTACTTCAGGCAATAAACGATTATGAACCCTCTGTTATAACAAGATACATTCTTGACGTATGCACAGACTTCAACGGATTCTATCATGACTGCCAGATACTCGGTGCAGACGACAAAAGTGCCAAAGTGTTCCGTATTAAGCTGACAAAAGCAGTCAACTACACACTCGGAAACGCCTTCTCTCTCATTTGTATGAGAAAAACAGAAAAGATATAAGATATTTAAGGAGATAGAAAAATGTCAGGACATTCAAAATGGAAAAATATTATGCACAAGAAAGAAAAGACCGATGCTCAGAAGGCAAAAGTTTTTTCTAAAGTGGGCAAGGAAATTACCGTTTGCGTAAAGGAAGGCGGTCCCGACCCCGTATCTAACGGTAAATTACGCGACCTTATAGCAAAGGCAAAATCACTTAATGTTCCCAATGATAACATTGACCGTATTATTAAAAAAGCTACTGCGGCAGACAGTGCAAACTATGAAGAAATAGTATACGAAGGCTACGGTCCTTCGGGCGTTGCAGTAATCGTTGAAGCGTTGACAGATAACCGCAACCGTACAGGCGGCGATGTGAGACACTATTTTGATAAATACGGTGCTTCCCTCGGACAGACAGGTTGCGTTAGCTACTTGTTTGCAGACAAGGGTGTAATTATCATAGCAAAATACAGCGGTCTTGACGAAGATAAGCTTATGGAAGATGCCCTTGAAGCAGGTGCGGAAGATTTTGTAGACGAAGGCGAAATTTTTGAAATCTACACAACTCCCGAAGATCTCGATTTTGTAAACCAAACACTTACAGATAAGGGCTATAAGATTGAATCTGCAGCAAAAGATAAGATTCCTTCAAACTACGTTACACTTGAAAGTGAAGATGACCTAAAGAAAATGAGACTTCTCATTGAATATCTCGAAGAACACGACGACGTTCAGGAAATCTATCATAACTGGGACGCTCCCGACGAGGAATAAACGATAAACATAAAAAACCTCGTAATCTGCAACGCATAAATATAGAATCCAAAAAAATAAAGGTATACGATTTTTTGAACCGTATACCCTTTATTTTTGCGGTTTTAATTAACCGAGTTTAGCGTAGTTGATCTTGATGCCGGGGCCCATTGTAGATGCGATAACGCAGCTCTTAATGTACTGACCCTTAGCAGCTGCAGGTTTAGCCTTGATAACTGCACCAATGAGAGCATCAAAGTTTTCCTGAAGCTTTTCAGCTCCAAAGGAAGCCTTACCGATAGGGCAGTGAATGATGTTTGTCTTATCAAGACGGTACTCAATCTTACCTGCCTTAGCTTCTTTAACTGCCTTAGCAACATCGGGAGTAACTGTTCCTGCCTTAGGGTTAGGCATAAGTCCCTTAGGACCGAGCACCTTACCGAGACGACCTACCAAGCCCATCATATCAGGAGAAGCTATGATAACATCGAAGTCAAACCAGTTTTCCTTCTGAATCTTTTCTACATATTCTTCAGCACCTGCATAGTCTGCACCTGCATCGAGGGCAGCCTGAACCTTATCTCCCTTAGCAAATACAAGAACCTTAACGTTCTTACCTGTACCGTTGGGGAGAACGATTGCACCTCTTACCTGCTGGTCAGCATGACGAGAGTCAACACCGAGACGAATATGAAGTTCTATTGTTTCATCAAATTTTGCTTTTGCTGTCTGGCAAACGAGAGAGATTGCTTCGTTTGCATCATAAAGCTTTGTTTTTTCGAGCAGCTTTGTGCTGTCGCTATATTTCTTTCCCATTTTCATTGTAAAACCCCTCCTTATTCCTCAACTGTGATACCCATACTGCGTGCAGTACCGGCGATCATGCTCATTGCTGCCTCAAGAGAAGCGGCGTTAAGGTCGGGCATCTTCTGTTCAGCAATCTTCTGAACCTGCTCTTTTGTGAGCTTAGCAACCTTAGTCTTGTTAGGTGCAGCAGATGCTGTTTCAATTCCGCAAGCCTTCTTAATAAGAACGGGTGCGGGGGGAGTCTTTGTAATGAATGAGAACGAACGGTCTGCATATACTGTGATAACTACAGGAATAATGAGACCCATGTCATTCTTTGTTCTTTCGTTAAATTCCTTTGTAAAGTTAGGAATACTTACACCGTACTGACCCAAAGCAGGACCGATAGGGGGCTGAGGGGTAGCTTTTCCGGCGGGAATTTGAAGTTTGATATAACCTTGAATTTTCTTTGCCATTTCTATACACCTCCGAATGTGGTTCTAATGCGGGAGAATTAAAGTAGTAAAAATTTTCTCCCTCCCACGATGCACGTAAACTTATCTACGTGTTAAGCAAAGGATGAGATTTTGTTTTAAAATTAAATCTCTAAAATTTCAACGCTGTCAGAGTCAAGCTCAACAGGCGTTTCTCTTCCGAAAATGGTCGCCATAACCTTGATCTTCTTCTTATCTTCGGAAATTTCTTCTACTCTTCCGATGAAGCCTACAAGCGTACCACTCTTAATCTTAACGCTGTCGCCCACGTTATAATCAAGAGTCTTGGCAACGGTTTCAATACCGATGCTTGCAACCTCTTCGTCAGTCAACGGAACCGGTTTGGAGCCGGGTCCTACAAAGCCCGTAACACCGCGAATATTTCTAACCACGTGCCAGCTCTCATCAGACATTATCATCTTAATAAGAACATAGCTGGGGAAAATCTTATTTTCAACTTCTTTTGCATCGTCTTCTTCGCCCTCCTTCACCGTCTCAACGGGAATGATGGAATCAAAAATAAGATGCTGAAGTCCACGGTTTTCTACGATCTTTTCCAAGTTGGCTTTTACCTTGTTTTCATAGCCCGAATAGGTGTGTACTACGTACCAACACGCCTCACGGCTGATATCATTAAGATCACTCATAATTAAACCAACTTACTAATGAACAACAAAAGCTGACCGAATACTGTATCAAGTGCAAATATAAACGCACTTACCACTACCATCATAACAAGTACAACGCCTGTGTACTGTAATGTGGTCTTGGGAGACAACCAAACGACCTTTTTGAGTTCACTCTTATAATCTTTGAAAAACTTTGAAATTCTTTGACCGAGACCGATCTTGTTTTTCTTCGGGGTAGCTTTCTTGGATTTTTCCTTTTTGCCAACAGACTTTTCGGTCTCTTTTACTTCCTCAGCAACTTCAACAGCCGCTTCGGACTTATTCTTTTCAAGCTCTGCCATTATGCTACCTCCTTATTTTGTTTCTCTATGAAGAGTGTGCTTACGACAGAAACGGCAGTACTTGTTCATCTCAAGTCTGTCAGGATCATTCTTCTTGTTCTTCATAGTGTCGTAGTTTCTCTGCTTGCATTCGCTGCATGCCAGTGTAATTCTAACTCTATTTCCCTGAGCCATTCAGAGACACCTCCCGATAACAGAATACTTTCGTATTCCTAAAATTTTATCTCCCTCACACGAAGAAATACGCGACAAAAAAAGACCTCTCCGCAGAGGTAGATTCATTATAGCATGTACCTCTTCTTTTGTCAACACCTTTTTCCTATTTTTTTACATACGTATTTACAAGTCGGCAAAAGTGGTATATAATGTAGTAAATATTAAGAAAAACATATAAATGCGATTCGGGAGACGTTGGATATGCCCACAAAAAACAAAATATACAATGTAAATATAGATACCGTAAACCACCTCGGTTACGGAGTATGCCGTATAGACGGTATGGTGTGTTTTGTAAAAGGCGGAGTAACGGGAGACGTGCTTGAAGTCAAGGTTATAAAAGTCAACAAAAACTACAGCATAGGTAAAGTCGAAAATATAATCACCGAATCAAGCCATAGAAACAAACAAAACTGCCCGGTATACAAAAGATGCGGTGGCTGTTGCTTCAGACACGTAACATACGCACACGAGCTGGAGCTTAAAAAATCATTCGTTGAAGCCGAATTCAAAAAGGCTAATGTCTATATAAAAGTAAACGATGTTGTATCGACGGGAAATACCGAAAGATACAGAAACAAGGCACAGTATCCCGTTAATGAAGATAACAAGATAGGCTTTTACGCCGAAAAAACCCATGAAGTATGCGAAAACGGTGATTGTGCTCTGCAACCCGAAGTTTTTGGAATAATTACGAACAAAGTAAAACAGTATTTGGATAAATACGGCTTAAAAGGATATAACGAAGAAACCGGCAACGGACTTTTACGCCATATATACATACGTCAAGGCAGGATTACCGGCGAAATACAGGTATGCCTTGTTATAAACGGAAACACCCTTCCCCATTCAGACGTTTTGATTGATAATTTAAAAAAGTTAAAAGATGTAGTAAGCATTTGCATTAACGTAAACACAAAAAATACAAATGTAATTCTCGGCGAAAAATACGTAACGCTTTTCGGGAAAGAATATATAGAGGACGAGCTGTGCGGTTTCAGATTCAGAATTTCTCCCGCCTCGTTCTATCAAATTAATCACGACTGTGCCGAACTGCTTTACAATAAAGTATATGAACTTGTAACAAGGGCTAAATGCGACAGAGTAACCGACCTTTACTGCGGTACGGGTACAATAGGACTGTGCGTAGCGGGCAGACTCAAAAGCTGTAAGCTGACGGGAGTTGAAATTATTCCCGAAGCTATTAAAAACGCGAAAATAAACGCAAAGATAAATAATATTGAAAATGCTGAATTTATCTGTGCAGACAGTACGGATACTCAAAACAATATTTTAAAAGAAAGCGACGTTGTCATCCTCGACCCGCCGAGAAAAGGCATAACTCAAGAACTTGCAAACAAGATAGCCGAAAACGGCGTAGAAAATATAGTATACGTCTCCTGCTCCCCTGACACCTTAGCAAGAGATATAAAGCAATTTACAGAGCTTGGGTATAAATGCGAAGAAGCAACACCGTTTGATATGTTTCCACGCACAAGCCATGTTGAAACGGTAGCATTATTACGTCGGCAAGTCACTTCAAAATAACAAAGAGGCCACGATTATGGAGCTTTCTTTTGTGAATTTAAACCTACTTCGTCCCAAATTGACCGAAAAAATAAATAAATATCTTGCCCTGTCAGAGCATAACAGGCTGACAATAGGCCTTTATAAAAACGGAAAATGTTACGTTTTCGGAAGTACAGAAGAAAATCGTCTTTTTTACGATATCGGTTCGGTAACAAAAACCGTAACCACCCATCTTATTTTGAAGCTACACGAAAACAGAAGGCTTGATATTAACAAAACGGTCGATAACTATTTACCTCTTAAAAAAGGAAAATATCCCACCATTTATCAACTATTAACCCATACTGCAGGATACCACCATTTAACACCGATAGAGGTAACTCTGCCTCCCCTTATCGCCCACGGCTATGCCCGAAAAAATCCTTATGAGAACTGCACCGTAAAAACGGTTATAAAATGTCTTGAGCGACGCCGTTTTATAAAGCCCAAGGTGAGCTACGGTTATTCCGACTTTGCCTCGGCCATTCTTGCCGCAGTAGCCGAGGAGGTTACAAAAATACCATTTTCTACGCTTTTTGAGGAATTTATAAATAACGATTTGGGTCTTAAAGAAACCCTTATTGAGCTTGGTTCCGAAAAAAGAAATCCATCCGCCGCAAAAGGTAAAAAGATTATGCCCTTCTGGGTATGGAAGAGGAACAACCCTTATATTGCAGGTGGAGGTATGGTAAGCAATATCGGGGATATTCTTAAATATATTGCACTGCAGATTGAAAGCGATAAGCCGTATATCGCCTATGCCCATACAGTATGCGAAGCTTCGGAACTTAAAAACAACAACCATCTTATGTGCATGGGCTGGCATACATATAAAAAATCAAACCAGCTATGGCATGTCGGTGGAGTAGGTACCTTCCGCACCTCCGTTATCCTCAATAAACGGTTAAGGATTGGTGTGGCTGTTTTGGGTAACGCAAAGGGAAAGGCCTCTGCCAATGCCCACTATATTGCAAAAATGCTCTATAGCGAACTTAAAAATAACCGTATTAGTTTAAAAGAGGAATGAAAAATGTTGGTATACAGCATTTTCACAGCCCCCCGACTCATTAACTGACAGCAGGAAAACATTTTTTGCCAATTGCCGACCTAAAAAAAATACAGATAAGTTCATAGTGCGACTGGGGCGTACTACGCACTCAGCAAAATAAATTTCGTATAAAATAATCAAAGCATTTTTAATAAAGAGGTAAGTCAATGAAAAACACAAAAATATGCCCCAAATGCGGCAGTACAAATATAATAAGATTTGACGGCTACACCGGTGCATACGGCTCCGGCAACAACTTAATGACAGGCAACACTATTTTTTCGACAGTAAACGTAAACAGATACGTTTGCTGTACCTGCGGCTTTACTGAAGAATGGATTGACAGAGAAGACATCGAAAAAGTAAAGAACAGCAAAAAAGCAAAGAAATAAAAAAGGAGTGTATCAAAAAATGCTACCTCTGCTACACAATAACCATACTTCCTCTCAAAACGGCGTGTCATTTCCGGGTCAAAAACAAAATACATATACAAAAAAAGTGGCTTTTATTACCGTTGCTATCTGCCTCGCCGTCTTTTCAATAATATTTTTACTTGCAGGATATGACTATTCTTGCGTTATAATGTTAAAAAACGTTTCAGAGGTATCAGGAACGCTCGATGAGATATACATATCCGACGAGGGGGATATATCTCTGTATCTCGAGGGCGATGATGAAGAATATTACATTGCCACAGAGCTTTTCGATACAGTCGAATCCAAGCCATCAAACCAACTACGAAAAGGCGACAAGCTATCGATGACGGTTGGAAAATCGCTAATGGACACGGTATACGTTATCAAATTAACAAAGGAAGGCTTGACCTATATTCCGATTGAAATCGGACACGAGCACTATTATGTAGAATCAATAATCTTGTACATTCTGGGTGCCGTCTGTGCGGTTGCCTCCGCAATATTCACGCTCATCTGCGTCAAAAAGTTCAAAAAATCAAAAAAATCGGACTACAAAACCGACCTTTTCAATGCAATCTATGAGGAAGGCGATACAATACTTTGGCACAAAGCTCTTACGGCAAAGGATATGATCGCAATGATGTACGCACCTTTCGGAATTATTATGCTCATATACGCCGCAATAGGATTGGGACTTTGGCTGACGAAGGGCATAAACTTAGCCGGTTTTGCCATTCTCTTCGGTGTAGTAGCTTTTCTGTCCGCCGCAATACTCTGCGGAAGCGTCGCCTCTCCGGCAAACAGACATATTTACGTTGTAACGGATAAACGCATCCTGATTGCCTCTCCCGCAATACTGTTATTTCTCAATTTCGAGAACATAAAAGAGATCAGGCTTAAGAAATCGCTTTTCTTTAAAAACAAAACAACGCTTCGTTTTATTCCCAATTACAAGTCGTCTATTACATACAAATTCGGTCTGCTTGAAAACGCTGAGGATATTAAGCGGCTTATTCTTTCAAGATCTGCAAATGAAAGTAAGTTTTGAATATGAATTTTTTCACCGAAGCATTTGAAAATATAACCGAAAAAATCATCGAACACAATAACAAGCTGACCGCCCCCTGAATAAAAAGGTATTTGAATACTAAAAACTAAAAAAGCCTTTTTAAACACTATACAAACAACGGAGTTTACAGAGTATGAACTATTTCAACAATAATTTTAATACGGAACAACAAAATAACGAAAGAAGAGTTGACTTAAAAAAAGCCAAGAAAGCCTTTTCGCGAATTGGACTTGCATTTTGCACCGTAATCCTTGTGGTAAATGTAGTTCAAATTGCATTTATGCTTGTTTTGGCTTTGATGAACAAAAGCAACTTTATTGAAACCACAACGGGAATGTGGATACTTTCCATGGTTCCGCTTTACGTTTTTGCATTTCCCGTAGGACTTCTTATGCTTCGCTCCCTCTCCCCTAACACACCCAAATAACTTTGAGCTCCTTTTTTATATATGTTTGCATTGCTTTCTTCCTTATGAACATAGGTAACTATATCGGCGTATTTCTTTCTTTGCTTCTTTCGCAGGGAACGGCAGAAAACGCACTCAACACCTTTGCTTATGACACAAGCCTTTTAAAAATATTGGTTATGGTTATTTTAGCCCCCTTGCTTGAAGAATATATATTCAGAAAACAGATTATCGACAGAACAAAAATATACGGCGAAAAGACAGCAGTAATTTTGTCGGGATTACTCTTCGGTCTGTTCCACACAAATATGTTTCAGTTCTTTTATGCGTTTTTTGTAGGCATTTTGTTCGCTTACATTTATGTTCGCACGGGAAGACTGAGATACCCCGTTTTAATACACGGAATAGTAAACTTTTTCGGTTCGGTTATCGCCCCCTACATCGTTTCAAAAATTGACTTAGACACTATGAGTAAAATTGCGGAATTAGACCCCAACACCGTTCCGGCAGAAGAATTAATGGAGCTGATGATGCCGATAATGCCGGGACTTTTGATGCTTATGGCATACTACGCAGTCAGCTTCGGTCTGTCATTAGCAGGCTTTATCCTTGTAATGCTCAAGAGAAAGAAGATAAGCTGGACTCCCGCAAGTTCTCAGCTTCCCCACGCTGAAATTGCCAATACCGTATATATGAACGTAGGCATGGTACTGTTTATCACAATTACAGTAGCTCTGACCGTCGCTTCAATATTTCTGAATTGATATAAAAATAAGGACTTTTTATGGCATTTTTAAAAATCACTTTAGTTTTAATCGGAATATTGCTTTTTGTAATATTTATACTGCCTGTAATTATTATGCACGTATGTAATACGGGTAACTATATCGGGCTTATTCTTTCGGCTATGTTTATTACCTACGGCATATTTTTTTGCAACATCAACGCATTTGTTGTTTATTTATCAAAACAGATATGGGGAAAGGTTATAATTCTTCTGTTTTGTGCGTTAGTTTTTTTACTTTTGGTTTTTTCAATTATAGTAACGGTACACATCGTAGATAAGGCAAACAACACCACAAAGGAAGAAACGACCGTTGTTGTTCTTGGTTGCCGTGTACGTGAAAACGGTGCATCAACTATGTTAAAAACGAGACTTGACGCCGCTTACGAATATCTTAATGAAAACAAAAATGTAAACTGTGTGCTTTCAGGCGGAAAAGGGAAAGATGAGCCTATAGCCGAAGCGGAGTATATGTATAATTGGCTTGTCGAAAAAGGGATTGAGCCGTCGAGACTTTATATTGAAAATAAATCTACGTCTACAGAAGAAAATTTGGCTTTTTCAAAAAAAATTATCGAAGAAAACAACCTCAACCCTAAAATAACTGTTATCACAAACGAGTTTCACCAATACAGAGCCTACAGATTTGCAAAAGAAAATGGCTTTGACAAATGCTACAGCTATTTGGCAAAAACACCCCTTTATGCATTACCTTCTTATTATATAAGAGAGATCTGCGGTGTTGCACATATGATTTTTATTAAATAACCGAGGAGCATATTTTGAACATAACAAAATTAGAAAAGAACGATTTTGAAAATTTTTTTGCCCTAATGCAAGAATCCTTCCCTCCCGAAGAATACAGGCCAAAAGAAAAACAGTATGCCATACTTGACGATGACGGCTATAATGCATCTGTTTTTAAAGAACATGATGAAATAATCGCATTTATTGCCACATGGAAACTGGACGGTTTTTACTTTGTAGAACACCTTGCAGTATCACCGAAAATGCGTAATCAAAATATCGGCTCAAACTTTGTCAAAGAATACTTAAAAACAGCCGACCTGCCACTTGTACTTGAGATAGAAAACCTTGATGACAGTATTTCAAAGCGAAGAATAGGATTTTACGAAAGATTAGGCTTTGTTTTGACGGATATATGCTACGACCAACCGAATTTTCAAAAATCAAAGACTGTTATACCGCTGAGAATTATGTACCACGAAAACGGACATAAGCTCGACATCACAAAAATCAAACGGAAAATATTTGAAAAGGTCTATAAAAGACCTGCAAATCAGTAGGGAGAAAAAATGGAAAGAAAGACTGCTATCGTTACGGGTGCATCAAGAGGAATCGGCAAATGTATTGCCGAAACTTTTGCCGAAAATGAATATAACGTTGTAATAAACTACAACAACAGCGAGAAAGAGGCACTTGAATTAAAGAAATGTTTAACCGTCAAGGGCTATAGCTGTGAGGTGTTTAAGGCGGATATCGGAGATTACGGCGAGGCTAAGGCACTTATTGATTTTACAATAGAAAAATACGGCAAGGCGGACGTTTTGATAAACAATGCAGGTATAAGCATGATAAAGCTTTTTACCGATATTACCCCGGAAGAATGGGATACTATGGTGCGAACAAACCTTACGGGAGTATTTAATTGCAGTCAGTGTGCCGTAAAAGAAATGCTGAAAAACCACAACGGAAATATAATTAACATTTCTTCGATGTGGGGACAGACGGGAGCATCCTGCGAGGTACATTATTCTGCGGTAAAGGCAGGCGTTATAGGTATGACAAGGGCTCTTGCAAAGGAAGTTGGGCTGTCGGGAATACGAGTGAACTGCATAGCCCCGGGAGTTATAATGACCGATATGATGAAGAACTTTTCTGCGAATGAGCTTTCTGCAATAAAAGAAGAAATCCCCCTGAACCGCTTTGGAACCCCCGAAGATATTGCCGACCTTGCTCTCTTCCTTGCCTCTGACAAGGCTAAGAATATTACAGGACAGGTAATCGCCTCAAACGGCGGTATGGTGATATAATAAACAAGAGAACTTTTTGAAAAAAGCTTCTAAATTGAAAGTGTATATATTATGGAAAAGACTAACGTAATGCGAATTCTGTCGCAAAAGAAAATTGAATATAACGCTTATGAATACAACCCCGACGAGACGATAGGCGAAAACGTTGCGGCTCTTGTGGGTAAACCTGCCGAGTCAACATTTAAGACTCTTGTAACAGTTGCAAATACAAAAACTTATTATGTTTTTGTTGTACCCGTAAACTGCTCTCTTGATTTAAAAAAAGCGGCAAGGGCGGCAGGAGTTAAATCGATTGAAATGATAAAGCAAAAGGAACTTTTGCCACTAACAGGCTACATACATGGGGGCTGTTCGCCCATAGGTATGAAAAAACCATTTCGCACGTTTTTGCACGAGACGGCAACAAATTTTGAAAAGATAACCTTCAGTGCGGGTAAAAGAGGTTATCAAGTAGAGGTAGACCCGAAAGACTTAATGAATTTAGTAAATGCAGAAACGGCAGATATTGCAATATTAGACTGACTAATAATAAAATGATAGGCTTCAACAACGCTTTCAGTGCAAGCAACGTAAAACTTACTTGCTGTACAATATATAAAAACCGAGGTATAGAATACTAATGAATAAAAACAAGATTCAAGCATCCTGCGACTTATGCGTGTATTACATATACGATGAAGAAGACGAGTGTTATGAGTGTGTAAAGAATCTCGACGAGGACGAAATGCTCAGATTTTTGACCGGCAACTATAATAACTGCCCATATTTTCAACTTGATGACGAATATGGCAGAGCAAGAAAACAAATATAAAA
>JAZOUV010000054.1:0-39623 GCA_045658315.1 Eubacteriales bacterium
TGAGGAAAGAAAGTAGGCAAAGAAACCTTGAATCTCTTGGTCTGTACCACTTTTTATTATTAGTACAGACCTACTTTTCTTTTAAGGAAAGAAAGTAGGCAAAGAAACCTTGGCTCTTTTTGTTTGCACAAACCCAAAGGCTCCCACTCTGGGGGAGCTGTCGGCGAAGCTGACTGAGAGGGCTTCTTTTAAGGAAAGAAAGTAGGCAAAGTCGCTTTCTTTCGCAGAAAGCTTGGCAAAGAACTTGAAATAAAAAAGACTTGACTGAATGTTTTATCATTCTCTCAAGTCTTTGTTTTTGTAATACCATTTTATCGAATTATCATGGATGTATTTTATATGTTCTTCATAATCTTCGTTACTTCTGATTATATGGTCAAAAAAGATTCTTGCCATATATTTTCTCCGTATTCCTTGTTACAAAACCTTTTAAATGTAGAAACATATCTTGACACAGACGAATGTTGTCTTGTAGGGGGCGACGTCCTCGACGCCCCCTTTTTGGTTCACACGCAACAATATATGAATATGGTCAGGCATTATAACATAGCTTTCTGCATTAATTTCTTTATAAAAATCATTTAATTGTTTTATATACTTTTCCGCAATTTCTCCGTATGGTAATAATCTCACTTTTATCGGGGCGTCGAGGACGTCGCCCCCTACAATGTCGGATAAAATCTCTGCTCTGTTTTGGGTGCATATCGTTACAAAATAGCAACGACGGAGCTATAATCATATTGTTTAATTCTTGTCGGTTTTCTTTTGGAATTTTGTTCTTCCATATTTTTATTTTACCGCGTACAAATTCAAATCCCAAGCGGGAACGTATTTGAATTTGCGTAGATACAGCTTATAATCGGGATTAAGTTTGTTTATAAGCAACGGTAGGTCGAATAGGTCTTCGTTGCGGTGATATACCGAAACGAGCAGGTCGGGCGAACAATTCGTAATGGTGTTTTTGCTTCCGAGGAGAGCCTGTCTTTCCGCACCCTCAACGTCATATTTAATATAGTCCGCCATACCGTTACATATACCGTCAACGGTTTTCGCTTCAATATCCACCGTTTTTTTGGAGTTAAGCGAAAAGTGGTTAGCATTTCGGTTGCCGCTTGAGTCAAAGCCGAGTACCGTATTTTCATTCCACGTTGCTGCATTTATCGGAATCACCCTTGTGTCAACTTCCGCAAAGGTTGACAGTTTTTTATAATTGCGTTTATCGGGCTCCATAGCGTAGATTTTACTAACGTTTTTGCATCTAAAAATCATTTCTTTAGCGGTATCGCCGTTGTATGCTCCGCAGTCCACGCATATTTTATAGCTGACGGGCGAAAGAATGTTGCTCCAAGCCTCATCGGTCGTTGTCTCTATTTCTTTAAGATAGGCGATTTTTCCCGTGAGCTTATATTTTATAATGTTGTCAAAGACTTTTCTTGAAATATCGTCTGCAAGTAATCCTCTTGCTTTATCAAATCTTTCTTTGTGCGTTAAATAGTAATCCAAATCAAACGTACCGCCTCCCGTTACGGGAACGTCGGGGGCGTACAGCTCGTGCTTTTTATTGAGTGTGTAAAACCAATCAAGAACGTTATCTAGGCTTGATGCAAAAGAGAGTATTATAATAAAATCGTCATACTTTTCTTTAATTTCGCTGAAAGAGAGCACTTTTTTTCCGTGAAAAGAATGACCTCTCACAAAGCCGTCACTTGCAAAAAAATCGGCTATTTGAATACCGTAAAGGTCAAGCCGTTCAATAATTTTGTCAGCACCGTTTCCCATACCGTACATAACGATGGGTTTATTTGTTTGTTGCAAATATTTCCAAAGGTCTTGCTTTATGTTCATTTTACGTTTCTCCGAATATTTTGTGTAACTTTATTATAATGTTTTATTTCGTTGTTGTCAAAGATTTGTATAAAATTTGAAATAAATATTGTAGAAAACAAAAAAATATGTTATAATGAAATGAATAGATGAAAAGGAGAAAGCGATATTTTGATGCCGGAAGAATTAAACGGGGCGACCTTAGCATATATCGGAGATGCGGTTCTTGAGATAATGGTGCGTTGTAAAGTAATCGAAAGCGGGTTTACAAATGCGGGTAAACTGAATGAACTTGCGAGAGATTTTGTAAAGGCGACCGAGCAGAGCAAGGTTGTTGATAATATTATTGACCTTCTCGAAGAAGACGAAATGGCTTTTTTCAAGAGGGGAAAAAATGCGAAGGTAAACCATCCGAAATCGGCGACGGCTGTTGAATACAGCAGAGCGACGGGACTCGAAGCACTTTTTGCCTATTTGTATATGAAGGGAAAAAAAGAACGTCTCGATTTTTTGTTTGAGACGGCTTATAAAGAGCACATAAATAAATTTTTAAATAAATAAGGAGATTAATATTATGTGGGAAAAATTTAAAAAATTTGCTTTTAAGGGCAACGTTGTTGACATGGCAGTCGGTGTTATAATCGGCGGTGCCTTCGGTAAAATTGTTACATCTTTGGTAAATGACCTTATCACTCCTTTGATAAGTCTTTTGTCAGGCGGAGCTAACTTCAGTGAGCTTTTTGTAATACTTAACGCAAAAGGTGCGGACACTACGGCAATTAAGACTATTGAGGCAGCAAAGGAAGCAGGCTTTGCAACACTTAACTACGGTAACTTTATTCAGACAGTAATCGATTTCTTTATTATAGCACTTTCTATCTTTATGTTTGTTTCCCTTATCCAGAAGGGCAGAGAAAAGATTGAAGCAAATAAGAAGGCAGAGGAAGAAGCAGCAAAGGAAGCAGCTCCCGCCGAGCCTCCCAAGCCTACTGCTGAAGAGCTTCTTACGGAGATCCGCGACCTTCTTAAAAAAGAATAATAGCTAAATTTAGGAGAATACAGATGTTCAGGATCGGCGTTGACCTTGGCGGTACTAATATTGCTGTCGGGATTGTTGACAGTGAAAATAATATTATAAAAAAAACAAGCGTTCCCACGAATGCAGGCCGTCATCCCGACGGAATAACAAATGATATCGCAGAGCTGTGTATGAAACTGCTTGAGGATAGCGATATTCTGCCCTGCAGAGTAGAGCTTGTTGGTATTGCATCTCCCGGAGCTATTGATCCTGTAAACGGTATTATTAAACGTGCGACTAATCTTGATATGATAGATTATCCGATAGTTTCAAAGCTACGTGAGCTTTTGCCTATAAGAAATATTAAGCTTGAAAACGATGCCAATGCGGCGGCATTAGGTGAGTCTGTTGCAGGTTCAGGCAAGGGGGTTGACAGGTTTATTATGGTTACTCTCGGGACAGGCATCGGCGGCGGCATAATAATTGACGGCAAAGTATATTCGGGCTTTAACTATGCGGGCGGAGAGATTGGACATATGGTTATTGAGCATAACGGGCGTCAGTGCGGATGCGGAAGACGCGGTTGTTGGGAAACTTACAGCTCGGCTATAGGTCTTATCAATATGACAAAAGAGTATATGATGAATAACCGTAACTCTCTTATGTGGAAAATGGTCGACAACGATATTGACAACGTAAGCGGGAAAACGGCATACAGAGCAGCGGCTCTGGGCGATATGACGGCACGTGCAGTATGTGCTGAATATACCGATTATCTTGTATGCGGACTGGTTAATATAATTAACATATTCCAGCCCAATATACTCAGTATCGGCGGTGGTGTGTCAAACGAAGGTGAAAACCTTATAGCTCCTTTACGTGAGCTTGTTGATAAACTTCAGTTTACAAGTGCAAATCCCGTAAAGACGGAATTGAAAATTGCAGAACTGAAAAATGACGCAGGGATAATAGGTGCGGCATCACTCTGATAAAAACAAAAACACTTCTCTGTACAAAATACGGAGAAGCGTTTTTTTATTGAACATTAAATATTTTTTGAGAAGAGAGCTATTTGGATTTTTTTTCAGCAATATCAATAAAGAGCGAGCCGCAAAAAACAAGAGTAAAACTCATAACGGCATATTCGAGCATGGTGTAGGCGTTTGCATACAGCCATGCTTTTTCATTTTCGGGGGTGTTGAGTAACGAAAACAGTATGTAGAGAAATACAAGAACCATAACCGCCGAGCTGATTTTAAAAAAGATGAGCGACAGCTTGGAGAGCGTTAGTTTTTTTGTTTTATTTATCATAATATGTATCCTTTCAAATAGAATATATGTGTACATTAGTATTATACAGTAACTTTTACACGAAGTCATTAGTGGATTTTTGGAAAAAATGGGTATTTTTTAACATTAATTTTTCGACAAAATTCGACAAAAGTACATAAAAATTATCGCAATTTTAAAGTGAAAAGAAGCAAAAAGAAAAATGGAGACAAAGAAATATAGAAAAATATGCAAAAAACAATAAAATTTTGTCGAATTGGTAAGACAATATTTTCTTTACTTTTGCATTAGTGGTGGGGTATAATTGAAGCCCCGCACTAAAAACATCTTCGGAGGTGCAGAATGAAGAGACATTTAATAAGTAACAAGCGGACGGAAGTAATGCTGAAAGACAGTATTGTTCTTGACTACAGTCTTATAATAACCGATAGGAAGGAGTGCGATCTGTTTGAGGAGAATTCTGTTTATTCGGTGTTAATATTGCAAATTGAAGATGGGATAACAACGGAATATGATTTTATTTACGATGTTGCAAGAGATAAAGAAAATGCGGTTGCAATATTGGATATGTTGGTTTATAATAATGTTATGCCAAATAACGCAAGGGACGTTTTGGCAGACATTTTGTAAAAAGATATGGGGTAGCTTATGGATAAAAGCCGTCTTGAAAGGCAGATAACTATTTTGGGAAAAAGGGAGACCGACAGGCTTATAGCGTCTTCGGTGATGATATTCGGAATAGGGGGCGTTGGCAGTTTTACCGCGGAGGCGATTGCAAGATGCGGTGTCGGTAAAATTATTCTTGTTGATTTTGATACCGTTTCGCCTTCTAATATTAACCGTCAGCTTGTGGCGGATACGACGACTGTGGGGCTGAAGAAGACTGCTGTTATGGCAGACAGAATAAGCAAGATAAATCCCGACTGTACTGTGGTTGAAAGGGATATATTTGTTACGTCCGAAAATGCTTCCGAAATAATAGGTGCGGAAAACGTTGATTATGTGGTTGATGCAATAGACAACGTTTCTGCAAAAATTGCCATAATTGAATATTGCAAGAAGAATAATATAAAAATAGTGTCTTCTATGGGAACGGGCAATAAGCTTGACCCGTTGAAATTTACCATAACCGATATAAATCAGACTTCGGTTTGTCCTCTTGCAAGAGTGATGAGACGCGAATTGAAGATGCGTGATATAAAAAATGTTGATGTTTTGTACAGCACCGAAGAGCCTGTTGTTAAGGGCGAGAGGGTGCCAGCATCTATTGCATTTGTTCCGTCGGTTGCAGGTTTATTGCTTGCAAGACACGTTGTTTTAAAGCTTGCTCATGAATAAAAAATAATTAATAATACGGTTTTCCCGATTGAATTGCCGAAAAAATTGATTTTTGTGTATAAGATTAGTATTTGCAGTCAAAAATACCTACAGAAAAATCAAATAAAAGGTGGGAAAACCATGTATAACGCAAACAAGAGCAAAACGAATATTGCGTTATACATAGTACTGTCACTTATAATCGTGGCGGTAGTATGTATGACGGTGTTCAGTGTTGTAACAAACACAAAAAAGAAAACAGATACTCCTAAGGTTGATGAGACTGCCGCCGATACGGTAAAACGTCCCGAGACTGCCGAAACAAGACAACCCGAAATTACTCAAAATCCCGAGGGCACCTATACGGAGGTTCCGGATGATGACGTGAATGCCGTTCCCGATAACGAGCCGTCCGAAGAGGTTGACGCTCCGGTGAAGCTTGTTTTTACAAATCCTGTAGAGGGATATTTGCTGAAGGGCTATGATATTGATATGCCGGTGTATTCTTTGACTATGAATGATTACCGAGTTCATGCCGGAATAGATATTTTGGCAGATCCCGGTGCAACTGTGTCGGCTATTGCAGAGGGTACGGTTCAAAATGTTTACGATGACCCTATGATGGGTAACTGTATTTCAATAAGCCATGCAAACGGATTGGTTTCGTATTATATGGGACTTTCGGACGAAGTGTGCGACGGTATTGAAGAGGGGGCACCCGTGTACTGCGGACAGGCATTGTCTTCCATAGGTGACAGTACACTCATTGAAATTGCCGAAGAGCCTCATTTGCATCTTGAAGTAAAGAAGGACGGCAAACATGTTAATCCTTCCGAATATGTTTCTTACGAGGCATCGACCTCGGCAAATGTAGTTGACGATAACTACGAGGGCTGAAAGCAAATCAAAACAGCACATCTGCGATAAGGCGGATGTGCTTTTTCCTTTGGTTTTCACTTGACAAAAGTGGGATAGAATGCTATATTATATTGGTATATTATTCTTAGAACTGTAAAGACTATTTTTGAGATAATAGGTTTTTGAGGTTTTAAAAATGAATGATATAAATATAATTGAGAATGACAAAAATAAAAAGACACCGCAGAATGTTGTGATCCCGTCCCGCAGTGTGAAAAAGAGGGAGAGAGTTTTGTTGCACACGGAGGAGGAGCCGAGTCAGGACATTGAAGACGGTGTCATGTGAAAGTACAGTAGGAGTGAATTTATGAATCCATGGCATGATTTTGAGAAAGAAAGAATAACCCCCGAAAATTTTTTGTGTGTGATAGAGATACCGAAGGGCGGTAAAATGAAATACGAGCTTGATAAGAAAAGCGGCCTTTTGAGACTTGACAGAGTATTGTTTACTTCGACGCACTATCCTGCAAATTACGGATTTATTCCGCGTACATACTCTCAGGATAACGACCCTCTTGATGTGCTTGTGCTTTGTCAGGAGCAGCTTCAGCCTATGTCGATAGTTGAGTGTTATCCCATAGGTGTTTTAAAGATGCTTGATAACAATGAGGTTGATGAGAAGATAATTGCGATTCCTTTCGGAGATCCGTCGCTTAATACTTTCCATGACCTCCCTGAATTACCCGTACATCAGTTTCAGGAAATAAAGCATTTCTTTGAGGTTTACAAGTTCCTTGAGGACAAGGTGACGGTAGTTGAAGAAATATGTAACCGCGACGAAGCCGAAAAAATAATCAGTGATAATATACAAAGATATTCCGACAAATTCGGCGGTATTCTCTAAAAAGATATTTACAATTCAGAAAACAAAAAGCAGCTGAGTCAAAAGCGATAAAAACGCTTAAGACTCAGCTGCTTTGTTTTTCTTAGGCTGATTTATTGACTCAGCCCCATTTTTTGTCGGCTATCAAATTATTATTGTTTGTTTTGTTTTTTGTAGAAGAACGAGCCGATAACCAAAACGACAACAAATATTACCAAGTAGAAGAGAACGGGGAACGAGAAGGTTCCGTTTGCTTTTGCGTTGAGGTAGGGCTGGATACCGTGTGCATAAATAGCTGCGAATACCATAAATGAAGAAGCAAAAATGCCTAAAATGGGCAACACGATATTTTTAAGAACATTTTCTTTGCCGTGTTTTTTTATAAACATCACAAATACGGGAATGTAAAATCCGTAGATTGTAATAATGGGAAGCTCTGAAGAGTCAAAGCTGAACAAACCGAAGATGGGGGTAGCCATAAGGTTTGCACCGTAGAAATAGAACAACCAAGCAGCACAAGCAAGAAGACCTACGATAGCGGAGTTGTAAGGCATATTGGTTGTGGGGCTTATTTCGTTTATTGTTTCGGGCTTAGGTCCTTGATTACGTGCGGATACAGCGTAGAGTGCACGTGTAGATGCAAGCATAAGACCGTTAAGAGTACCGAAGCAGGAAATAACGATAAGTACGCTGAGAGCAGTACCGCCGATATTACCGAAAATGTTTTTGAATGCTGCGGGAGCACCTTCGGACTGAAGAGTTGAAATTGGAGCCGCACCTGCAAGACCTATGTAATATGTAATGTAAACTGCAACGATAATAAGGCTTCCTATAGTAAGAGCAAGGGGAAGATTCTTCTTGGAGTCTTTAAGCTCTGCATTGATCGAAGTTGCAATGATCCAGCCTTCGTATGCGAATGCCGTTGCAACAACTGCCGCAAAGAGTGCAGACATATTTCCGCCTTGTGCAACAACACTTGCTGTTTTGAAGGATTCAATAGTAGTTCCGTTAATAAGACCAACTACAGTACCTACGATTGCCATAAGCAAAAGGGGAATGAGCTTGATAAACGTTGTGCTGACCTGGAATTTACCTGCGAGCTTGGGGGAGAGCGTGTTGAGTGCATATGATGCAACGAGATAGAAAGCGGAAAGTGCGAGACAAACTCCGCTTGTGGGGTCGCCGCCAAAGAGTTCAACGGTGTAACGTGCTGAAACCCAAGCGAGAACGCTTGTCATGCCGGGCAGATAAATAAAGGTATTGAACCATGCAACGAAGTAAGCGTATTTTTTGCCGATAGTTGCTTCTGCATAGTCAACGAGACCGTTGACCTTTTCGTAGTGTGAGCTGAGGTTTGCAAGGTTAAGGGCACAGATAATCATAACGATACCGCCGATAAGCCAAGCGATAATGCCGAGAGGCATATTACCTTCAGTTTTTTCGAGAATTGCCTGAGCTTTGAAGAATACGCCGGAGCCGATAACAATGCCGACAACCATACATATTGCGGTCAACAGACCGAATTTTCTTTCGAGTTTATTGTTCAAGGTTTTTTCCTCCAAATAAAAAATGATAACATATTATAACATCGGTCAGTGAGCATTTCAAGTGTTTGTACGCAATTTTTCTGTTTTTTTTATAAAAGTCATCAATAATATGAGATTTTCTTCATAATAAAGGCTAAAAAATCTAACAATGCTTTATCACTCTAAAATGATAAATATTCTTGCAAATAATTTTATAATATATACAAATTAAACAAAATTTTTTGTTACTATTGACAAGAACAACGGACGGTGATAAAATATACTATCTATTTTTATTTTAAGGTATTCATCCGAATCGGCTAATCGGTCGGTGTATACCAAAACAAATCTTTCATAAAAGGAGAAAAAACAATGAAAAGAATTCTCGCACTTATTCTCGTTGTTGTTATGTGTGCAGCTGTTATGGTAAGCTGCGGAAAAAAAGATGACAGCAACACTTTGAAGATCGGCGGTATCGGTCCTACAACCGGTGATGCTGCAATTTACGGTCAGGCTGTTATGAACGGTGCTAAGATCGCTGTTGACGAAATCAACGCTGCAGGCGGTATCGGCGGTATGCAGATTGAGTTCAACTTCCAGGACGATGCAAACGTTGCTGAATCTTCCGTAAACGCTTACAACAAGCTTATGGACTGGGGTATGGACGTTCTCGTTGGTACAGTTACCACAACTCCCTGTATTTCAGTATCCGCAAAGGTTTACACTGACCGCGTATTCGCCCTCACACCTTCCGCGTCTTCTACAGACGTAACAAAGGATAAGGACAATATGTTCCAGCTTTGCTTCTCTGACCCCAACCAGGGTACAGGTTCCGCTAACTACATTTCTGCAAATATGGCAGACAAGAAGATTGCTATCATCTACAGAAATGATGATGCTTACTCTCAGGGTATCAGAGACACATTTGCTACAGAAGCAAAGGCTAAGAACCTTAACATCGTTTACGAAGGTACATTCACTGCTGACACAGCTACAGACTTTTCCGTACAGCTCACTGCTGCAAAGGCTGCAAACGCTGACCTCATCTTCCTTCCTATCTACTATCAGCCCGCGTCCGTAATTCTTTCTCAGGCAAAGACTATGGACTATGCTCCTACTTTCTTCGGCGTTGACGGTATGGACGGTATTCTTACAATGGAAAACTTTGACATTAAGCTTGCTGAAGGCGTAATGGTACTCACTCCTTTCTCAGCAGATGCTGAAGACGATCTCACAAAGAACTTTGTTAAGAAGTACAAGGAACTCCACGGTGAGATTCCCAACCAGTTTGCTGCAGACGGTTATGACTGTATCTATGCTGTTAAGGCTGCTTACGAAAAGGGCGGCTGCACAAAGGATATGACAAGAGCAGAGCTTTGCGAAGCACTTGTAAAGGCAATTAAGGAAATCAGCTTCGACGGTCTTACAGGTCAGGATATGACTTGGTCTGACAAGGGCGAAGTTAACAAGATGCCTACAGCGGTTGTCATTAAGGACGGAGCTTACGTTTCTGCAGAAACTGCTGAATAATTATAAACTTTATTTACTAAACAAAAAAGTATTTCACGAGGTGCATTCTAATGTTGGAATTTCTTTCCTACTTGATCAGCGGAATAAGCCTCGGAAGCGTTTATGCAATTATCGCTTTGGGGTACACGATGGTGTACGGCATTGCGAAAATGCTTAACTTTGCACACGGCGACGTAATCATGGTGGGCGGATACGTAAGTCTGCTCGCCATGACGTCTCTTGGGCTTCCGACATGGGCTGCGATTCTTCTTGCTATGGTCGTATGTACAGTTTTAGGTGTAATAATTGAAGGATTGGCATATAAGCCGCTGCGTTCAGCACCTTCGCTTGCCGTGCTTATTACAGCTATCGGCGTATCGTATTTTCTTCAAAATTCGGCTTTGCTTATTTGGGGAGCAAACCCGAAGGTATACTCTCCCATAATTGAAGGAACATTCAAACTTTTTGACGGAAAGCTTCCTATATCTTATATTTCAATGCTTACCGTATTTGTGTGTATCGTAATAATGATAGCTCTTACTATCTTTACAAGCAAGAGCAAAATGGGTAAGGCTATGAGAGCCTGCTCTGAGGACAAGGCTGCAGCACAGCTTATGGGTATTAATGTCAACAAGACTATATCCTTAACATTTGCTATAGGTTCAGCTTTGGCGGCTATTGCCGGCGTTCTCCTCTGTTCATCCTATCCTACACTTATGCCTACCACCGGCTCAATGCCCGGTATCAAGGCATTTACCGCGGCTGTTTTCGGAGGCATCGGTTCTATTCCCGGTGCATTTTTAGGCGGTATTTTACTTGGAATAATCGAGTCTCTTGCAAAAGCGTATATTTCCACACAGCTTGCAAATACGGTTGTGTTCGGTGTGCTTATCATTGTTCTTTTGGTACGTCCTGCCGGACTTCTCGGCAAATATGTACCGGAAAAGGTATGAGGTGGAACGATGAAAAAGTTTAATTTAAAGAAAACAACGAAAATCGATTTTGCTACATATCTTGGCGTTATTGTCATGTTTATCGTTCTTTCCGTGATGAAGAACGGCGGTATGCTTAACTATTCTATGTCGGGTATGCTCGTTCCTATCTGCTGTTTTATCGTAATGGCTGTATCACTCAACCTTACCGTCGGTATACTCGGAGAGCTCAGTCTCGGTCACGCGGGATTTGTAAGTGTGGGTGCATTTTCGGGCATAATTGCCTCTCAGAGTCTTTTGAACGTAATAGAATCAGCACCTTTAAGACTTGGTATAGCACTTGTTGTTGGTGCAATATTTGCGGCTATTGCAGGTGTTTTGGTAGGAATTCCTGTTCTCAGACTCAGAGGCGACTATCTTGCTATAGTTACACTTGCTTTCGGTGAAATTATAAAAGATCTTATTAACTGTTTGCTTGTAGGTATAGATTCTAAAGGACTTCACGTGCTTTTCAATGCGAAGGGGTTGCTTACGGTTGACGACCTTCATCTTAAAGAGGGCGGTAGAGTAATAATTAAGGGTGCACAGGGTGCTACCGGAATACAGACTATATCTACGTTTACAGCCGGTTTTATTCTTATAATGGTTACGCTTGTTGTGGTACTTAACTTAACGAGAAGCCGTTCCGGCAGAGCTATTATGGCTTTGAGAGATAACAGAATTGCGGCTGAATCGGTTGGTATCAATGTTACAAAGTATAAGCTTATGGCATTTGTAACGTCAGCGGCTCTGGCGGGTGCTGCGGGTGCTTTGTACGCACTTAACTTCTCGGCGGTTATTTCTTCGACGTTTAACTTTAACATATCTATAGAGATTCTTTTGATGGTAGTGTTCGGCGGTTTGGGTAATATTTGGGGTTCTGTTATTGCGGCGGCAGTAATCAGACTTCTCCCCGAGCTTTTGCGTGAGTTTAATGACTACCGTATGCTCTTCTATGCTATAATTCTTATTCTTGTTATGATAGCAACGAATAATCCTACAGTTAAGAATTTGCTCGGCAAGCTTATTCCCAAAAAGAAGGGGGCTGAAATAGATGGATAGATTTGCACACAGAAGAGGGAAGCTTGTTCCTCTTCCCAGCGATTCACTTATTCCCGAAAGAGACATTAACAGCTCTCCTATACTTGAAGCAAGACATCTCGGTATTGAATTTGGCGGTCTTAAAGCCGTTGACGATTTTAATCTCACAATAGGCAGAACAGAAATTGCCGGTCTTATCGGACCTAACGGGGCGGGTAAAACTACCGTATTTAACCTGCTTACCAAGGTATATCAGCCAACAAAGGGTACGATCCTTATTGACGGTATAGATACACACGGAATGAACACCGTTCAGGTTAGTAAAATAGGCGTTGCAAGAACGTTCCAGAACATCAGACTTTTCTCTAATCTTACTGTTGAAGAAAACGTAAAGCTCGGTATGCACAATCAGATAAAATACGGTATGTTCAGCGGAATTTTACGTGCACCGAATTATTGGAAAGAAGAGAAAAGGGCTCATGAAAAGGCTATGGAGCTTCTTCATATCTTTGAAATGGAACACCTTGCAAACCATAAGGCAGGTTCATTGCCTTACGGTGCTCAGAGACGTCTTGAAATTGTCAGAGCTTTGGGAACAAATCCCGGACTTTTGCTTCTTGACGAGCCGGCGGCGGGTATGAACCCTTCGGAAACTGCGGAATTAATGGAGAATATACTCAAAATCCGTGATACATTCAAGATAGCAATTATGCTTATTGAGCATGATATGAATCTTGTTATGGGTATATGCGAGGGTATATGCGTGCTTAACTTCGGTAAGGTTATCGCAAAGGGAAGTCCCGAGGATATTCAGTCCAACCCCGTTGTTATCGAGGCATACCTCGGTAAGAAGAAGGAGGGTTAAGATATGTCGCAGATACTTAAAGTTGATAATATAAACGTATATTACGGTGCGATACACGCCATAAAGGGTGTTTCCCTTGAGGTGAATGAGGGAGAAATAGTAACCCTTATCGGTGCTAACGGTGCAGGTAAATCCACGACACTTAAAGCAATCTCCAATCTTCTTCATCCCAAAACGGGAAGCATTGAGTTTTTTGGTGAAAAGCTTGCTCATATTCCTCCTCACAAGATTGTTGAAAAAGGACTTGCTCACGTTCCCGAAGGCAGAAGAATCTTCTTGCAAATGACCGTTCAGGAAAACCTTGAAATGGGTGCATATACACAGGACGGAAAGACTTTTGATGAGGATATACAGGTAGTATATGAACAGTTTCCCCGTCTTCTTGA
This sequence comes from Eubacteriales bacterium, assembly GCA_045658315.1. Taxonomy (GTDB): domain Bacteria; phylum Bacillota; class Clostridia; order Oscillospirales; family CAG-272; genus RGIG1995. Next base: position 13,489 of record JAZOUV010000054.1, read on the forward strand.
AAGAAGAAAGCAGATAGCCGGTACTCTTTCGGGCGGAGAACAACAAATGCTTGCTATGGGAAGAGCGTTGATGAGCCGTCCTAAGCTTCTTATGCTTGATGAGCCATCGATGGGACTTGCACCTATACTTGTTGAGCAGATATTTGATATTATAAAAGAGCTTCACAAGAAGGGAACTACCATTCTTCTTGTCGAACAGAACGCACAGATGGCACTTTCGGTTGCTGACAGAGCTTACGTTATGGAGACCGGTAAGATAACTCTTTTCGGTACGGGTAAAGAACTTGCTGAGAGTGACTCCGTAAGGAAAGCCTATCTGGGCGGCTGATGACTGTAAATAGTTTTTGTATAAAACAAGCTTTCTTTTCTGTAAATGCAGAAAGGGAAGCTTGTTTGTTTTTGCCTCTGTGTACTTATGTTGAGTAAAAATAATATCCGGAAAACGAAAAATGTGCTTTTTTTGTAATAAAAATATGACGGTACACGTATTTACGTCTACCGTCGGTTTTATAATAGATGAAATTTAAATTTCTTCTTTGGTAATAAAAGAATAGACAAGCTTACCAAAAGTATTATCGCCGTTTTCGTCGGCTGTTTTCAGCGAACAGCAATGTTTGCCCGGCAAAACCTTTAATTTAATATTGTCCGTATGCTCGAAATGCTTTAGCGTTGAAACAAGGAGCATTGTCTGTTCAAATCTGTTTCTCATATCATCGTCATAGACAAGAATGAGCATTGGTGGATATGTTGCGTCTTCTCCTACGTGATAGAGTGGAGAAGAGTCGTCAACAATAACGCGACGTGGGTCTAAAGAGCGTTCTTTCAGCACTCTGAAATGGCAGGTAGGTTGTCCCGCATCGTGTATGAAGCCCGAAATATCCATAGGGGTTATTCCGTAAGGAGCTAACCAACGCTTGTCAAAGCAAAGCATTTGAGAAAGATATCCGCCTGCCGAGCTTCCGCCTACGTATATGTCTTTTGCATTGCAATATTCTTTGATATTGTTAAAAACCCAAGATACCGTTTCGGCCGCATCACAAATAAAATCGGGATATTGGGCATCGGGATACATTCTGTAGTTGGCACTTACAACGGCAACGCCTCGGTTTGTCAGGTATTCGATGAACATTGTCCGTACAGCCTTATCGCCCTTTTCAAATCCGCCCCCGTGAAAATATACCAATACCGCAAAGGCGTCTTTTTCGGGAAGGTAGATATCGAGACATTGTTTGCTCTCGGTGTTGTAACAAATATCTTTTATGATTTTCATTTGCAAATTTACCTCTTCAGTAGTTTTTATACATGATATTATACAGCAAGATTTTAATGTTGTAAATAGTTTTATTTGTTATGTTAAAGTATTATATATGTTATAGCTTGCTTTTTTGAGTGATAGACTATAAAACTTGACTTTTTTGAATATATATGTTATATTGATGTTTACGTGTGTATACACGAATAATTATTTTGAATAGGAAGTGGAATTTTTCATGGACGCGGACGGGAATATACAGGGCTTAATTTACAGAACGCTTGAAAATGCAGCGGAGGGCGAAGGTTCAGCCTCGGGCATAGCGTTTTTAGTCCTATTATTCGTATTATTTGTTGTGGGTGGCGGATATTTCGGCGGCTCCGAAAGTGCTTTCTCCGCAATGAACAAGATTCGTATCAAAGCTAAAGCAGACAACGGAGACAAAAAGGCAAAAAATGCAATATACATTGCCAACAACTTTGAAAAAGCGTTGACAACATTGCTTATTGGAAACAATATTACTCATATCGCTGCGGCGTCCGTTGCGACGCTTATTTGCACAAGAATATGGGGGACATCCGATACTGTTACGTGGATATGTACCGTGGTAACTACCTTTATCGTTTTTCTTTTCAGCGAGATGATCCCCAAGAGCTTTGCAAATGACAGAAGCGAAACGACGGCATTGATGTTCTCGGGTTCACTAAGATTCTTAATGAAAATTTTGTATCCCTTTGCCGTATTCTTTGAATGGATATCGAACATCTTTATGAAGCTTATTTCTAAAGTTGTAAAGCAGGAATCGCACCCCTCGATTACCGAAGAGGAATTGTACGAGATAATAGATACCATCGAAGAAGAGGGCGTAGTAAACGAAGAGCAGAGTGACCTTATGAAGTCGGCACTTGAATTTTCGGGCATTTCGGCAAGAGATGTTATGACTATGCGTAATGATATAGTTTCTATCAATGCGGCTCTCCCCAACGATGAGCTTCTTGCTTTTATCCGTGAGTCTGTACATACACGACTTCCCGTTTATGAAGGCGATTTGGATAATATACTGGGTATAATTCAGATAAGAACTTTCATAAAAGCCTATTTGAAAGACCCAAACGTCGATATCAGAACACTTGTTATGCCTGCATACAAGGTTAATCCCGATGCTATGATCGAGGATCTTCTTACAGAGATGCGTCAGCATAAGTTTTATCTTGGTATCGTATCCGAGAACGGTAAAACTCTGGGGCTTGTAACTATCGAGGACTTTCTTGAAGAGCTTGTCGGAGAAATCTGGGATGAAGACGACGTTGTCGATAAAGATTTTGTAAAACTGGGCGGAAACAGAACTCAGGTCAATACCCATTTGAAAATGGAGGAGATCTACAAGAGGCTGGGACTTAATCACCGCCGTGACCAAGATTTTGACAGACCCTTGCTTTCAATAGTTATCGAGCACTTCGGCCGGATCCCCAAGGAAGAGGAATCCTTTATTTACCGTAATATGGAAATAACCGTTGATGAAATCGAAAGTAACCTTGTGAAGAACGTCATAATCAGACTTCTTTCACCTTCAGAAATTGCAGAGCTTTCCGGCAAGACCGAGAACCCTGCGGCTGTTTGAGGGGGGAATGAATATGTACGTGAAAAATATGTTGATAATCGTATTGATGATACTCCTTTCGGCTTGTTTTTCAGGCTCTGAAATATCATTCAACACAGCTAATAAAAAGCGTCTCAAAAAAGCGAGCGAGGCAGGTAAAAAATCAGCAACGCTGGCGTATAAAATTATTGAAGACTTTAATTCGGCACTTTCCGCAATTCTTATAGGTAACAACCTTGCAAATATTGCATGTACCACAGCCGCTACGGTTGTTGCGATTGACCTGTTTAAAGCTATAACAAACGGGGACAGCGTAGCATCGATAGTATCTACTGTTGTGATGACGGTCATTATCCTTATTTTTGGTGAGATTATTCCCAAAGTAGTGGCAAAAAACAATGCAGACGTTATGGTACATTGGTTTGCATATATAATCAATATTGTAAAATGGATACTTTATCCTTTGGTGTGGCTCGTAATGGCACTTATCAAGGGACTTGAAAAAATTTGGGGCAAGGACGACGAGGATGCTCCTACCGTAACCGAGGAAGAGCTTTCTTCCATAATTGAGACGGTCGAGGAAGAGGGCGTTATTGACGAGGAAAAGAAAGAGCTTCTCCAGTCTGCAATTACTTTCCGTGAAACGACCGTCGAGGAGATAATGACTCCCCGAATCGATATGCTTTCCTTTGATATAACACACTCACTGGAAAAGCTTTCCCATTTAGCAGAAGATTCACGTTTTTCGCGTATTCCCGTATATGATGAATCTATTGACGATATCATAGGGGTGCTCTACCTTAACCGTTACTATAGAAAAATAACGGGCGAGGGCGTAAAAAACAAGAATGATCTTCGTCAGCTTCTTATGGAGCCCTGCTTTATTCACAAGACCATGAAGCTTAATCGTGCTTTGAATATTCTCCGAGAAAGAAAGACTCACCTTGCGATAGTTGTTGACGAATACGGCGGCACTATGGGCGTAGTTACGATTGAGGATATTCTCGAGGAATTGGTGGGCGAGATCTGGGATGAGTCCGATGAAATCGTAAACGAATGCGTCAAGACGGGTAACAATACATACGAAGTGTCGGGCGATATGAACATTGAGGACTTTTTTGCTGTGATAGAATTTGCCCCCAAGGACTTTGAATGTGAGTATTCTACTGTCGGCGGTTGGGCGATAGAAATGCTTAACGCCGATCCTCATGTGGGCGACAACTTCAGTTATTCCGATTTTGACGAAGAAGCTATGGATGACGATGATTATGACGGTCATAAGGAGATCTATGTTATCGTATCGGGTATGGACGATATGCGTATAAAAAAACTTACTGTTCTCGTGAGAAAGATTGAACCCGAGCAAGAAAATAAGACTGAAGAATGAGTTTTGAAAAGCGGGATTTTTAAAAAAACCGTGCAAAACCAAACACAAAATTAAGCACAAATTAAGAAGATTTACGTACCAAAGCCCTTTTCTGTATGAATGCCAAATTTACCTTTCCTGCAGAAAGGGGCTTAAATTACGTTTAATTCATTCGCTTAGATTTATATATCTTCAGTTCTCCTTTTTTTAGTTTTTACAGCTCCTTCTTTATCTTTTGCAACTGTAGGTTTGTTGTAAAAAAATAAATATAATTTATAAAACGGCTTATTTAGCCGTTTTTTAATTGGGTGTGTTCGGTTGCAACTTAGGGTTGACAAAAAGATATCAACTGTGGTTGCTTGACGAAAAAAGTGAAAATGAAATATAATAGTAACATCGGTAAGTATACGCTGTATTTTGATTTTAAGAACGTTTATTGAAATACAGAGCAGAAAATAACTTTTCGGAGGGAAGATAATGACTATAGGACAGAAGATAGCCATACTTCGTACTGCTATGCATATATCGCAGGAGCAGTTGGCAGAAAGGCTGGAAGTATCACGCCAGTCAGTATCAAAATGGGAGTCGGATCAGTCTGTTCCGGAGGTTGGAAAAATATTACAGCTTTCATCTTTGTTTAACGTAACAACAGACGATCTGCTTCGTGATGAGATACCATTGGCACCCACCTATACAGAAACATTGTTCAGACCTAAAGAATCGGTCGTATTTAACGGCAGATATTTCGGTACAGACGGTTTCAGGGGCGAGGCTAATGAAAAACTGACGGCAATGCACGCATTTAAAATAGGCAGATTTTTAGGCTGGTACTACACAAAAACTCATTCGGATAACCGTAAAGCAAGGGTGGTTATCGGAAAAGATACCCGTCGTTCCAGCTACATGCTTGAATATGCTATTGTGGCAGGTATAACTTCGTCGGGAGCTGATGCATATATGCTTCACGTTACCACGACTCCCAGCGTATCGTATGTTGTAAGACAGGATATGTTTGACTGCGGCGTTATGATCTCCGCATCGCACAATCCCTATTTTGATAACGGAATAAAGCTTATCAACGGTGCGGGCGAGAAAATGGATGATACTACACTTGCACTTATAGAGGACTATATTGACGGCGACTTTTCAAAGCTTGGCGTTGAAGGGAATGACATTCCATTGGCGGCAAGAGAAAAAGTTGGTTGCGTAATAGACTATGTTGCAGGAAGAAACAGATACGTAGGATTTCTTATATCTGTTGCGGCAAATTCTTACCGTGACCTGAAAGTAGCACTTGACTGTGCAAACGGTTCGTCCTGGATGATAGCAAGGTCGGTCTTCAGTGCTCTGGGGGCACAGGTTTACGTTATTAACGCAGAACCCGACGGTGTTAATATAAACGAGCAGGCAGGCTCTACCCATATCGGTGCATTGCGTAAATATGTAAGAGAGCACAAAATGGATGTGGGCTTTGCTTTTGACGGCGATGCCGACAGGTGTATTGCAGTTGACGAAAAGGGCAATATTGTAAACGGAGACCACGTTTTGTTCGTTCTCGCAAGACGTTTGCGTGATAAGGGGCTTTTGCCGGGTAATAAGGTCGTTACAACAATCATGTCAAATATGGGGCTTTATAAAGCACTTGATGAGGCAGGTATTGGATATGTACAGACAACGGTGGGCGACAGATACGTTCACGATGCGATGATAGAGAATGATTATTATTTGGGCGGTGAACAGTCGGGGCATACAATAATTCGCAAGTACGCAACAACGGGCGACGGTATACTGACGGCTATTATGCTTCTTGAAGAAATGATAGACAGAAAAACAACTCTCAGCGAACTTACAGCTCCCGTTACTATGTATCCTCAATCTATAAGAAATGTGCAGGTTGTCGATAAGGCGGCAGTTGCTAACAATGAGCAAGTAAAGAATATGGTTGCACAAATAACAGAGGAATTGGGCAAGGACGGCAGAATTTTGCTTCGTGAAAGCGGTACCGAGCCTGTTATAAGAATAATGGTGGAAAGCGGAAGCCCAAAAATATGCGAAAGTTATACGGCTAAGGTTGAAGAATTAATAAACAGCCTTGGATTATGCAAAAAAGATAAGTGAGGTTTATGGAAAATGTGCGGAATTATCGGAAGAGTCGGAAGCGACAATGTTGTGCCCTATCTTTTGAAGGGACTTGAATGCTTGGAATACAGAGGCTATGATTCGGCAGGAGTTGCTGTTTTTACGGATAACGGCATTGATACTTGCAAGACGGTAGGCAGACTTGTCGGACTTCGCGAAGCGGCAGAAAGAGAAGATTTGAAGGGAAATGTAGGTATAGGTCATACCCGTTGGGCAACACACGGCGGACCTTCTGAGGCTAATGCTCACCCGCATTTCAGCCATGATAAAAAATTTGCTCTTGTACATAACGGTATTATCGAAAACTCCAATGAGCTTGCTGAAACAGAATTGGCAGGAGTTAATTACAACTCCGAGACTGATACGGAAAAGGTGGTTCATCTTCTTTCTAAATACTATAACGGAAATGTTGTAGAGACAATAAGTAAGGTTACATCACTTCTCAAAGGTTCTTACGCCTTAGGTATTCTTTGTACGGATTATCCCGATACTATTTTCAGTACGGCTATGGCAAGTCCTATGGTTACTGCAAGAACTGCAGACGGTGGCTTTGTTTGCTCCGATGCAGGTGCAATTTCTTCCTATGCAAAAGAATATTATCCCGTAAAGAACGGCGAAATTTGTGTGTTGAACCGTGAAAAAATTGAGTTTTACGATAAAGACGGTCAGTCAATAGAAAAGCTTGCCGTTAAAATTGATGTCGGTGAGCTTACTGCAGATAAGCACGGTTATGAGCATTATATGATGCTTGAAATGTTGCAGCAGCCTAATGCTGTGAGAGATACTGTATTGCCTCTTATAAAAAACAACGGCATTTGCCTTGAAAACGTTGATATTTCCGATGATTACATAAAAAATGACCTTCGTGAGGTCGTAATTGTTGCCTGCGGCTCGGCATATCATGCGGGTGTTGTTGGCAAACAGCTTATAGAGTCTATGGGAAATATCAGAGCATCGGCTGAAATTGCCTCCGAGTTCAGATACGTTAATCCCCTTATAGACGAGCATACATTGGCGGTGTTTATAAGCCAAAGCGGTGAGACTGCCGATACGTTGGCGGCACTCCGACTTGCAAAGCAAAAGGGTGCAAAGATACTGTCTATTGTAAATGTAAGCGGAAGTGCTATCGCAAACGAAAGCGACAACGTTATATTTACAAAAGCAGGCAGAGAGGTGGCTGTTGCAACTACAAAGGCGTACAGTGCACAGCTTGCGGTACTCTATGCATTGGCAATAAGACTTGCAAAGGGCAAGGGTACATTAACCGAAGATGAAGAAAAGAAAATGACACACGAGTTGGCGGCACTTCCCCATAAGATACAGATGGCCATTGACCGTAATATTGAAAAAGCTGAAAGCTATGCGACTTGGTTTGCAAAAGCAGATGACATTTATTTTATTGGCAGAAGGCTTGACTATGCAGCTTCTCTTGAGGCTTCGCTGAAAATGAAAGAAATTAGCTATATACACTCCGAGGCATACGCTGCAGGTGAATTGAAGCACGGTACTCTCTCTCTTATTGATCCCGGTGTACCCGTTGTTGCACTTGCCGCAGATGCAGAAATATTCGGCAAAACATACAGTAATATTTGTGAGGTAATGGCAAGAGGTGCAGAAATGCTTGTTGTTACAACGGAGAAAAACAAAGAGCTTATCGCTGAATTTAAAAATACTTTTATCGTTCCCGATACGCTTCCGCAGTTTACCGTATCTTTACAGATAGTTCCTCTACAACTGTTAAGTTACTATACTGCAAAGGACAAAGGCTGTGATATCGATAAACCCAAAAACCTCGCTAAGAGTGTAACGGTAGAATAATACTAAATAGTATAGACATCCCTCCGCTAAAACGCGGGGGATGTTGTTTTTTTATAAACTTAGAAAAGAGGATACCCGTGCGAATGACGAGTATCCTCTTAATGTTTAAATATAAACCGTTACTTATTTTTGTTTTTTTCAGAGCGTTGAGAAGAGCAGGAGGCACAAGAACCTCCGCAAAAACTGCTGTCAGCACAACCGTGGCAGCTTTTCCCTTTCTTTTTTGCTTTTATAATATAGACCGTTGCACGAATAACCGCTAATATTATTATTGCTATTATGATATAGTTCATGGGATTCTCCTCGTATTTGTATTTTTTTTGTAATTGTTTTTAATTCAGGTTAGCTTTAGCTAACCTGTCGATTAAATAATAGCATTTGTTTGTAATATTGTCAATGGCTTTTATATAAAATGTCGAAAAAACGCAGAAACTGTTGACATATTATAGAAAATAAATATAATAAATGTATAAATAATTAAATAATTATGTCAAAAAAACATAAAAAGGAGAAAAACATGAAAATTCTGAGATTTAAAAAGCTGTTTGCTATCATAACATTAGTGTTTATGATAACTATGGCTTTTGCAACTGTTGTATGTGCTGAAGAAGCTGCTCCCGATTATACCGATTACGATACGGCTGTAGGTTATCTTGACGAATATACGACAAACAGCGGAAGCGATGAGAACTTTGAGGAAAACTCAAAGACGGCTCTTGAGACTGTAAGGGCTGATATGCCTATGTTTGCTACTTTCTGGGCGTTGATTCCCCCGATTATTGCAATAGTGTTGGCTTTGATAACCAAGGAAGTATATTCATCTTTGTTTATTGGTATTGTTGCAGGCGGTTTACTTGCTGCTAATTTTAACGTTACTTCAACTATTGACAACGTAGTAGAGGGCGGTATTATTTCCGCAGTATCGGGTACGGCCGGTATATTTGCATTCCTTGTTATACTTGGTGCGATTGTTTCTTTGATAAACAAGTCGGGCGGTTCTGCGGCTTTCGGCAGATGGGCAAAAACTCATATACATTCAAAGGCCGGTGCGTCAATAGCTACCTTTATATTGGGCTTGCTTATATTTATTGACGACTATTTCAACTGCTTGACAGTTGGTTCGGTTATGCGTCCTGTAACCGACACTCACAAGATTTCACGTTCAAAGCTTGCATACCTTATTGACGCTACTGCGGCTCCCGTTTGCATGATAGCTCCCATTTCTTCGTGGGCGGCAGCTGTTGCAAGCTATGCCGAAGAGGGCGAAGGTCTTGCATTGTTTATAAAGGCTATTCCTTATAACTTCTATTCATTGCTTACTTTTGTTTTCATTATTGGAATTGTAGTGATGAAGATAGACTTTGGTCCTATGAAGAAGCACGAAGAGAATGCTGAAAACGGCGACCTCTTTACTTCCGGTGAAATTATTGTTTCAAAAGAAGAAGAGGAAGGCAATCCGAAGGGAATTGTTTTTGACTTGATTTTCCCTGTTCTTGCACTTATCGTCTTCTGCGTTTTGGCATTGGTTTACAACGGTAACGGAAACAGCTTTGCGAATATGAATATCATCGAGGCATTTTCTAACACCGATGCTACCGTAGGTTTGCCTTGGGGCGGTCTTATAGCACTTATAGCTTCCATAGCTTACTACTGTATCCGTCGCGTGATTAACTTTAAGTCTTGTATGGAAAGTATTCCCGAAGGCTTTAAGGCGATGGTTCCCGCTATTATGATACTTACAATGGCGACAGCTCTTAAGAATATGACGAGTCTTTTAGGTGCGAAGGTGTTTGTTGCACAGCTTATGGAGGGTGCGGCTGCAGGACTCAGCAGTCTTTTGCCTGCAATTATATTCCTTGTTGCTTGCGGACTTGCTTTTGCAACAGGTACATCATGGGGTACATTTGGTATTCTCATTCCCATCGTTACGGCTATTTTCCCCGCAGATTCAACACTTATGATAATTGGTATTTCCGCTTGCCTTGCGGGTGCTGTATGCGGCGACCACTGCTCACCCATTTCCGATACAACGATTATGTCTTCGGCGGGTGCACAGTGCGACCATATTAACCACGTTTCGACACAGCTTCCTTATGCTATAGTTGTTGCAGCAGTTTCATTTGTGTGCTTTATAATTGCTGCATTTGTTCAGAATGCGATTATTTCACTTGCAATCGCAGTTGCTCTTATGATAGCAACACTGTTTGTAATCAAGCTTATGTCGGGCAAGAAAAAAGCATAAATAACTTCAAATTAATAACAAAAGGCTTGCTTTTCCGATAACACGGAAAGGCAAGCTTTTTCTTTTGGTGAAAAACTTTGACACTACGCACATACTAAGAAAGATTCCAAAGGTGTTACCTTTTTGGAGTCTTCCTTGTCTTAATTGTTTGTACAGTGCGTAGAGGGAATATTTTTCAAAAAAGCTTTCTTGTTAACAAAATATAGTAGAAAAAATAAAATAGATGTGATATAATACAAAGAGTGAAAAAATTTGTATGATTATATTTGAAACCGATTAAAAAAGAAAGGAAAAGAAATGATAAAGAGGCTTTTTGGCTGTGTAAGGGAATACAAAAAATATGTTTTCTTTACATTGTTTTTTATTGTTGCAGAGGTTGTTATCGAATGTTTTCTGCCGTTTATTACGTCGAGGGTAATAAACAAGCTTGAAGCAAATATCGTTGATATGAGCTATATTGTCAAAATAGGGCTGATTCTTGTTTTGATGGCGGTACTTTCTTTATGCTGCGGTGCTGTTGCCGCACTTACCTGTGCTAAAGCATCGGCAGGCTTTGCAAAAAATTTAAGACACGATATTTTTACTACGGTACAGACGTATTCATTTGAAAATATTGACAAATTTTCATCATCTTCTTTGGTTACAAGAATGACCACTGACGTTGCCAATGTGCAGATGTCGTTTATGATGATAATCAGAATTGCCATAAGAGCACCGTTAATGTTGGTATTTTCAATAGTTATGGCATACATAATGGGCGGTGCTTTGGCAGGTTCATTTGTTGTGCTTATTCCGGTTCTTGCCGCAGGTCTTCTTTTGGTAGCCAAAAAGGCTATGCCCGCATTCAGACGTGTTTTCAAGAAGTACGATAAGCTTAATGAATCTATAGAGGAAAATGTTCGTGCGGCTCGTGTTGTAAAGGGCTTTTCAAGGGAGGAATATGAAAAGCAGAAGTTCAGCAGGGCGGCTGATGATATTCAGAATGATTTTACAAAGGCAGAGAGAATCGTTGCATTTAACTCGCCATTAATGCAGTTTTGCGTTTATTTCAATATGATATTTGTTATGTTTGTAGGCTCAAAAATTGCAATATCTTCGGGCGGTACAACGATAAACGTAGGTGAAATGTCTGCTATGCTGACCTATGGTATGCAGATTCTTATGCAGCTTATGATGCTTTCTATGATATACGTTATGTTGACTATGTCATTGGAGTCCATGAAGCGTATTTACGAGGTTTTGTCCGAAAAGACAGCTCTTTCTAATCCCGAAACTCCTATATATAATGTTGCTGACGGCACGATTGAGTTTGATAACGTTAATTTTAAATATGCGTCAAAGGCAAGGAAAAATGCGTTGTCTGACATTAATATAAAGATTGAATCGGGAATGACGGTTGGCGTTATCGGCGGAACAGGCTCGGGTAAATCCTCACTTGTACAGCTTATTCCGCGTCTTTATGACGTAACCGAAGGAAGCGTTAGGGTAGGTAACGTTGACGTAAGAGATTATGATATTGATACGCTCAGAAACGCTGTATCCGTTGTTTTGCAGAAGAATTTGCTTTTCTCGGGTACGATAAAGGAAAATCTTCGCTGGGGTAACGAAAGTGCTACAGATGAAGAAATAAGAAATGCTTGTATTCTTGCTCAGGCTGACGATTTTGTCAGTTCTTTCCCTGACGGTTACGATACGAAGATAGAGCAGGGCGGTACTAACGTTTCGGGCGGTCAGAAGCAGAGACTTTGTATAGCAAGAGCATTGTTAAAGAAACCCAAGATACTTATACTTGATGACTCTACAAGTGCGGTCGATACAAGAACAGACGCTCTTATCAGAGCCGGTTTTAAGCAGTATATTCCCGAGACGACAAAGATAATCATAGCTCAGAGAATTGCTTCCGTTCAAGACGCGGATTTGATAATAGTAATGGAAAACGGCAAGATTTCCGACGCAGGTAAACACTCAGAGCTGCTTACGAGAAGTGAAATATACCGCGAAGTGTACGAACAGCAGACAAATGGGGGTGAAGACAATGAGTAAGTACAATGCAAAAACTCAGATGAATGGCAGACCTCCTATGAGAAAAATTAATTTTAATATTCTCGGCAGAGTTTTGAAGCTGCTTTTTAAGTCATATCCCATATTGGTTCCCATTGTAATCGTATGTATTGTATCGTCTTCGGTGGTTTCAGCGATACCGTCTGTTTTTACGCAAAAGGTAATGGCGGTTATAACCTCGTATCTTGATAGCGGTAATATGAGCTGGGCTGCGGCAAAGCAGGAAATTTTCCCATTGATAGCCATTCTTATTGGTTTATATATCTTTTCTTTGATATTTATTACAATACAGACACAGCTTTTGGCAATAATTACACAGGGCTTTCTCGGCAAAATGAGAAAGAAGATGTTTGACGGTATGCAGAATCTGCCTATCAAATATTTTGATACTAACAAGCACGGCGATATTATGAGTTATTATACGAATGATATAGATACTCTTCGTCAGCTTGTTTCACAGTCTTTGCCCAGTCTTTTACAGGCAAGTATAATTGTAACTACAGTATTGTTTATTATGCTTTACTACAGCATATTGATGACGTTGATTATACTTTTGGGCGTTGTGGGTATGTTTTTTGTGTCAACAAAGTTTGGCGGCGGCTCTGCAAAATATTTTATTCGTCAGCAGAAGTCTATAGGTAAGACCGAAGGTTACGTTCAGGAGATGATGAACGGACAAAAGGTTATAAAGGTGTTCAGTCGCGAGGAAAAGGTAAAGACCGATTTTGACAGAATAAACAACGAGCTTTGCGAAGACAGCACGAAGGCACACGCTTTTGCAAATATACTGGGTCCGGTTATAATGAATATCGGTAATATTCTGTACGTTGTTTGTATAACGATGGGAGGCTTATTTCTTGTAACCGGTTTTCCGAATATCAGTATTTCGGGATTGCCGTTTACGATAGATATCGTAATTCCGTTCCTTAATATGACCAAGCAGTTTACAGGAAACGTAAATCAAGTTTCCCAGCAGATAAATTCAATAGTTATGGCAATGGCGGGGGCGGAGAGAGTGTTTACTCTTATGGACGAGAAGCCGGAGGTTGACGAAGGGTATGTAACCCTTGTTAATGCGGAAATTGCCGAAGACGGAACCATAAAAGAGTCGGATAAGCATACGGGAAAATGGGCGTGGAGACACCCTCATGGAGACGGAACGCTGACTTATACCGAGCTTCGAGGCGACGTAAGACTGTTTAACGTGGATTTTGAATACGAGGATAACAAGCCTGTTCTTCGCGATGTTACTGTTTATGCAGAGCCGGGACAGAAGGTTGCATTTGTCGGTGCTACGGGTGCGGGTAAGACTACGATAACTAATCTTATTAACCGTTTTTACGATATTGCCGACGGCAAGATAAGATATGACGGAATTAATATAAACAAAATTAAGAAGTCGGATCTTCGCCGTTCTCTCGGTATTGTATTGCAGGAGACCAATCTGTTTACCGGTACGGTTATGGAAAACATCAGATACGGAAAGCTTGATGCTACCGACGAAGAGTGTATAAAGGCGGCAATTCTTGCAGGTGCTGACGATTTTATAACAAGATTGCCCGACGGATATGATACTATGCTTTCAAATAACGGCTCAAACCTTTCGCAAGGACAGAGACAGCTTATTGCAATAGCCCGTGCGGCTGTTGCCGACCCGCCTGTTATGATACTTGACGAGGCGACGTCGTCTATTGATACGCGTACGGAAGCTATAGTTCAAAAGGGTATGGACAAGCTCATGGAGGGAAGAACGGTATTCGTTATTGCACACAGACTTTCCACCGTCAAGAATTCGGACGTTATTATGGTACTTGACCACGGCAGAATTATAGAGCGAGGCAACCACGAAAAGCTTATCGCAGAAAAGGGAACGTATTATCAGCTTTATACCGGCACTTTCGAGCTTGAATAATATTTATAAAAACTTTAACTAAAGTTTTTGAGGTTTTAAAAGGGGTTTTTCAATAAGCCCCTTTTTTTGTGTGTTCGGGAGCAAAACTCTTGCCTGCTTTTTTTATAATAAAAAATTTCCCTTGACTTTTAGCCTATGTAAATAATATAATATATTCGGTTAATTTAAAAATGGAGAAATAATATGGAAAAATATAACGTAAAGGGTATGAGCTGTGCCGCCTGTGCCGCAAGTGTTGAAAAGGCGGTAAAAAAGGTTGGCGGTGTTCAAAATTGTTCGGTAAGTCTTTTGACAAACTCAATGAATGTAGAGGGTGAATATGATTCGGCTGAACTTATTGAAGCTGTAAGAAGTGCAGGTTATGATGCATCTGTTTACTCAAACGATGAGATTTATTCTTCCTCTGAAGCTTCAGACAATACGGTGGGTGAAATAATAAAGCTGAAAAAACGCCTTATTTCATCGTTGTTTTTTCTTTTATTCCTTATGTATACGGCTATGGGGCATAATATGTTCGGGTTACCTTTGCCCAATTTTTTAGAAAGCAGTCCTATTATGATAACCGTGATACAGCTCGTTTTGTCATCGGTTGTACTTGTTATAAATAAAAATTTTTTTGTAAACGGTTTTAAATCGCTTTTTCACGGCAGTCCGAATATGGACACACTTGTTGGGCTTGGCTCGGGGGCATCATTTATATACAGCGTTGGGGTTATGTTTGTTATGGTTCTTACGCCTGAATCGGCATATCACCTTTTGCACGAGCTGTATTTTGAGTCGGCGGCAATGATTCTCGTTCTTATAACTCTCGGGAAGATGCTTGAAGCTATATCGAAGGGCAAAACGACTGATGCTTTGAAAAGTCTTATGAAGCTTGCACCGAAAAGTGCAGTGGTTATAAGAGACGGAGAAGAGAAGATTATTCCTATAGAACAAGTAAAAGTAGATGATATTTTCGTAGTTCGTCCGGGCGAAAATATCGCGGTTGACGGTTGTGTTATTGAGGGCTCAAGCTCGGTAAATGAGTCGGCTTTGACCGGTGAAAGCATACCTGTTGACAAAGAAGTGGGGGATGATGTAACCTCGGGTACTGTCAACCTTTCGGGATTTATGAAATGCCGTGCAACAAGGGTGGGCAATGATACCACTCTTTCGCAGATTATAAAAATGGTAGGTGATGCCTCAGCGACAAAAGCACCTATTGCCCGTATTGCTGACAAGGTTTCAGGCATATTTGTTCCTGCGGTTATTTCGGTTGCGGTAATAACTGTTATTGTATGGCTTATACTCGGCAAAGAATTCGGATTTGCATTAGTTCGCGGAATATCTGTGCTGGTTATAAGCTGTCCCTGTGCTTTAGGTCTTGCAACGCCTGTTGCAATAATGGTAGGTAACGGCGTTGGGGCAAAAAACGGCATACTGTTTAAAACGGCAGAATCTCTTGAAAATTCAGGCAAGATAAAAACCATTGCTCTTGATAAAACCGGCACGGTTACCGAGGGCTTGCCCGTTATAACAGATATATTTCCTTTGGGTGATATAACAGAAAAACAGCTTGTCGAATATGCGTATTCACTCGAAATAAAAAGTGAGCACCCATTGGCAAAGGCGATAGTTACCTATGCAGAAAATAATAACATCTGTTGTTTTGACGTAACCGATTTTAAAACAGTTCCGGGAAACGGATTGTCTGCCGAGTGTCAAGGTCGTAAGCTCTACGGCGGAAACAGAAGATATATTGAAACTGTCACGACGGTTGAGGGGGAAGTTGTTTCATTAACTGAAAATGTGGCAGAAGAGGGCAAAACTCCTTTGTTTTTTGCCGTGGACAATGAGCTTATTGGGATAATTGCTGTTGCTGACGTTATAAAATCCGACAGCAGAGTGGCTGTTATGCAGTTAAAAGCAATGGGTATTTATACCGTTATGCTTACGGGCGACAACGAAAAGACCGCAAATGCAATCGGCGGGCAGACGGGCGTTGATGAGGTTATTGCAGGAGTATTGCCGGACGGCAAGGAGAAGGTTATCCGCGAATTGAAATCAAAGGGAAGAGTGGCGATGGTCGGAGACGGTATAAACGATGCACCGGCACTTACTTCGGCAGATGTTGGCATTGCTATCGGTGCAGGAACGGGTATAGCCATCGATTCGGCTGATGTTGTGTTGATGAAGAGCAGACTTTCCGATGTTGTAGCTGCAATAAAAATAAGCAGAGCGACTTTGCACACGATACACCAAAATCTGTTTTGGGCATTTATTTATAATGCAATAGGAATACCTGTTGCGGCAGGTGTGTTTATATCGCTGTTCGGTTGGAAGCTGACCCCTATGTTTGGTGCGGCGGCAATGAGTCTTTCCAGCTTTTGCGTTGTATTAAATGCTTTGAGGCTTAACTTTGTGAAATTGCCGAAAAACACAGGAAATGATGCTAATGTCCCGAGTATCGTTATGCATATCAAGGGTATGATGTGTGAGCATTGCGAAAACTCTGTAAAGAAGGCTTTGCTGGCGGTTGAATCCGTTGTATCTGCTGAAGCTGACCATAAAAAAGGTGTTGTCTTGGTTTGGACTTCGGGCGATGTCGATTCCGAACAGTTAAAAAATGCCGTCGAAGCAGAGAGTTATAAAGTAAAGAAAATAGCTTACAATAAATGAAGCATAAACAAAAAAGTCCTTTCCGCAGGAAAGGGCTTTTTGTGGAGACAGATTTGTTTAATTATTATATTTTATTTTTTACACGCCTTATTTAATATCCTTTGTTTATTGGTTTATTGTAAAGTTTGAAAAAGATATAACTACTTCGTTGCCGTTTATATCGGCTTCTATACGTAGCGGAAGCTGGGTGTCGGCGGACAGGTAAAGTTTCACTTTGCCAAATTCGCATTGATAATCCGAAACCTTTACCTTAACTCCGCCATACATATCGGAAACCGTCGAGATAAGTTCTTTTTTTGATAAATCGAAAAGCTTTAGAGCTTCGGCTGTTATGTTAGTATTCTCTTTTAGGGGAATATGTACGTTGCCGACAGAAAAGAAATGCTCTCCGTTTGTTTTCTCTATTGTGATCCCGCTTACTGTTTCGGGGCTTGTAAAAGTGAGGGTATAGTCTCCCTTTTCTGTTTTGGTAACGTTTATCGAATAGTTTTCGCCGTTTATTTTTAATCCTGCGGTACACTCAAAATTTTTTGCTTGGTATTCAAGATGAGGTTGTTTTTTGGGGGTACACCCGAAAACAAAAAGAGTTATGGTAAGCATCAGTATTATTGTAATTTTTTTAAACATGGGGTTGCACCTCTTCTTTTTTCTTTTTGGTAAATATTATTCATCCTCTCCTGCTTTTATTCAAAAAAGATTGGTTAATATACATTCTTTTAATGTTGACAACGGTCTGTAAATATGTTATCATCAAAGGTAATAAATAGATAAACGGTATATATAAGAGAAAAACGGAGGATTATAGTATGCAGGCTGTAATAAGTGTAACGGGAAAGGATAATATCGGTATTGTTGCAAAAACTGCCAATATTTGTGCGGATTACAACGTTAATATTGCTGACGTTTCCCAAACTATTCTTCAAAATTATTTCGTAATGATCATGCTTGTGGATATTGATAATATAAGCGTTCCTTTCAATGATTTTGTTGATATTATGTCCGAAATGGGTAAGCAGAACAATCTTGAGATACATACTATGCACGAAGATATATTTAACTCCATGCACAGAATTTGACGGGGGATAGAAATGCTTAATATTCACGATATACAAGAAACTATAAATATGATACGTGACGAGAATCTTGATATCCGTACTGTTACTATGGGCATCAGCCTTTTCGACTGCGTAAGTGATGACGAAAACAGGCTTAACGATAAGATTTACGATAAGATAACAAAAACTGCGGAAAAACTCGTCTCGGAATGTGAGGTTATTGAGAAGCAGTACGGTATTCCGATTATTAATAAGCGTGTTTCTCTTACACCTATTTCGCTTATCGGCGGTGCTGTCAGCCCCGACGGTTACGTCAGAATTGCACACACGCTTGATAAGGCGGCTAAAACGCTCGGCATTAACTTTATCGGCGGCTTTGGAGCTCTTGTTGAAAAGGGTATGACGCTCGGTGCGGCAAATCTTATTGAGGCTATTCCTCAGGCTTTGGCTGAAACAAACCTGGTTTGCTCTTCGGTAAACGTTGCATCTACCAAGGCCGGTATCAATATGGATGCACTTGCAAAAATGGGGCATATAATTAAGCAGGCAGCTTATCTTACAAGAGACAGAGATTCAATCGGCTGTGCAAAGTTTGTTGTTTTTGCTAACGTTCCCCAAGATAATCCCTTTATGGCAGGGGCGTTCCACGGTGTAGGCGAAAATGAAAAAATTATAAATGTCGGAGTTTCAGGTCCCGGTGTTGTTGCAAGTGCAATCAAACGTGCAGGGAACTGTAGACTCGACGAACTTGCAGAGGTTATAAAAAAGACTGCATTCAAGATTACAAGAGTAGGTCAGCTTGTTGCTCACGAGGCTTCGGCAAGACTCGGAGTACCCTTTGGTATCGTTGACCTATCGCTTGCTCCCACACCTGCAGTAGGTGACTCTGTTGCGTACATACTTGAGGGAATGGGACTTGAAAAGTGCGGTGCTCACGGTACGACGGCGGCTCTTGCTATGCTTAATGACGCAGTTAAAAAGGGCGGCGTTATGGCTTCGTCTCATGTAGGCGGTTTGTCGGGGGCATTTATTCCCGTATCCGAGGACGCAGGTATGATAAGTGCGGCGGCAACAGGGGCATTGACACTTGAAAAATTAGAAGCAATGACGGCCGTATGCTCGGTTGGTCTTGATATGATAGCTATCCCGGGTGATACACCTGAAGATGTTATCTGCGGTATTATCGCGGACGAAATATCTATAGGTGTTGCAAATACAAAGACAACTGCGGTAAGAGTAATTCCTGCTTACGGCAAGAAAGAGGGAGACAGCGTTGTGTTCGGCGGACTTCTCGGAGAAGCTCCCGTAATGCACGTTAATACCTATTCGCCCGCAGTATTTATAAACCGCGGAGGACGTGTTCCTGCACCTATTCATAGTTTGAAAAACTGAAAAGTAACGAATTTGGGATAATGATTCTTCGGCCTACTCGTTTAAATGAAGCTCGCAAAATGAAAGAAAGTGTCGGTGAAGTTAGGGTTAATACATACACTAATTAACCTGACAAACAATACAAAAATCGTCTACTGTTATCCACCTTTTGTGAAAAAATCAAAAAAATTGTTCAAACAGCTTGAAATTTTTTTGAAAATAATATATAATAATAGCTAACATTTTATTTGGAGGAAAATTATGAAAAAATTTATTTCTTTGGCATTGATGATTTTAATGCTTTTTGCTCTCGTAGCATGCGGTAATTCTACAACCATGACTATGGGAACAGGTGGAACAGCAGGTACATACTACGGATACGGCGGTATTCTCGGCTCACAGATAAAGAGTTCTGCGGGAATCAACGTTAATGTTGTTTCTACAGACGGTTCTAAGGCAAACATCCTTGGTATTGATGCAGGAAACTATCAGCTCGGTACCGTACAGTCCGACGTTATGGCTTATGCTTGGGAAGGTTCACGTTCCTTTGAAAAAGAAGGTAAAATTGATTCTTTCCGTGTAGTTGGCGGTCTTTATGCTGAGGCAGTTCAGCTTGTAACTATGGATCCCGAAATCAAGACTGTTGCAGACTTGAAGGGTAAAAAAGTATCTATCGGTGCTGCCGGCTCCGGCGTTTACTTCAACGCAATGGACGTTCTTGCTGCTGCAGGACTTTCTGAGTCTGACATAGTTCCTCAGTACCAGTCATTTGCTGACTCTGCAGATGCATTGAAGGATAAAAAGATAGATGCTGCCTTCATTGTTGCAGGTCCTCCCACTCCCGCAATTACAGAATTGTTCACGACCAATACCGCATATCTCATTCCGATTGACGGCGATATTGCTACTAAGCTCTTGAACGATTGCCCCTATTATACCGTACACTCTATCCCCGCTAATACCTATGCAGGACAGACAGAGGAAGTTAAGACGGTAACTGTTAAAGCAACTCTTATCGTAAGTGCATCTGCTTCAGAAGACGATGTTTACAAACTTACAAAGGCTATATTTGATAACATTGACGCGATAACCGATGCACACGCAAAGGGTGCGGAGCTTTCTATTGAGAATGCTACCAGCGGTATGACTGCTCCTTTCCATGCAGGTGCAGCTAAGTACTTTGCAGAAAAGAGTGTAACCGTAGAAACAAAGTGATTCTATGATCATTGTCAATGCGGTTGTAGCGTATAATCGCCCAACCGCATTGATTTTTTATGCTTTTTAATCTTCTGGAAAGGAATTTGAAATGGCTTCTTTTAAGAAAAAGAAAGTGGCGGTAGATACAGAGCCGATGGATCTTGATTCTATTATGAAAAAATATGACAAGGAATCGACCACTCGTATCTGGGAGGGTATCCCGAAGATCGTCGTAACTTGTATCCTTGCCCTTTTTTCTTTAATGTGTATTTACGTAACCTTTTTTGCAACCTGGCTTGATGAGTTAAGACTCACCACGTTTATGGCGTATATTATTTTTATTGGGTACATAATATTTCCTGCTAAAAAAGGTGTACAAAAAACGAATTTTATTCCATGGTATGACGTTGTAATGATGCTTCTGGGCTCAGGGGCGTTTCTTTATTTTGCATTCAACGCAGGTGAGATCGTTGCACGGTATAATATCACAACCCTTGAGGTAATCATCGGTATTTTTGGTATTGTATCCCTTGTGGAGCTTTGCCGCCGAAGCGTTGGTCTCCCAATCATTTTGGTTGCGGGTACGCTATTGGTTTACGCTTTGTTTTGGGGACTTCATAATCCCGATTTCTTTGCACGAATTACCGAAAGTGTACGAATATTGTTTTACTCCAAAGAGGGTGTGCTTTCAACACCCGTAAACGTATGCTCAAAATATATCGTTATGTTTATCATATTCGGTGCGTTCCTTGAGAGAACGGGAGTAGCAGATTTCTTTATCAATATCGCCAATGCTCTTGTCGGACGCTTTTCGGGCGGTCCCGCAAAGGTTGCGGTAGTTGCTTCCGCACTTGAAGGAATGGTGTCGGGTTCTTCGGTTGCAAACACGGTGGGCTCGGGTGCCGTAACCATCCCCTTGATGAAAAAAACGGGATATAAGCCCGAATTTGCCGCCGCAGCAGAGGCATCGGCTTCGACCGGCGGACAAATTATGCCTCCTATTATGGGTGCTGCCGCATTTTTGATGGCAGAGACGGTAGGAGTTCCCTATTCAAATATAGTAGTAAGAGCAATTCTTCCCGCAATACTTTATTTTGCAGGCGTATTTATAACAGTTCACCTTGAGGCTAAAAAAGAGGGACTTCGCGGTATGACCAAGGAGGAGCTTCCTCGCTTGATTCCGCTTTTGAAAAAGACCTATCTACTTCTCCCTTTGATAGTTCTTATCTATCTTGTGGGAACCAGCACACGTTCTATAGCTTATGCGGCGGTTATCGCGATTGGCGTTGCTATCGTAGTAAGCTTGTTCAATAAGGGAAACAGAATTACCCCTGCTCGTATCTGGGAAGCACTTGCGGCAGGAGCACAAGGAATGATTACAGTTGCGGTTGCATGCGGAATCGCAGGAATCGTTGCGGGACTTATCAGCGTTACGGGACTTGCCTATATGCTCTTTAACAGTATTGTGGCATTTGCGGGAGATCATTTGATCATCGCTCTGTTCCTTACGATGCTTTGTTGTATAGTTCTGGGAATGGGCGTTCCCACCACCGCAAACTATTGTATTATGGCGGCAACCTGTGCACCGATTCTGGTTCAGATGGGTGTTCCGATACTTGCGGCACATTTCTTTGTATTCTACTTCGGTATCGTAGCCGACCTTACTCCTCCCGTTGCACTGGCGGCATATGCGGGGGCTGCAATAGCTCAGGCAAATCCGATGAAGACTGCATTTACCGCTACAAAGCTTGCAATTGGAGCATTTATTGTTCCATACGTGTTTGCCCTGAATCCAGCGATGCTTTTTATAGGAACAAACAGTATATTTGATATCATACTGATCGTTGCTTCTTCGCTTATCGGTATATTCGCGGTTTCTGCGGCTCTCGAGGGATATATCCTCGAGCACATGGCTTGGTATGAGCGTGTTATGTCTATCGTGGGCGGTATTCTTTTGATCTACCCCGGTCTTGTTACTGATTTGTTAGGAATTCTCATTGTATCTTTAGTTATTATCGTACAGATTATTAAGCGAACGAAAAATAAATCGGTTTTGGCTTAAAATAAAAGGAGTACAAACATTTTTGTTTGTGCTCCTTTTTGTTAAATACAACATAGAGTATATGGGCGAAGCCCATATACTCTATAATTAGCTTGTTTTTTAATTAATTCCAAACAGTACAAGAGACCGTTATTTAATACTATAAAAATATTTCAATTATTATTAATATGTCATTGAATGAACAGCGTTAAATGTCTTTCCGGGAGCAAGCTTCTGAATGCCTACCTTTGTTTCAAAAATGTAATCCGTGTCGTCAAAGTCGGGGAAGCCAAACCAAGGCTCAACGCAAACATAAGGGGCTCCGGGAAGTGTCCAAATAAGAAGGTTTTCAAATCCCGTGAAATCAACTTTAACGTTGAGAGAACCGTCATTTTTCTTTATTGTAAGTCCGTCGAAGTCAATATCCTTAAATACAAGAGCGTCAACCTTGAAATATTCGTTTTTGAGAGGAAGGGTGTTGGAGTTTTCGACGATTCTTGTCGTCTCGTGGTTAACGATAGGACCTACGACTGTGTAAGAATCAAGTGTAACATTCTTGTCAAATTCAACGTAGAAGTTTTCAATGCCGCCTTCACATACGTAGCTTTCGTGGCCGCCTACGGAGAAGTACATATCGTAGTCGTTTTTGTTTGTAACGATATATTCAACGTTGATAGTTCTGCCCACGAGGTCGTACTTAACCTTAAATTCAAAAGCGAAGGGGTAGTTTTTGAGTGTTTCTTCTGTTTCAGTAAGCGTGAATACAGCAGAAGATTCGCTGAGCTTTTCAGCCTTGTATTCCATAAGCTTTGCAAAACCGTGACTGCCGAGAGAATATTCATTGCCCTTGTAAATATACTTATTGTCGCGGAGTCTTCCGCAGATGGGGAAAAGGTGAGGACCTCTGCCTTTCCAAAATGTAGGGTCGCCCTGCCATGTGCATTCTCTGCCTTCCTTTGTGATAACTGACTGAACTTCAGCCCCGAGTTCCTTTATTTGAACCTTAAGTTCTTCGTTTTGCAAATATATCATGGTAATATATACCTCTCTTTATGTATATGTATTTTCGTTTGAGCCAATTATATCACGAAAATTTTTGTTTGTCCACGAAATTGTAAATTTTATTGCCAATTTATTGAAATAATAGCCTAAAAAGTAGTATAATAACTGCGATGATTATTTTGCACAAAGGTGGATATATGAAAAGAAAGGTTTTATTTTTTGTCTTAACGGCAATAGCCTTAATATGTATATTGGCTTCTTGCGGAGAAAAAGGTGATTTTATCTATGAAAGCGTCGAGGGCGGCATAGCGATAAAAGGCTATTCGGGCGAAAATATGAACGTTGTAATTCCCGAGACTATAAATGGAAAAAACGTCGTTGAAATAGGCGAAGCGGCATTTGATGCAACTTTGATTGAAAGCGTGGTTATACCCGAAAGCGTAACGAAGATAGGTGAATATGCATTTAGACGTTGCGGAAAGCTAACTTCCGTTACAATAAAAGGTGATGTCGAGATTATTGAAAAAGGAACATTTAACTTCTGCGGAGAGTTACTAAATATAACTCTTCCCGACACGGTTAAAGCTATTAAAGATAATGCGTTTGGAATGTCGGCAATTACCCAAATTACCTTGCCTGATTCTGTGAAAACTTTGGGCGATATGGTTTTTTATAATTGCGGCTCTTTGAAATCGTTAAAAGGCGGCGAGGAGCTTGAGGTTATAGGCGGAGCGTGTTTCTCGGGCTGTACTTTATTAAATGAGATTACTCTTAGCGACTCTTTGAAGACGATAGGCGAAATGGCATTTGCCGGTTGTTCATTTACGAGCGTAGATATTCCCGACGGAGTTGAAGTGTTGGAATCTACTGTGTTTGCCGGTTGTTCGTTTACGGAATATACCGTATCTTCGGGAATCAATACGATAAAATACAAGGCGTTTGCCGATTGTAAAGACTTGAAAAAAATATACATTCCCGAAACTGTTGAAAATATAGAAACCGATGCATTTTTTGGAACGAAAGACCTTGTTATATGCGGCGTAAGAGATTCCGAAGCCGAGATATTTGCCGACACCTATGGCTTCAAATTTGAAGAATATAATTTTGGATAAAACAAGAGCTGTGTGTGGGCTTTTTCCCACACACAGCTCTTGTTTTATTTTGTTAATCTTTGTATATTTGATAATATAAGCGACATATCATCAAAATTTAACTTTTTTAATTCGGTTATTACATTCTGGAGTAAAATAGGGTCATCGGTTTCCATATCAAAAAATTGCGAGGGCGTTATTTCAAAATATTTGCAGATTTCCAAAAACTCTTTCATTGGCGAACTGGAGTAATCTTTTTATCTATTTTTTTGATAAAGCAAAAAAATGTACAATTATTTTTGGAAATGGTATTGCTATTATTCGAGGTTTAGAATATAATGTTATATAAGCACAAACCCAATGTGTTAAGGAGGTTGTTATGGAATTTATGTCTGCAAGAGAAGCTGCTGACAAGTGGGGAATTTCTCAAAGAAGAGTAGCGGTTCTTTGTTCGGAACAAAGAATTGCTGAAGCAACTATGGTTGGTAATATGTGGATTATACCTACTTCGGCAGAAAAACCCACAGATGCAAGAAGTACACGATACAATAAATCTGAAGAAAAAGCAGTCAAACCTTTCTTGAAGTGGGTAGGCGGTAAAGGTCAGCTCCTTAAAGAAATTGAACGCTATTATCCTTTTGCGGATGGTCGAATTACAAAATATGCTGAGCCATTCGTGGGTGGCGGTGCGGTTTTGTTTGATATACTTAGCAAATACGATTTAGAAGAAATTTATATCGGTGATATTAATGCCGAACTCATCAATACTTATCGCATTATTCGTAATGATATTGATGCGTTGATTGAAATTCTTTATTCTATGCAGAACGATTTCGTTCCGTTAGATACGGATAATCGTAAAGCATATTATATGGAAAAGCGTGAGCGTTTTAATGATTTAAAAGTCAATGGAAACGAGAACATCAATATTGAAAAAGCAGCATTGATGATTTTCTTGAATAAGACTTGTTTCAATGGTCTGTTCAGAGTAAACAAAAAGGGTCTGTTTAATGTTCCTATGGGAGCATACAAAAACCCTATGATTTGTGATGAAAACAATCTCAGAGCAGTATCAGAGAAATTGCAAAGAGTTACTATCGTATGCGGAGATTACAGAGAGTCGGCTGACTTTATTGACGAAAATACATTTGTTTATTTCGATCCCCCATACAGACCTATCACCGACACAGCAAATTTTACTGCATATACCGAGAACTTGTTTAATGATGAAGAACAGATTGAACTTGCACGATTTGTTGATGATATGCACAAAAAAGGAGCAAAGGTTGTAATCAGCAATTCCGATCCAAAGAACTCAAATACAGAAGAC
>JAZOUV010000055.1:0-1794 GCA_045658315.1 Eubacteriales bacterium
ATCTATGCGGGAGTGGCTCAGTGGTAGAGCGTCACCTTGCCAAGGTGAACGTCGCGAGTTCGAATCTCGTCTTCCGCTCCAAACACAAAAGACGCATTGTGCGTCTTTTGTAATATGGCGCCATAGCCAAGTGGTAAGGCACGGGTCTGCAACACCCTTATTCCCCAGTTCAAGTCTGGGTGGCGCCTCCAAAAAAGAAGCGTAATTTTGATACAAAGTTACGCTTCTTTTTCTTTGCCCGAAACCACAGTATTTAAGGGATTTACCCAAAAAGAAAAGTTTTACAGTGAATTATATAGTAGAAAAAAAGATAGTTTTTATTACTAAATATGCAAACATAAATTCACTATGAACTTTTCTCAAAGTAAAATGCACCGAAATAAGTTTCGTAGTGAAACTGGCGGTGCATTTTTGTTTTATAAAATTTAAAAACGTATTTTTATAAGTTCGATAGCCTCAATTCAATTTCTTTTATAACTTCAATAAAAAATTCGTCACTTTTATCTGTAGGATCAGGCAACCCCCAATTATCGTCAAAGTTTTTTCCAATATAAGGGCAGCCTACATCACACCCCATAGAAATGGAAATATCAGGAGTAGGGATTTTGTCTATTGTCTTTGAATACTGTTCCTTTTCCATATCAATCCCGTAAAGTTCTTTCATCAGCCTTACAGCATCTTGATTTATACAAGGTTTTGTTTCAGTTCCTGCTGAATAGAAATCGTATTTATCGCTCATAAAGTATTTACCGAGAGCTTCTGCAATTTGACTACGGCAAGAATTATGAACACATATAAAAGCTATTTTCTTTTTCATAATAACACCTTAAAATCCTAACTTATGAAATAACTTTTCAACCTCTGTCGCTTTAAGCACTTTACCCATGGAAACGACTTTTTCGTTTACAACAAGCGCAGGCATACTCATAACACCATATTCCATAACCTTTTTCATATCGGTAATGTATTCAACCTCAATGTCAAGTCTCATATTTTTTACTGCTTCTTTTGCATTTTCATACTGTGTATGACAACATGCACAGCCAGCCCCCAAAACCTTTATGCAACAAATACCGTCTTTTTCTTCCGAACAACAATCATTCGTAATCTCTGCCGCCTCTGATGTAGTACAACCACAGTTACACGCACACGCCAGAGATTTCTTTTCTTCTTCCTTTTTCTTTCCAAAACCAAATAATGACATAATAAATACCTCCAAAAATTTATATAATTATATTTTGTATTGCATTGAAGAAATACCCAACAAGGATAATCCCAACAGTACAAATTGCAATAAATATTCCGAGCAGTTTCGGTTTAACCGCCTTGCGGAGCATAATCATTGACGGGAGTGAAAGAGTCGTTACGCCCATCATAAACGAGAGTACAACGCCAAGCTGTGCTCCTTTTGCAAGCAGAGCTTCAGCAATCGGGATTGTACCAAATATGTCGGCATACATTGGCACGCCTGCAACAGTAGCTATAACAACTCCTAACGGATTTCCGCTGCCAAGAGCTTTGACAATAATATCTTCAGGTATCCAATTATGAATTATTGCACCTATACCAACACCGACAAGCACATAAGGAAAAACTTTCTTTGCTGTTTCTAAAACCTGTTCCCAAGCATATTTAATACGGTCTTTGAAGTGCAGTTCATTTTGCGGAATGTCGATATCCTTTCCGTTTCTGATATATGCCTCAACTTGATTTTCAAAATGCAGTTTTTCAATCAGCGTACCACCTATGATAGCAATAATTAAGCCGACAACAACATAGGTAACAGCAACCTAC
>JAZOUV010000056.1:0-11394 GCA_045658315.1 Eubacteriales bacterium
CATAGTGAAGCGTTGTCAAAAAGCTCATACCTTGCCAACCCATACCTCTTCCTAATGCACCGTCACAACCGCCAATGATATAGTCAGCCTGCAAGAACAGACCAGGGCCAATTGTATTTGCAGTACAAGGTACTAATGTTGAACGACTCTTGAAGCTTGTGATTGCATTTTGTTCAATTGTAAGCGGATGAAGCTTTGCACCAATGCGGTATGGTTGCTTTGCCCATTCCTCATCTGTTGCAAATTCTTCGCCAAAATGTGGTTCCCAGAAAGCGATGTGGCACATTCTGCCTATACCGAATACGAGGATAAGCTTTGCACCTTCGGCTTTGAGTGCAGCAATCTTTTCGGGGTATGTAGGAAGATTGTCTTTTGTTGCAAAGTTTCTCTGATCCTTGGGGATTGTGTATTCGCCCAGAGGATTGAAGAATGCATCTTCCATAGCACACTGGAATGCTGCCTTATTTGTAGAAGGAAGTGTGTTGCCTTCGTTGTCTGCCCATTCATCCATATTGAATGTGTAAACGTGGTCGCACTTGATTTTCCATTCTTTAAGGAAGTAAACTGCCCACTTGTACATACCCATAGGACCTACGGGAAGAATAAAAGCGATCTTTTCGCCTGCTTCTTTAGCTTCCTTGATCTTAAGAGCGATCTCGTGACCCATAAGTGTGTCGAAAGCATAAATGTTATCGCACTTTACGGGTGTAAAATCTTTGTGCCAGAAGGGCTGGGGCTCTGTAGCTGCTTCGGGAGCAAAATCCATACATTTGTTGATTTTGTCGAAATCCCATCCTGCAGGATAGAAGCCTTCGAGTAATGAACCTTTAACGGTTGACATGAAATCCATATTAAATGAACCTCCTAAATGTTATATTATAATTATTTTGATTGTTTAGGGGAGAAGAGTTCCGGGAACTACTTTAGGCCAAAAGTTAGACTTTGTGAACGCTTCGGCATATTGAACGCCGCACTGAAGACCACGGAATCGTGCACAGCTCTTAACAAATTCTGCAAAGTCTATGTGGTCATGCTCGAGCATCCATTTGAGTTGGCTTTCATGGCAATTGAGCATTTCCATCTTGAGGTCAATAAATTCGGAAATATCAACATATTCGGTGGGATTTGTTCCTAAACCTGCGATAGTATCCATATAATAGATCGGAACAACCTTTGCTGCTTTACCGCCGGTAGCGGGATAGTGGGGAACGCTTGCCGCAAAAGATGCATCGAAAACTAACTGACTAACCGCATTGTGGTCGGGCATATAGTCGTCGGGGCAATGTGTGATAATAACGTCGGGCTGCTCTTCGCAGATGAGAGCTGTTACCATATCTCTTTGTTCCTTGCAGTCGCCGTAGGCAAGAATATCGCCGATGTCCAATGATCTAACGGGGATTCCGGCAAGAGCACCTGCTTTTCTGGCTTCTTCGCGACGAATATTTCTAAGTTCATCAGGTTCAATGATTACATGACCGAGGTTACCGTTACAAACGTGAACCGCTGTAACTTCGTGACCGAGTTTTTTATACTTTGCGAGTGTGCCTGCACATCCGATTTCAAGGTCATCGGGATGGCAACCGATTGCTAATACTTTCATTTTCTCTACATCTCCGTACTGTAAGATTTTTGCACCTTAATTATAGAAAAGTACAAATAATATTTCTCTTATTATGATACACTACCTTTCAAGCTCTGTCAAGAATATTTTGGGAAAATAATTATTTTTTATAACTATAGTAATACTAAAATGCACTATCGAAAAAATAATTGATTGAGAACAGTTTTTTGAAAAAGAATAAACAGAAAACTATTGATTTTTTATTAGAGGTGTGATATACTTAATTAATGGTTTTGCTTGGTTTGATTAGTTTGATAAGATGAGGTTGGAAGGACGTTATGGAATATATTGATTTGAAAGCTTATGCCGCTAAACTGCTCAAAAACTGGGTGATTATTGCTCTGTGTTGTGTTATTGGGATGAGTGTGGCGTTTATTTATTCTGAATTTATGGCGACTCGTATGTATCAGTCGAGCGTAAAAATGAGTGTAAGAGAGTCGGACTGGTCGCAAGGGGTTACTACCGGCGGTCTTACGGTTGCAGGTGAGATGGTTGAAAACTGCATGGTTGTTCTTCAAGAAGAAGTGATGTTTGAAAAGGTTGCTTCGACCGTAAACGAAGAATTGGGATCAAACTATATGCCGAGTCAAATAAAAAGGTGGGTATCTTACTCACGTGTGGGAGAGTCGGTGTTCTTTTCTGTTAATGTAAAAACTCCCGATCCTGAACTGTCTGCCGTTATATGTAACGCTGTTATTGCGATTGCTCCGGACTTTATAGTGAATTATGTTGCAAACATTCCCGTTATACCGTTAGATGATGCGAAGATTAACTATAATCCTGTTTCGCCGAATACATCAAAAAATGTTATTATGGGCTTTTTGGCGGCGTTGATTTTGGTTTGCATGGTTATTTTTCTTGCCGTGTACTTTGATAACACGGTTTCGGATGAAGAAAAGCTTAAGGAAAAATACGACCTTGCAATTCTCGGAGTTGTACCTAATGTGAATGCTTCATCAAGGAGAATACGGTTACTTTAATTGCTTGTTTGAATGAAAAGTGCTCTTAAAAAAATTGAAATCCCAAAAACATATTTTTCTATAAGTTGAACGAAATTTGCTCTGTAAATTTACAACTTGCGAGAAAACAAAACAAACCACCCGAAGAAGAAATTATATCATTCTTTTTCGGGTGGTGTTTTTTGAAGAGACAAGTAAAAATGCCGTCTTCGTTTGAAGACGGCATAATCATTTTTACTTACGCATTCAATGTGTTGAGCTTGCGGGTATACTGGCTCTTTTTGCGAGCAGCGGCATTCTTGTGGAGAAGACCTTGGGCAACTGCCTTGTCAAGTTTCTTAACAGTAGCTTTATATGTTTCTGCTGCAACTTCCTTTTCGCCTGCTTCAATTGCTGCTTCGTACTTCTTCATGGAAGTCTTGAGTGCAGTCTTAAGCATCTTATTCTGTAAGGTTTTAGCCTCGATAGTTTTAACACGCTTCTTTGCGGACTTAATGTTAGGCATATGTTTCACCTCCTGAAAAAATCTAATACATCTATCATTTCCCTATATTAGCATACTTTTGGTGAAAAATCAACCCCCTTTTTGAATTTTTTGTTTATTTTTTGAAATATTAATTTTTTGTTAATTTTATAGGTGTGGGGTGAATTGGGTTGACAAATTATGTAAAAAATGATAACATAATATACTGCAGTACCAGCGTTATGATGAGCGATCATATAAAGCGTAAGTAGTGCAAAAACAAGGAAGAATGCTGTTTTTTTGAAAAAAGCGGTTCCGAAATAATGAATGTTTAGGACATACCACTGAATTTCCGTGGCGTACATTCTTTGATTTTTTCGCGGCTTATAATTCGGCTGTAACCAGCATGCCGTAGGGGTAGCGAAAGAAAAAAGCATGTAAATCAGGGGGACTTTTTGGTATGCCTATTAATTTGAATGGA
Organism: Eubacteriales bacterium; assembly: GCA_045658315.1. Classification (GTDB taxonomy): domain Bacteria; phylum Bacillota; class Clostridia; order Oscillospirales; family CAG-272; genus RGIG1995. The sequence continues at coordinate 3,525 of JAZOUV010000056.1, forward strand.
GTGATTGTTGCATGGTCAAGCCCCATAAACTTGGTACAAACGTCAGAATGAGTTTTTCAAAGATCGATGAAACACTCGATATGCCGAATCTCATCGAGGTACAGAAAAAGTCATATCAATGGTTTTTGGAAGAAGGTCTCAAGGAAGTATTACGTGATGTGTCTCCTATAGTTGACTATTCGGGCAATATTTATATTGAATTTGTAGACTATACTGTTGATCCCAATCCTAAGTACCCTGTTGAAGAGTGCAAGGAAAGAGATGTGAACTACGCAGTTCCTTTGAGAGTTACCGTACGTATGTACAATAAGGAAACAGGCGAAGTTATTGATAAAAATGTATTTATGGGCGACTTCCCCCTTATGACCGATAACGGTACTTTCGTTATCAACGGTGCTGAGAGAGTTATTGTTTCTCAGATAGTTCGTTCTCCCGGTATGTATTATGATAGTTCTATCGACAAAACGGGCAAAAAGCTTTATACTTCAACGGTAATTCCTTACCGCGGTGCATGGCTTGAATACGAAACTGATGCAAATGATATTTTTTATGTTCGTATTGATAAAAACCGTAAGATTCCCGTAACTATTCTTATTCGTGCTTTGGGTATTGAGAGCGACGCTGAAATTAAGGCTCATTTCGGTGAAGATCCCAAGATTGTTCAGACTCTTGAAAAAGACGGTATGAATCAAGAGGCTCAGAAAAACGGTACCACTGTGGGCGATGAGGCATTGAAAGAGATTTATAAGAAACTTCGTCCCGGCGAACCGCCGTTGGTTGAGAGTGCACAGATTCTTATCAATAACCTTTTCTTTGACCCCAAACGTTACGACCTTGCAAACGTAGGTAGATATAAGTTTGACAAGAAGATGGGTATTGCAAGAAGAATTGCCGGCAGAACTCTTGCTCAGCCTGCTGTAAGTCCCATTACAGGCGAGGTTCTTTATGAAGCAGGTGTTCTTGTTACACGTGAGATCGCAGATCTAATCGAAAAGGCGGGCGTAAACGAAGCTGTTATTTATACCGAAGAGAATCATACTCTTAAAGTTTTTTCTAACGGTATGGTATATCCTGAAACCGTATTCGGTTTTGATCTTAAGGAAGCCGGAATAAATGAAAAGGCAAGACTCTCCGTATTGCTTGAAATAGCTGAAAGCTGTGAGGGTGATAAGGAAAGAATTGTAGAAGAAGCAAAGACAAGAATTGCCGAGCTTTGTCCTAAACATATTACTAAGGATGATATTTTTGCATCCATCAACTATCTTGTAGGTCTTGCTCATGATATCGGCAGTGTTGATGATATTGACCATTTGGGTAACCGTAGACTTCGTTGCGTAGGAGAGCTTCTCCAGAACCAGCTCAGGATCGGTTTCTCCCGTATGGATAAGATTGTTAAGGAGAGAATGACCATTCAGGACAGCGATACGCTCAGTCCCGAAAACCTCATTAATATAAGACCTGTTGTAACTGCTATCCGTGAGTTTTTCGGCTCATCGCCGTTGTCGCAGTTTATGGACCAGAACAACCCCTTGGCAGAGCTTACGCATAAGCGTCGTTTGTCTGCACTTGGCCCGGGCGGTCTTTCAAGAGACCGTGCATCTTTCGAGGTTCGTGACGTACACTATACTCATTACGGCAGAGTATGTCCTATCGAAACTCCCGAAGGTCCTAACATCGGTTTGATTTCTTATCTTTCAACTTATGCAAGAATTAATGACTACGGCTTTATTGAAGCACCCTACAGACGTATTGATAAAGAGACGGGCAGAGTACTTGACGAAGTTGAATATATGACTGCCGACGTTGAAGATAATTATACAGTGGTTCAGGCTAACGAGCCCTTAACTGAGGATAACAGATTTGTAAACGAAAGAGTTACTGCAAGACATCAAGCTGATATTATTGAAATAGATGCATCGCAGGGCGATTATATGGACGTATCTCCCAAGATGGTTGTGTCTGTTGCGACAGCTATGATTCCCTTCCTTGAAAACGACGATAACTCACGTGCTCTTATGGGTTCAAACATGCAGAAACAGGCTGTTCCGTTGTTCGTTACCGACTCTCCTATCGTTGGTACGGGTATGGAATACAAGGCTGCGGTTGACTCGGGTGTTGTTGTAGTAGCAAAAGAGGGCGGACTTGTTGAAAGAGTTTGTGCAGATGAGATTGTTATCCGTACATCCAGTGGCAGAAAGGATGCTTATCAGCTTGTTAAGTTCAAGAGATCCAACCAGGGTACTTGTATTAACCAGATCCCGATTGTAAAATGCGGTGAGTATGTTGAAGACGGACAGGTTATTGCAGACGGTCCCGCAACCGACAAGGGCGAGATCGCACTTGGTAAGAACGCACTTATCGGCTTTATGACTTGGGAAGGTTATAACTACGAGGACGCTGTACTTCTTAATGAGCGTCTTGTTCGCGATGATGTTTATACATCTATTCATATAGAAGAATATTCTCATGAATCCCGTGATACGAAGCTCGGGCCGGAAGAGATTACGTGCGAGATTCCCAACGTGGGAGCTGACGGCCTTAAGGATCTCACTCCGGAAGGTATCGTAAGAAAAGGTACCGAGGTTAAGGCGGGTGATATTCTTGTAGGTAAGGTTACACCTAAGGGTGAGACAGACCTTACTGCAGAAGAAAGACTCCTCAGGGCTATTTTCGGTGAAAAGGCAAGAGAAGTAAGAGATACCTCTCTCAGATTGCCTCATGGCGAATCGGGTGTTGTTGTTGATGTTAAAGTATTCTCAAGAGACAACTCCGATGATCTGCCTCCCGGTGTAAACAAAGTTGTTAAAGTGTATGTTGCACAGAAGAGAAAGATTTCTGTTGGTGACAAGATGGCGGGACGTCACGGTAACAAGGGTGTCGTTTCAAGAATTCTTCCTCCCGAAGATATGCCTTTCCTCCCCGACGGTACTCCTCTTGATATAGTTCTTAATCCTTTGGGCGTTCCCTCCCGAATGAATATCGGTCAGGTGCTTGAAGTTCATCTTGGTATGGCTGCAAGAAAGCTCGGCTGGAAGGTTATGACTCCCGTGTTTGACGGTGCTACGGAAAAAGATATTACAGAATGTCTTATTATGGCAGGTCTTTACCGTGATGTTTTGGATAACGAAAATGTTAAGGGTAAACCCTTGTTTGAAGAGGTTGTTACCGAAAGCGGTGCAAAAGATATAAGAAGACTTGCTGAAGAAGAAGTTGCCGATGAAGCATATTTGAAGCAGCTTCACGAGGCAGGCAAGCTTAAAGTGGTTGACGGTAAGTCTATACTTTATGATGGCAGAACAGGTGAAGCGTTTGATAACCCCGTTACTGTCGGTGTAATGTATTACCTCAAGCTCCACCACCTTGTTGACGATAAGATTCACGCACGTTCCACAGGTCCTTACGCACTCGTTACACAGCAGCCTTTGGGCGGTAAAGCTCAATTTGGCGGTCAGCGTTTCGGTGAAATGGAAGTTTGGGCGTTGGAGGCTTACGGTGCGGCTTATACTCTTCAGGAAATTCTTACTGTTAAGTCAGACGACGTTACAGGACGTGTTAAGACTTACGAAGCTATCGTAAAAGGTCAGAATATTCCTCGTCCGGGCATTCCGGAATCCTTTAAGGTTCTTGTTAAAGAACTTCAGGCTCTTGCTCTTGATGTTTGTGTTCTTGATAAAGATGGAAACGAAATCGAACTTGCTAAGATAGGCGAGGAAGAGGAAGAGGGCGGATACGTAACCGCTGATGAGGTTGGTGAAAGTGTTGTAACAGACGACGTTATGGATTCTTTCACTGAAGAAGATGTCGATGACGACGATGATGAATACTTTGGCGACGATGATGATTACGACGATGATTTGGGTGATGACTGATGGAAGGAGAAAAGAAAATGGAACAGAGCATGGAACATAATATATTCGATTCTATACGCATTAGTCTGGCAGATCCGGAAAAGATTAGAAAATGGTCTTCCGGTGAAGTCAAGCGTCCCGAAACTATAAACTACAGAACACTTAAGGCTGAACGCGACGGTCTTTACTGCGAGCGTATTTTTGGTCCTACCAAGGACTGGGAGTGTATGTGCGGTAAATACAAGAGAGTTCGCTATAAGGGTAAGGTTTGTGAAAAGTGCGGCGTTGAGGTTACGACCAAGAAAGTGCGTCGTGAACGTATGGGACATATTGAGCTTGCTGCTCCCGTTTCTCATATTTGGTATTTTAGAGCAATACCTTCCAGAATGGGACTCTTGCTTGATATTTCGCCGCGTCTTCTTGAAAAAGTTCTTTACTTTGCACAATATATAGTTATTGATCCCGGTACAACTCCCCTTGAAAAGAAGCAGCTTCTTACCGAGCGTGAGTACAGAGATAACCTTGAACGTTATGAAAATGACTTTAAGGTAGGTATGGGTGCTGAGGCTATCAAGCAGCTTCTCAGTGAGCTTGATGTTGAGACTCTTGCGAAAGAACTTAAGGAAGAGCTTGCTACGGCTACCGGTCAGAAAAAGCTTCGTATAATTAAGAGACTTGAAGTTGTTGAAGCTTTCAGAAAATCGGGCAATAAGCCTGAGTGGATGATTTTGGATGTAATTCCCGTTATTCCACCGGAAATTCGTCCTATGGTTCAGCTCGACGGCGGAAGATATGCGACGAGCGACCTTAACGACCTTTACCGTCGTGTTATTAACAGAAACAACCGTCTTAAGAGACTTATTGAGCTTAACGCTCCCGATATTATTATCAGAAACGAAAAGCGTATGCTTCAGGAAGCTGTTGATGCATTGTTTGACAACGGCAGAAGAGGCAAGCCGGTAACAGGCCCTAACAACAGACCCTTGAAGTCCTTGTCAGAAATGCTTCGCGGTAAGCAGGGACGTTTCCGTCAGAACCTTCTCGGTAAACGTGTTGACTATTCCGGACGTTCGGTTATCGTTGTAGGTCCCGAACTTAAGATATATCAGTGCGGTCTTCCTAAGGAAATGGCACTCGAACTCTTTAAACCTTTTGTTATGAAGCGTCTTGTTGAGACTCAGAAGGCTTCCAATATTAAAGAGGCTAAGAAAAAGGTTGAAAAGGTGAATGCAGATGTTTGGGATGCTCTTGAGAACGTTATTAAAGAACACCCTGTTCTTCTTAACCGTGCTCCTACACTTCACAGACTTTCTATTCAAGCGTTCGAGCCTGTACTTGTAGAGGGAAGAGCTATTAAGCTTCACCCCCTTGTATGTACTGCGTTTAACGCCGACTTCGACGGCGACCAGATGCCTGTACACGTTCCGCTTTCTGCGGAGGCACAGGCAGAAGCAAGATTCCTTATGCTTTCTGCAAACAACCTCCTCAAGCCTGCTGACGGTAGAGCTGTTACCGTTCCTTCTCAGGATATGGTGCTTGGAGCTTTCTACCTTACCATAGATAAGGCGGGCGAAAAAGGTGAGGGAAGAGTGTTCCGTGATTTTGATGAAGCTATGATGGCTTACGAAAACAAACAGCTCGGACTCCACGCTCCTATCAAGGTACGTGTAAGCCGTGAGATTAACGGTGAGACAGTTACCGGTGTAATTGATGCGACACTCGGCAGACTTATATTTAACAGCATTATTCCTCAGGACTTGGGATTTGTTGACAGAAGCGATCCTTCAAAGTTACTTGACCTTGAAATTATGTTTACTGCCGGCAAGAAACAGCTCGGTCAAATTGTTGACCGCTGTATCAAGTATCACGGTGCTTCTGTAACCGCTACCGTTCTTGATAACATCAAGTCCTTGGGTTACAAATACTCCACAAGAGCATCTATTTCTATTTCTTATGCAGACGTTACTATTCCTCCGGAAAAGTACACCTTGATCAGCGAGGCTGAAAAGAAGGTTGCTGAGATTCAGCAACACTTTATGTTCGGTGAGCTTACCGAAGAAGAACGTTATAGAAATGTTATAGAGGTTTGGGAGAAGACAACAAAAGACGTAGTTGCTGCTTTGCAGACAAACTTTGACCGTTACAATTCCATTAAGATGATGTCCGACTCCGGTGCCCGTGGTAACATTACACAGATGCGTCAGCTCGCAGGTATGCGTGGACTTATGTTTGCGACAAACGGACGTACAATGGAAATCCCGATTAAGTCTAACTTCCGTGAAGGTCTTAATATCCTTGAATACTTCGTTGCTGCCCGCGGTGCTCGTAAATCCCTTTCGGATACGGCACTCCGTACAGCTGACTCGGGTTACTTGACAAGACGTCTTGTTGACGTATCCCAGGAAGTTATTGTTCGTGAGGACGATTGCGGTTCTACAGAAGGATATTGGGTAAGTACTATTACCGACGGCGGAGACGTTATTGAGCCGTTCAAGGACAGACTTGTTGGCAGATATACGATAGGTGACGTTGTTGATGCTAACGGAAATGTTATTGTACCCGGCGATAAAATGATGACCGAAGAAGATGCTGATAACATTATTGCTGCAGGAATTGAAAGGGTATATATACGCACAGTTCTTAAATGTAAAGCAAGATACGGCGTTTGTGCTAAGTGTTACGGTGCTGACATGGCTTCCGGTAAGCTCGTAAACGTTGGTGAATCTGTTGGTATTATCGCAGCTCAGTCTATCGGTGAACCCGGTACACAGCTTACGATGAGAACGTTCCATACCGGTGGTGTTGCCGGTTCGGATATTACACAGGGTCTTCCCAGAGTTGAAGAACTCTTTGAAGCTCGTCGTCCCAAGAAGACAGCCATTATTACCGAAATTGCAGGTAACGTAACTATTCAAGACGTTAAGAGAACGAGAAACGTTATTGTTACATCTGCAGAAACTGGTGAGAGTGCAACCTATGCAGTTCCATACGGTATGAGCATTATTGTTGCCGAGGGTGATTACGTTGGTAAGGGTCAGGCGTTGACCGAGGGTTATATGAGTCCTGCCGATATTGCAAGAGTTAACGGTCTTGATGCGGTATATGACTATATTATCCGTGAAGTTCAGCGTGTTTACCGTCTCCAGTCTGTTGAAATCAACGATAAGCATATTGAAGTTATTACACGTCAGATGACACGTAAGGTTCGTGTTGAAGATGCCGGTGATACCAGCTTGTTGCTTGGTTCTATGATAGATATCAACGAGTACAACGACGAAAATGCCGCAATTCAGGCAAGAATTGATGCAGGAGAAAGAGACCTTTGTCTTGCGACCGTATCCCCTGTATTGCTTGGTATTACAAAGGCTGCATTGCTTACGGAATCCTTCCTTTCCGCAGCTTCCTTCCAGGAAACTACAAAGGTTCTTACGGATGCGGCTATCAGAGGCAAGGTTGACCGCTTGCTCGGTCTTAAAGAAAACGTTATTATCGGTAAGCTGATTCCTGCTGGTACAGGTCTCCAGAGATACCGCAGCGTTGAAATAGACAAAAACGAGCCGGAACAGGAACAGCCTGTAACCGCTACAGAGGAATAATAAAAAAGAATTATATCGGATATATGGATTTATTCATATATCCGATATTTGTTATTTTGTGCAGTTTGTAACATTTTTTGCTTGGTCATTTGTGAAAAAAAGAGAAGTTAATTTGATATAATTTATTATTCTTGCGTATAAATATTTTCTAATGTATAATTAAAGCAGAATAAACTAAAAAGGAGTGATGTTAGATGAAAAAAAGAATAAAATTGACGGTTATTTTATTGTTGTTTTTAGTTTATTTAACATTGCTCTTTGGCTGTACAAATACCGAAGAGCCATACGTTGATAATAACGAAAATACTTCTGATAGTTTAGAAACAGTGTTAGAACCAACCACTCAAAAACCGCAACAAAATACTCCACCGAGGGAAATATGTGAATATAGCTATGAGTTATATGTGTCGGGTTCAGATGAAGAGG
>JAZOUV010000057.1:0-2752 GCA_045658315.1 Eubacteriales bacterium
AAACCTTCCCCGTGACGGCAGCGTGTTCCTGCTCGACACCCGTACACCGTTTGAGGTGATGCAGGGCAAGATCGACGGCTTTGTCAACATTCCGCTTGACTTCCTGCGTGAGCGACTTGACGAAATCCCCAAAGACAGACCTGTCTACGTTCATTGTCATTCGGGACTTCGTTCCTACCTTGCTTGCCGTATTCTTACAGGCAACGGCTACGACTGCTATAACCTCGCAGGCGGCTGGCGACTCTATGAATCGGTCATCAACGAGCGCACCGTCCCCGAATACTCTTGTAAAGACTGTAAATAAATATGGCTATGATAAAAGGGGCTGTCTCATTAAGACAGCCTAAAAAGAGAAAAAAGCGGTTGAAGGATGCCGAAAGGCATTGAACAACCGCTTGCTTTGTTGTATAATTTAATTGCTACCAAAAACCAACTACAAAGCGAGGATATTATACAACAATGAGAAACAAAAATCAAGTAGTATTTCCGTTCGACTTCACAGCAAAGATTCCTGAAGGAGATGTTGTGTTCACAGTAGCTGAAATATGTGAAAGTCTGGATTACACAGAGTTATTCAATACATACGTTCGTGTATGGCGAAAAGTAAACCCCATAACAATGTTTGAAATACTCGTTTTCGGATATATAGAGCACCTGTATTCGGGCAGAGATATAGCCAAAGCGTGCAGAACAGATATTCGTTTCATGTGGCTTCTCAATGGAGAACCCGCCCCGAGTCATGCTACGATCTCAAGATTTCAAGACGAAAGATTATCAAATGTTATGGAAGGTATTTTCTATCAGTTTGTAGAAAAGCTTTATGAAAAAGGAGAAATTAAATTTAAGAATTTGTTCGTGGACGGAACAAAAATTGAAGCGTACGCCAACAAATACACGTTTGTATGGAAAAAGGCTGTAGAAAAGAATCTGAAAAAGCTGAATAAAAAGATAGAAGTAACACTTCCGTTGATAGCAGAAAGATACGGTTTCAAAGAATTTATTGCTGTCGAGGATTGTTATGATGCTTTGGTAAAACAAGCCGAATGGAATAAGCTGATATTTGCCGCAGGTAAAGGCAAACACAAAACACAGTTACAAAGAGATATTGAATTGCTTAAAGGCTTTATGAGTAAGAGAAATGAATATTACTGTCATTTAGGCAAATTTGGAAACAGAAACAGTTTTTCCAAAACAGACGTTGATGCAACGTTTATGCATATGAAGGATGACTATATGAGAAACGGACAGTTGAAGCCCGGATACAATATTCAAATAGGTGTGGAAAGTGAATATGTTGTAGGTATTGGAGCATTTTCAAACAGAAGTGACGTAAATACCTTAATACCGTTTCTTAATAGGGTAAAAAGCCATACAAGAAGAAAATTTGAACAGATAATAGCTGATGCGGGATATGAAAGCAGTGAGAACTATCTGTATCTTGAAGAAAACGGGCAGAAATGCTTTATCAAGCCTACAAATTATGAGATAAGCAAAAAAAGAACCTACAAGACCAATCCCTATGCTGTGGAAAATATGGTATACAATGAAAAGAAAGACGAATACATCTGTCCTGACGGAAGAAAACTGAAATTCAAACGAGAAAGCACCAAGACAACCGAAAATGGGTATACTGTATCTACAAAATATTACAGTAACGATAAATGTGGAAGGTGTCCACATAGAGATAAATGCCATCATTCTAAAAACGGTTACAGAACAATTAAAGTTAATCAAGTTTTAAACGAGTATCGACCTAAAGTACTTGAAGCATTAACAAGCGAGGAAGGAACACTTCTTCGTATGAACAGATCTATTCAGGTTGAGGGAGTATTTGGTGTTCTAAAAGAAGATTACGGTTTTAGGCGTTTTTTAACAAGAGGAAAGAAAAACGTTGAAACACAGTTTTTCTTACTTGCTTTTGCTTTTAACATTGAAAAGCTTTGCAACCGCACAAAAAAAGGAAGAATCGGACTTGATTTATTCCAACTGAATGCATCATAGTCAAACTCTTCACAATTAAATATTTTCCCAAAATGCGAGGTTTTCATATACCTCTTTTTTGTCGTACTCTTTTTTGCCTCAAAACGAGGCTTTTTTCTTTTTTAGCTTGAAATCTTTCCTACTCATACAAAAAGAGCCGCCTCAAATGCGATTATTTCGCATTTGAGACAGCCCCTTTGTCATTTTCAAATGTGCAAATATATCCGCTCACTTGGATATCAACAATTGCACCGCAGTAGACAAAGAAAAGGGATTGACTTCGCACAAGGGATAGACCCGTAACTATGCGACGAAAAACCGACAAATGCTGAAATCGCAGTATTTCTCTGCCGAAAACTGTTGCTATTTGGCGTGCGGTGTGGTATAATGACAATTAGTGATAAAATGCACTGACTATAACTACTTATGAGGTGTAATACAATGGCTGCAAGCTATAAGAAATTGTTTAAACTTCTGATCGACCGTGATATGAAAAAGAAAGAACTCGCCGAAAAAGCCGGCATCAGCATTGCCACCATCACTAAGATGGGCAAAGACGGCGCCGTTGTATCCAGTGATGTCCTCGTGAAGATATGCTCGGCATTAGGTTGCACCATGGATGACATAGTAGAAATCGTCCCGGAGGAAAAGTAAGATGCGAATACTGTCTTTATTCTGTGGGTGTGGAGGTTTGGATAAAGGGTTTGTCAATGCCGGATATGACATTGTATGGGCAAATGACTTTGACAAATATGCAATCCAAACATATAGA
>JAZOUV010000058.1:0-4227 GCA_045658315.1 Eubacteriales bacterium
AATTCGGGCATTTTACTTTCGATAAACAGAGCAACAATGCCCATTGTACCGGCGATCATGAGCAGTACATTAAAATCAATTGCATCAACGATTTTTCCGAGAGGTAACATTCCTGTTATAATAAAAACCAAAGCAGAACCAAGAGCTATATACGGTCTATACTTACTGAACACAAGCATTAAAACATAAGCAACTGCGAAAATTGATATTGCGGCAATAATCATTTAAAAACTCACACCTCTTTCTGTGATCCAATCGGATTAACAATACTATAACCTATATTTACAAAATGGTCTGCAACACGCTCAAGACCGGATACGGCAGATGAATAATAGGGGCTAACCTCCATACTGCAATTGCCATCAGCGAGACGGGCAAAATGACTTGCAGTTAGCTCTTTTTTCATTTCATCAATTTCATCCTCCAATACGGCAAGCATTGATAATTCGGCTTTATTTAAATTATCAAAAACATCTTTCGCGATAACCAACATTTGCATAACCTTATCACGCATTATTTTAATATCTGCTTGTGCTTTCTTAGAAAATGCCATCTTTTTTGAGGACATTTCGGCAACTATCTCATAAAAGTTTTCTGCGTGGTCGCCAACACGCTCAAGGTCATTAAGCACATGAAAATAAGAACCGATAACAAACTCATTACTCTGCTCTACAGAGGGTGACAGTTTAATAAGGAATTTAGTTAATGCACTATTTGTAAAATCAATGACAGCTTCGTTAGAAATGATTTTGTCGCCCTTTGTTAAATCTTCGGTTTCCATTGCATTAAAGGAAAGAGCAATATTTTCCTCAACCAGACTAAACATATAGTCCATTTCTTTTTTTACCTGCATAAGAGCAACAGACGGCATAGTCAAAAGTCTGTCATCGATATATTTAAGCGTATGTACCGTTTCATTAGTTTTCTTGTCTTTAATTAACTTACAGGAATACTTAACCAACTGTGATACAAACGGGAGAAGAATAATAGTTGTTGTTACATTGAAAATAACATGGAATGCCGACACTCTCATTTGAAGTGACATCGCATCACTTCCGGGGAACATCGATACAAGAAGATTTATCATAGGTTCTTTAAAGAGCCACACAATTAACGTGAAAATGACATTGCCGATAACGTTAAATGTGAAGTGGATAAGAGCTACTCGTTTTGAGTTGGCATTTGCACCGACCGAAGCGAGAAGTGCCGTAACGCAAGTACCGATATTTGCACCAAGCACAATAAACAAAGCAAGATCAAGCGGAAGCACACCGGTTCCAACCATTGTAATTACAACACCGGTTGCCGCCGATGAACTCTGTATAAGTGCAGTGAAAATTACGCCCACAAATATAAGCAATAACGGAAAATCTATAACACTAAAAATCCCTTGAAACATGGATTCAACCAATGGATTTCCAAAGGCTTGTTCACTGCTCATTACATTAAGTCCTACAAAAATAAGACCAAGCCCACTGCACAAAAGACCCGCTATCTTTATCTTTTCCTTTTTAAAGAATCCCATCATTACACCGGCAAAAGCGAAAAGATACATAAGCATATTAAAATAATCGTTTTTAAGAGCAACTAAAACACCGGTTATCGTTGTACCGATGTTGGCACCCATAATAATCGGGGTAGCCTGCATAAGTGTCATAACGCCTGCATTAACCAAACCTATTACCATAACGCTCGTTGCGGAAGAACTCTGAATAATAGCGGTAACACCTGCACCAATACCTACACCTAAGAAGCGATTATTGCTGATTCGACCAAGCATTCGCTTCATTCCCTCACCGGCACTTTTTTCAAGAGCTTCGCTCATGAAATTCATACCGACAATAAAAACACCTACACCTGCGAGAAGCCATATAAGGCTCCCTATAAGTTGCATTATTTCTTGTGCTGACAACATAAAAATCTCCTTTCGGTAATGGTGGAAAATCAAAAACAATCCAATACCATTTTGAAAAATTATATCATATATCCGGTTAAGAGGCGGTAAATAATAAAACAGCATTGAGTATAAACCCCCAATGCCGTTCATATTATTCGTTTAGCCGATATCCTACGCCAAGTTCATTTGCTATATAATTCGCTTCTCCCGGCTTATCACCGAACTTTTTCCGAATGTTAGCCATATTCACCTGTAATTTTTTGATGCTGCCTTCCTGTGCACATCCACCCCAAATTGCTTTGATAATAGCAGCATAGGTCATCATTTTACCGCAATTTTCAGAAAGCAAAGCCACAATATTGTATTCGGTTTGGGTAAGATGTATTTCTTCTCCTTTTATAAATACTTGACGTGCATTATAATCAATTTCCAAATCCTTAAGTTCAAACTTGCCTCTCGGCAATCTTCCTTCCTCCGAACTAAAGCGGTTATTGCGAAGTGAAGCTCTTACTCTGGCAAGGAGTTCGCCCGAACCGAAAGGCTTGGTAATGTAATCATTAGCCCCTCTGTCTAATGCAGTAATTTTATCAATTTCATTTGTTCGAGCAGATAAAACAATAATGGGAGTTAATGAATCATTACGCACAAAATCAAGCAAATTTATGCCATCCATATCGGGAAGTCCAAGATCTAAAATAATAAGGTCAGGCATATATGAAACGTATAATGTTTTAGCAACCGAGCAAGAGTTTGCAAGAATAGTCTGATAGCCTGCTGTATCAAGCATTGTTGCAACGAGGTTACGAATATTCGCCTCATCCTCAACAAGAAGAATTTTATATTTATTCTGTATCATCGCTCATTTCTTCCGTATCCAACTCGAAACGAAATACTGCTCCTCCTGTTTTTATATTTTCAGCCTTGATATTTCCACCGTGTGCTTTAATAATTGTTGCACACACCGATAAGCCGATTCCAGCATTTTTCTTTTGGCTATCAGCAATTTCACTTTCCGAAGTATAGTATCCGGTAAAAAAAGTTTCTAAACGCTTTGTATTGATACCGCACCCATTATCCTTAATCTCAAAAATTGCAGTGTTGCCAATCGTGAATACACGGAGGGTCAGGCGAGTCATTCCCTCAGCATGTTGAACTGCATTTTCAAGAATGTTGACAATAACCTGTTCAATCAAAATGGCATCCATCGGAATAATAACCATATTGTCCGGAATCTCAATTTCAACCTTTTGGGCAGGATAACGCTTTTTAAACTTTAGTATTACTGAGTCAATTAGTTCCTCAAGAACGGTAGGAGTTTTGATAATTTTGACTTGACCACTATCAATACGGGTAATGGAAAGCAAATTTTCAACCATACGAACAAGCCACTCGGAATCTTGCTTTATGCCCGTTATGATTTTTGATTTTTGCTCTTTTGTCATAGCCTCGCTATTCTCAAGAAGTGTCGTGCTGGAACCGTAAATGGTTGTAAGCGGTGTTCTAAGATCGTGAGAAACCGCCCTTAAAAGATTGGCACGCATACGTTCTTTTTCACTTTCAGTCTTCATTGCTTCGTGTTGTTTAAGCTTTGTGGTAAGTGCACTTGTAAAAACGGCAATTGCAATCATAATTATTCCGGAAATTAGATTGACCGGAATTGTAAAATTAAGCGAAAAGTATGGAAATGTGAAAGCATAGTTTACGGCAATCGTTCCGACAAAAGCTCCCAAAACGCCATATAGATATCCTCGGGTTAGCAATGAAATCAGAAAAACCGCAAACACAAAAACAGTTGTGATATGCTCTTGTACCTCAAATATGTATTGAAAAAGCAAACTAAGTCCAAAAGCACAGATTAAACAAATGACGGTTATTAAAATATCCTTAATATGTTTAGAAAAGTTTCTCACTTAAACACCTTCCAATTTGCCACTATACTTATTATACACTCTTTTGAGTAAAGAGATAGCAAATAATAAATCAATAAACTCTTTTTCACCCGCAATAATAATATCATAAATTTATTAAATTTTCCACCTCAAAGCATATTGTGGCTTGCTTTTTTATATTTCGCCGAACTTGTAAAAGGTGTTGTGGTATGTATGAGTGAAAAAATTACAACGGATAATACAAATACACAAAAAAGTGCTGACCCGATTACCGACGGCTCAGCATATTTTGTTATTATATCATATTTCGGGCTTAAATGACGGCATAAGCTGAAGCTTGAAAAGGTTAGCCTTATGTTTTTTGTCAATAAGCTCTTTTGTTTTCGGGTCATCGATTTTACCCGTGCGGATATATCTGTCAAGAACATCATAGGTAAAGCC
>JAZOUV010000059.1:0-40991 GCA_045658315.1 Eubacteriales bacterium
ATACTGACGTCTTTTTCGCAGAAGCCTTCGTAAATATTGCGGATATACGGCACGTTTACGTCGCCGCTTCCACCGCCGCCTTTTATGTATTCGATAGTTGCTTTACCGAAAAGAGCAACACGCTCACCTTTCTTAAGAGGCAGTGCACCGTTGATATTTTTAAGCAGAACCATACCCTCTGCAGCTGCACGGCGTGAAAGCTTGGTATGCTTCGGAGAAGCTGTTACACAGCGGCCGTCTTCACCAAGCGGAATACATGGCTGATATTTGAATCTTGCAAATCTTTCCATTTTTTAATCCGTCCGTTTCTTTTTGACTTTGCTTTATTATATCATATCTTGAACTACCGTCAAGATAAAACCGTCGGTTTTATCCGACGGTTTCACAGTTATTTATTCTTGGTCTGAGAAGGCTGATTGCCCTTCTGCTTATTCTGCTTTTCCACTATGTTTCACCTCCGGTTAAATCGGTAAAATAAGTTTAACCGGAAAGCAGAACAATATTCGTATATTACAGTTTTTTGCCGAATGCGATATCTGTATCGTAGATTTCGAGCTCTTCAAAGCCGTATTTTCTGTAGAAATTGGTTGCCCTCACATTGCCTGTGCCCGTTGTAAGCATAACGCCCTTGATACCCTTTGCGGAAAGATGCTCGCTGAGTGTCTGAACAAGTCTGCCGCCGTTGCCGCCACGCTGATACTGCGGCAGGATATCGATATGAAGATGAGCAGGATAATCTGCTTTGAACTTCTCGTGAAGCAGGTAAGCTTCTTTCGCCCACTTTATACGGTCTTCGCCGAGATGTACTACTTTCGGGAAATACTCGGCATCAAACACTGCCTTGAACTTATCATAATCCTCAGCACAGATAATATAGCCTACTGCCTTACCGTCATCATCGAGAACAAAACAGTTTTCAGGCTCTTTCTCTATGTAATATTCACAGAAAGTATGCAGTATGAATTCCGCAAGGCTTTCTGAAACGTCGTCATCCTCGTCGCTGTTAAGGCAGGCAAAGCAGACGCCGTCGTAATCCTTCTCTTCGTATTTTCTGATTGAAAGCATATAATATCCTCCGATTTAGAATGTTTTTTCATTTTGTTAATAATAATATTACAAATATTGTACAAAAAAATCAAGTATTATATTTGAATTTTTAGAAATTTAGTGTATAATGGTTTCGTAAATTTACAGGAGGTGTGGTATGAACACTGACAAAATTGTAAGAAAAGCTATAGAAGCACTTTCCAAAACCGTAATCTCACTTATGCCGAAGAATTATTTTACTTCGGATGAAAACGCAAACAGATATATGCTCACGGGCGACAAGAAATTCAGCGACAAGGCAGGCAGCTGCTACACCTGCGGCTTCGGCAAAAATATACTTACCCCTGACGATATCGCTTCGGGCAGATATTTTATCGCAGGCTACGATTCAAATCACCCTGCAAAAGGTGTTATTGACGACATTTATGCAAGAGCTGTTTACATTGACGACAACACAGGCAGAGGCGGCGTTGTGATGTGTGCGGTTGATGCTGTAGGCATAAGCCGCAAGGATATAAACGATATAAGAAAGCTTGTAATTGAAAGCAAAAAGATACCGAATCTTAAATCAATAAACATCTGTGCGACACATTCACACGCTTCAATAGACACACAGGGTCTGTGGGGTGCAAAGCTTTACAAAAGCGGCAGAGATGAAGGCTTTATGACAGAGCTTAAAAAGCGTACCGCTGACGCAATTATCTCGGCATACGAAAGCCGTAAGGACGGTAAGCTTTTCCTCGCTTCAAAAGAAACTGAGGATTTACAGTTTGACTGCAGAACTCCTGACACATACGACTGCACCTTCACACGTCTGCGTTTCGAGCCGACAGACAACAGCGGTTGCATCTACCTGCTCAACTTTGCATCACACGCAGAGCTTATGGGTGACAGAATCACTGAAATCAGTGCAGACTTCCCTGCTTATATGATTAAGGAAATCGAAGAAAAGAATCCCGGAGCAAACGCTGTATTTTACAACGGTGCAATCGGCGGTATGATTTCAGCAAAAGAGATAAAGAAGATTTACCGCAACGAAATTGACTGCGTTGCTTACACAAAAGATTTCGGAAAAATGCTCGGTGAGCTTTCAAATTCACTCGACAGCGAAACAGAGCTTGAACCGATTATCAACGTAAGCTCCGTGCCCGTAAAAATCAAGGCAGAGAATTTTGTGCTTATTCTTGCAAGACTTCTCAAAGTGCTCAACAACGATATAGCGCGCTGTGAAAAGAGAAGCATAGCCGCAATACATAGCGAACTCGGATATCTCGAGCTTGGCAGAGGTAACGTAGGTATATACCTTATACCCGGTGAGCTTTTCCCTGAGCTTTACAACGGTGAATTTCTCAGTGCTGAAGAATCAGGCACAGGCAAAGCCGCTGACTACAAAGTGCTCAGTGAAATGGGTGGTGCAAAGCATCACTTTGTTATTGGCCTTTGTAACGACGAGCTCGGCTACATCATACCCGACAATGACTTCGTACTCAACGAAAAGACACCCTACATTGACAAGGGTGTTGACAAGTTTGACAGAAGCCACTATGAAGAGACTAACTCCATCGGTCGTGAAACGGCACGCACACTGCTCGAAACAATGGATAAGCTTATATCAACTGTAAAGTAAGGAGTAGAATCAAATGAAAAAAACTATGAAATCGGTTATTTCCTTTATACTCGCAACGGTTATGCTTTTTTCGATGGGTACATCTGTATTTGCAACAGACGGTCAGCCTGCTGACAACACAGGTATCATCATAGCGACAAACCTTGTAAATTCAGTGCTTAACGGTGTATTTTCACTTCTCAGCTCATTATTCCCCACCTCTTCTATACCTACGGTTGAAGAGTACTTTGACGGAGAAAGCGAAAACTTCTACGAAGGCACAGAAGAATTCAAGGACGCACCTGCTGACGGTGCAAAATGGAGCCTCGGATTTGACGACGAAAGTATAGTGCCTGCAAACCTTGCTGACGGCTCAAAGAAATACTACACAGGCGGATATTTCACACAGCAGGTAGACTCTGTTTATGATGACCAGAAGGTGCACGCAATTGCACTCAGCGACGGCTCTGACAGAGGCACTGCAATTTTTGCAACAATTGACGGTATAGGTGTAAGCAACGCTGATATCCGCGCAATCAGAGCACGTGCAGAAGAAAAAATCAAGGCAGAAGGTATCGCAAGCGATATTATCGCAATCAACATAAATGCAACTCACTGCCACACAGTTATTGATACACAGGGCTTCGGTCTTATGCTCATACCGCAGATTTTTGTAAATATTGCGGCTAACCTGCCTTTCTTAAAGCCGATAAGAAGTATAGACAGTGAATTCCACGGAATTCTTATTGACGGTGCGGCAGAAGCTATTGCCAACGCATATATGAATATGGAAGAGGGCTCACTTTACTACTTTGAAACAAAAGGTATTGCCCGCGATGATGAAAAAGGCATATATCAGGATGACGAATACTCATACCTTCGTAACAAGCGTTATGATACAGAAGGATATCAGAATTTCTTCGCCTGCTTCAAGTTTGTACCCGATAACGAAGATTCACGCTCAACAGTATTCACAAACATCGGCGCACACCCGACAACAATAAACCGTGCAACCACAAAGCTTTCAGCAGACTTCCCGACATATATGGAGAAGAAAATCAACGAAAACGGCAGTAACTTTATGTTCATTCAGGGTGCACAGTCCCCCGTTTCTGTTAAGAAAGACGGAGTAAAGGATGAAACTGTACTTGGTGAAGTTGCCGCAGAAATTGAAGCAGACCCCACAGTTGAAGATTACAGAGCCGCAAAGACACTCGGCTACGAATTCGCAAGACTCATAATTGAAGGCGAAGAAAACGCTGTTGAGGTAGCTCCCCTTCTTAACGTCAGAATGTCCGAAGTTAAGGTCAACCTTGATATCGGTCTGTTACAGCTCGGTGCAACTTCACAGCTTCTCGGCTTCACAACAGTAAAGGACAGCGAAAGCCAGAGCGGCTACTCAATAATTACAGAGGTCGGTTATATTGAGCTTGGCACAGATATAGTAATGCTTACCGTTCCCGGTGAGCTTGTACCTCAGCTTGTTTTCGGTAACGTTGTTGACAAAACAGAAGCTTACCTTGGCAAAGACTGGGAGATTGAATGCACTGCAGATATTATCGGTGAGGACAAAACCGTACTTGTAATGGGTCTTTGCAACGACGCTATCGGATACATTGTGCCCGACAACGATTACGCTCCGTTCATTGCGGACTCACTGTGGAATACAGATATGGGCAAAAAGCTCTGGGGCGAATATCACAGACATTACGAAGAGATGCTTTCTGCAGGCAGTACAGCAGGCTCATCGATAATGACTGCACTCAACGCACTTGCAAAGGATGCGCAATAACACAACGAAACGGAGTTTTTTGTTTTGAAATACTACCTTGGAATTGACGGCGGAGGCACACACACTACAGCCGCAGTATCGGATGAAAACGGAAAGCTTATACTGAAAAAAGCAGGTAAAACAATCAACTTTTATTCCGTAGGAATGGAGGTTGCACGCGATAACCTGGACAACCTCATAAACGAAATATATAGCGAGCTTGACTGTGACGAATTTGAAAGCGTTTTCATAGGCTGTTCAGCACTTGATGACAAAGCTGACGAAGCTACGCTTAAAGCACTATGCGGTAACATAAAGGCAAAAGCTGTTGAAATGAACAGCGACCTTTATATCGCACTCAAATCAATGGGAGATACAGAGTGCCCTTGTGTTGCGGTATGCGGTACAGGCTCAATGGCAATAGGTACCGATAAAGACGGTAACACAGTTGTTTCGGGCGGCTGGGGTCACATCATAGGTGATGAAGGTTCGGGCTACGCAATAGCTGTAAGTGCATTGAAACTCTGCTGTGAGCTGTGCGACAAGGGAGAAAACTCTCCCCTGCTTGAAGCGGCTGAAAGCTACTTTAATGTATCGGATTTCCGCAAAGCAATAGATATCATTTACTCGGAAGAGACAACGAAGGATAAAATTGCAGGCTTTGCGTCAGACATAGGCAAACTTGCACTGACCGACAGCATAGCCAAAGATATAGTTATATCGGAAGCAAAAGCTTTTGCAAAGACAGTGCTTATACTGCTTGGCAAAATCGGAACTTGCTCCGCACTCGGTCTTTACGGCGGAATTTTTGTTCACAACTTAAGTTTCACCGAAACTTTTAAAAGTGATATCAAATCCATTTATCCCGATATTGAAATTAAACTGCTGACAGTGCCGCCTGAAGAAAGTGCACTTGAGCTTGCGAGGAAACTGAAATGAAAAAATATCTCGAATACATAGAAATTTCAAAAAGCATAATTGAAAAAATCAGTACTGAAGGTGCACCGTCAATTGAAAAAGCGGCAGAGGTTTTTGCCGACACGCTGATTAACGGTAAAAAGGTTTTTCTTTTCGGCACAGGTCACTCACACATGCTGTCAGAAGAGCTGTTTTACCGTGCAGGCGGTCTTGTGAACATTCAGCCGATTCTTGTCGAGCCGCTGATGCTTCACATATCTGCAAGCGAAAGCACAAACGCAGAGCGTGTTGAGGGATACGCAGAGAAAATTTTTGCCGACTACGGTATGGCTGAGGGCGACATTGTTGTAATCATCTCAAACTCAGGCAGAAACGGCGTTATAGTCGATATGGCTCTGCTGTGCAAAGAGAAAAAGCTGAACGTAATTGCACTGACTAACCTTGAGCACACATACGCAGGTGCTTCACGACACAAGAGCGGCAAGCGACTTTGTGAAATTGCAGACATAGTGCTCGACAATTTCGGCTGTGTTGGCGATGCGTGCGTAGAGGTTGACGGAATCGAGGGCAAAATCTGCCCCACTTCAACCGTAACGGGTGCACTTATACTCAACGCTATAGTTGCCGAGGCTGTTGACAACTGTGCAAAGCGAGGCTTTAACCCCGAGCACTTTGCAAGCTCAAACGTTGACGGCGGCGATGCGATTAACAACGCACTGATAGACAAATACAAAAAGGAGATAATACACCTTTGATTTACCCGAAGATACAGAAAAATCACCTTGACGGCAATGCTGTAAAAGCAAGCAGTGTGAGCATCAGCGGTGATTACAAGGATAACGCAGAAAAAGTAATAAGTTCATACGGCATTGACATCTGCGGTAAATTTGCCGTTGAGATTAAAATAAGCGACACAAAAAAGACAACGTATATTGATGAGCTTTCAGCACTGAGCAGTGAAAAATATTTCATTACCGTTACAAGTGAAAAGGCTGTGATTGAAGCCGCAACAAAACGAGGAGTATTCAGAGCAGGACACACACTTGCAAAGCTGATAAGCAAAGGTGAGCTTAAAGAAGGCACTATCGAAGACTACCCGATGTTCCGCAAACGTGGTTATATTGAAGGTTTTTACGGTGAAACGTGGGAGCGCAACTGCCGAATCTCGGTAATGGAGCTTATGGCAGGCTACGGAATGAACACATTCTACTATGCACCCAAGGACGATATATATCACCGTGAGAAATGGCGTGACCCCTACCCCGAAAAAGAGCTTAGCGAACTTAAAGAGCTTTATGAAAAAGCAAGTGAAAACGAGCTTGATTTCCACTGGTGTATAGGTCCCGGTCTCACCTACTGCTACACATCAGAATCCGATTTTGAACAGCTGATAAACAAATTCAAGAACGTTTACTCGATAGGTGTCAGAGGCTTCGGTCTGCTGCTTGACGATATTCCAAACGAATTCCAGTATGAAGACGATGCCAAAACATTTGACGGCATAGTTGACGCACACATCGACCTTATCAACCGCACATACACTGCACTCAAGGCGATTGACAGCTCGATTACAATGACTGTCTGCCCGACACAGTACCACGGTGACGAGACCGAATATTACATAACAAAATTCGGCAACGGTATATCTGCCGACGTGAGCTTATTCTGGACAGGTGCTGAGATATGCTCAAGAGTACAGACTTCGCGAGTGGCTGACGTATTCCTCAGAAGCACAAAGCATATGCCGCTTTACTGGGACAACTACCCCGTAAACGACTGCGAAATGTTCCAGGAAATGCATCTCGGCCCGATTGTAGGCAGAGATGCTGACCTTTACAAACACAGTGAGGGTCTTATTTCAAACGTTATGGAGTATGCAGAGTGCTCAAAGATTCCGCTGATGACTATTGCGGATTACCTCTGGAATCCCGTAAAATACAACAGTGAAGAATCAATCAGAAACGCTCACAGCGAGATTCTCGGCGACAAGGCTGAGCTTTTCAGTTACATTGCCGACCACCTTGCAGTATCCTGCGTATCAAGGCACGCAAGCGAATATATGAGCGAAAAGCTGTCGCACATAGGTTTCCTGATGTCTACAGACAGAGCAGAAGAAGCCGCAAAGGAATTCAGTGAGTTTAACGCTAAGAACAGAGAATGCCTTGAAATGCTCAGAGACACGAGTGTGCCGATGTTTGCAGAAATGCAGAAATGGGTAGATAAGTTTGCAATGAGCTGTGACCTGCTTGATGCAGTGCTCGCAACCTGTGTATCCCCTACCGACGAGAACAAGGCAGAGCTTTCTGACCTGCTTGAAAGATACAACAGAGATGCTGTTGTAATGACAGGATTCTGCCTGCGTGAGGCAGCAGAAAAAGCACTCAGGATGTAAGATAAAAAATCAGGAGGATTCGTTCGGAATCTTCCTGATTTTTTGTTGCGGAACGGTCACAGACCGTTCTCTACAAAACACCGTTTTAATATTATTTTTGAAATAATACTTGATTTATTGCGTGATATATGGTATTATACAAACCGTTCGGGGAAGAATTTACTTCTTCACTCTTCACTTTTCACTATTACTTTAAATATGGGGGTATAGCTCAGCTGGGAGCCCAAGGCACTCAGAAACGCACCCTCATTAAAAATTAAATATTATGCACATGGGGCATTAGCTCAGTTGGGATGAGTGCTTGACTGGCAGTCAAGAGGTCAGGGGTTCGACCCCCCTATGCTCCACCAAAAGCAAAAAATCCGAAACTATTGCTAATCGGCGACGGTTTCGGATTTTTTGTTTATTTATGAAGTTTAAAACATCTATAATAACTACTGCAGTTACAATGTTTTATATTTAAATAATCACACAAAAATAGTGGTTGCAAGTATTTTTGCACTTTACAACCACTATATATTGTTAAGCGATAGCCGCTAAAACAATATCTTGTATATGATTTGCAAAATTATTTGATTGTTGCAAATGACTGCAAGTATTTTACTCTACCCAAAACGGAACATATTCTCTATTTTTGGGACCTGTGCCATCTTTCTTTTTTACCAATCCTTTTTCTATGGTAGCTTCAAAAATTCGCGAAACCTTATATCTGTCTTTCTCATCAATATTTAGTCTAAGGCGTAGTGATGTATTGTTAGTAGGAACACCCTGAACATAATTAATGCAGGTATGCGAATAACAAATTTGTACCAATTCTTCTTTTGAAAGACTGTCAAAAGGTTTTTCGGCTTTCAAAACAATAGCTGTACTTTTATCATTAACAATAATTTCGGGTGCAGGTAGATTGTTATTTTCAATGTGTGTAATAACCTTATCGTAACCGCTTCCACGCTCTTCACATATACCAACACGATGCATTGCCGCAGCCAAGCTTTCGTTTCTGGAATATGGTGGAGTATCAATAAATCTATTTTTGCCAACAATAGGGATTCCAGGGTTTGATATTACTATATGGTCATTAAATATTGAAACAATTGGAGAGCCTTTTTCATTTAAGTCTTGATGAATAATAGCGTTTGCTACAAGTTCCCTTATTGACAATATAGGAAATGCTTGTGATGTTTTTCTTAACGCTCCATCAATAATTTCTTCTACCGGCAAATTGTCAGAAATATATTTAATCAACCCCTCAAATCCAACGATATATCCTTTGCCACCTATCTGCTCATGTGCTGGTTCGGTAAAATTATTTCCTGAGTAAATAAGAACTCGAATGGCTTTGTATTTTACAGATTCAAATTGAGATAGTTTTCTTGCCAACAACAATGCTCCCAAATTTGTAATACTATATTTACCTGTATTTTGTTCAGAAATAAATCTAAGGTCACTCAACACAGATGCCATTACCAAAGCATTTGACGGAAATGGTTTTTCTAGCATTTCAAATAGTTTTTCACAATCTAAAAACTTATTTATCTCGCTCGCAGAAATGTTGCTTAGAGCAATATCTGATGCAAAATCCGTATCTTTTTTTGAATAGACAGTGCGCCAAAGTTCTTCCATTTCATTAGAACACTCATCAATTAATTTGTATTTATCATCATCTAAGATATATTCGTTTCCTTTGAATTGAATTGTATTTGAAAAAGCAGCTTGAACTTCCAATAAAACAACTCTTTTTTCATCTATTAATATTTCTTTAAATACAAAACCAATATTATTTGATAAATACTTGGTTAATTCTTGATTGTCCGGTAAAATGAATTTGGTATCAGTCAATTCTTTCAATGTGCTATTAATTCCCCAAAAAGCATAAATATAAGGAATTTTTTTAATTGCTGCTGTATTAGACATCGCACAAATGTATTTTGCTATACTCTCCAATGAAATATCATCTGAAAGATACACAGAATTTTCAAGAGGATCATTTTTATTGAGATATGAATTTACGATTTGTAAATAATATCCGTTTGCTTTCATAACTTCTACACCTCCATTTTAAATCCTGCTACAGGATCTTTAGTCTTTTTCTTGTTTTCCTTTTCAGCTTTCAATTCGCCATCGAATGCTTGTTGAATTTTTTCTTCAAGTTTTCCTGCATATGTGTTTCTGTTTTCTTCAATCGACAAAACATCGATTGTTCCAGTTAAGATAATATTATCTTTTCCACCCTTAAGTTTAATTATATCTTTATATAATGAATTGTATGGTCCTGTTATGCGGGAATCACCATACTTTGAAGTATTAACTTGCACAATAAATGCATGCAGGTCTCTCGTCGTAGCTTCAACAACATTAGAGAAATAGCTAGTGTCACGATTTAATTCTGGCACAACTAACAAATCAATTAACCCACGTAGTGCATAACGATATTCAATGTTTGTTAGTTCATAACACATTAAATTGCTATATTTTAAACCATTCCAGTCAATAAGATGAATTGGCTTATTATCAGGTTCGTTGCATCGAAGTTGTTTTTTTGCTAATTCTATTTTTTCTGCAGGAGCATAATAATTCTTTTCTCTAAACAAAGGAACAGAATATTTAAATCCATCAGCAGAAAATGGTTGTAAAACAACAAGATAATTAAATGCTTGTTTGTTGCATACTAAATATCTCAAACCACTCATAATCGCAATACGATTTTTTCTCGCAAATATTAGTATTTCTTGTAACCATTGAATTGGCAAGAAAAACTCAGGAAATATGACCATTTCTGCCTTTTTTTCTTTTGCCTCGTTTAACATTTGATAGAGTTCTCTTTTTTTGTTCGGCAAAAGATTGTAGTTTGGATTATCTAAAACAGGAATAACATCATCGTGCTCATCAATATATATGCTCGCCAAGGCTACTTTCATATTATTCTTAGTTTCACTATCAATAATGCGTATTGTTTGTAAACTGTCGTTTTTATTGATGAGCGGATTTGTCTCATTTAAAGTATTTGTTCTTGATGCAATTCGATTAATATTGGCAAATTGTTCATCTATGCTTTTGATTTTATTACAAAAAGGATTTCCCCCTTCTGAATAGTTAATCATAAAACATAACAAATATAATTCTTCCAAATGTATAAACCTTGGTAGAAACATTACTTTGTCCTGATCTAATTCTTTTGCACAAAAATATTGCCTAATAGTATTAGGATCAGTTTTAACTAAAGACACATTTTCATCAACATTTTGAATATAGCTTAATAACGGATACGCCAAAATATGATTATTAAACATATTTGCATTTCTAATATCGCGAGCATTATCAAAAATTATTTCACAATCATTTGCGAATGCTGGATATTTTTCATTATATGTTGTATTGACAAGCGCTACACGTACATCTTGTAATGCATGTGGTGCAATGGATATTGATGCTGCTATAGCAAGTTGTTCGTGTAATGACTCTTTAAGCTTACCAAGTATATAATCCAATTTTGATGGTGCAATAAAATCAATCGAATCCGAAAATATTGAGTCAATTGCGTCATAAACTTGATTATAAAACTGTAAAAAGAAATCGTATCTTTCATTTAGAAGAATAAGACTAAAAATATTTATCCAAGCCGAACGAAACTCTATTGATTGGAGCGAACTGTAAAATCGCACAATTTGACTAAGTTGAGTTTGAATATTGTCAGAATGTTCCGGCTCTATAACATTTACATTTTTACTAGCTCGAATCAAATCATTCAGAAATAGTGATGCTTGAAAATTGTTAGTTGAAAATGAAAAATTACGAACTTTTAATGTTCCGTTGCCTTGTTCTATTGAATATGCAAAATCATCAAATTTGTTTTTGCTAATGTCAATATCGGGGAATAAAAAGCCATCTGTCATACTAGGGGTTAAATTGCCTGCCTCGCAAAGCAATTTTATCATTGCATCAGGTTCAGAATGATCGAAATATATACATCGAATTTTATCTTTTTGCAACCATAAGGACCCCTCTTGAGGTTGTAAAATTTTATAAGACTCCTCACGCGATTCAACAATGTCATTTTTAATTAATAGTTTTTCTATTATGTATTCTCTTGATATGTCCATATCAGCATTTTTATCTACAACAAAAATTACATCATCCACATATCGTCCATAGTAGGTTGGTTTTATGTTTGTTAAAACAGCATTATCAAAATCCTTAAGATATAAATTTGCCAAAATAGAGCTACTTATAAGTCCTATTGGTAATGCGGATTGGTTTTTTGTAATATCCGCAGGAATATCGCTTCTGAATTTTTGCAATTCGGAAGTATATGAAATATATATGCTTTGAATTATTTGAGTTAATGGCGCTATTTTTTTCAAGCGGCTATCATCCTTTAATAAGATAGGGAGCCTTTCAAAATCAAACGCAACGGAATAAAAGTAACTTTTTATATCTAAAGAAACTAATATACTATCTTTATGAGCATCATATCTTTCTCTGACATTTGTAAATGAATTATTACGCCACATAGAATACTGACGAAAATAAGGATAAAAAAGTCGATTAGAATCGAAATCAATGCCACTAAACAAATCATAATTATCTGAGAAAACTTGTTTCGTTTTTATTCTATTGGCATACACTTCTTGAGGAATACATGCTTGTTCATGAGCAATTTTACTTATCATTAAAGACCAAATCATGTCTAATACAAGAATTTCTACGGGTGCTTTGATATAAAAATTGATTTTAGAGAGTTTTTTGTTACTAAACAACGAGTTGGTTAAAACATCTTCTTTCTTTTTCTGTTCTTCGAACGATTTAGGCATTGGAACCAAGGAAATGTTTTTAAACAGCATTGACAGATAAGCGGTATCTACCTCTGTTTCAAGAGAACACATGAATTTTGCTAAATCATCCACATAACTATTCATATTTGGAAGAGGACTTTCCCATGTAGCTAATCTCATTTTATTATATAAGATAGATTTATCATAATAATAATATGATTTTAATTTTTTATATGCACCTAAAATCATAATTTTATTATTTTCAATATTTTCAAACACCTAATCACCTCCGAGAGAAAATACTTGCAAAAACACTGCACATATACTCATATTATACAGAACAAATCCTTTTAAGTCAATTAGCAGCTAATGATTTTACAAGATTTTCGCAAGTATTTGCAAGTATTGAGAAAAATAGAGAATTTCACACATTCGACAAAGCCTCCTTTAATTTGTACAATTAAGTCACAAAATTAAAGGAGGTTTTACATATGTGTGAAACAAATTCAATTACTTATCGCTCAGTCGGAGACTACAACATTCCGAACCTTATGATTTCATCCGAAGAAGCAAATATAAGGCTCGGCAAATGGGGAATGTTACACAAGGATTATATTTTGAAACACAAGAAAGTTGTATTTACTACTCTGCTTGCCAAAGGCATACTATGGCAGCACCTTGCAGACATTGATAATCAGTCTCAGCAGATGTTTGATACTCTTGTTGAGCAGATGAAAAAGGATGAAGGTGTAACAGAAGAACTCAAAGAACAAAACCAACTTGAATGGGTGCGAAGAATGAACAGCATTCAGCAACGGGCAAAGGAGATAGTTTGTAACGAGTTAATTTACACTTGACAAAACAATTAAGAGCAGAGGCTTAACTCTCTGCTCTTTTTCTTATTCGGCCTTGAAATTATACACAGGCTTGATAACCTTAATAATATCTGCCGTAGGAGTAATATTGTTAACTATATCATCCATATTCTTATATGCCATAGGGCTTTCGTCAAGAGTTCTGTCACTGATGCAGGTGCTGAAAATTCCTTCCATGCTCTTCTGAAACTCTTCGACGGTAAACTTATCCTTTGCGGTATTTCTGCTGAAAAGGCTGCCTGCACCGTGAGGAGCTGAACAGTTCCAATCCTCATTACCATTGCCGATACAAATAAGGCTTCCGTCACGCATATTGATAGGAATAAGAAGCTTTTCACCGTTCTACGCTGATACTGCACCCTTACGGATTATGTTTGATTCCATATCAATATAATTGTGCACTGTCTCAAAATGCTCGAAATCCTCAACCTCTTTACCGAAAAGGTTGTTAAGTATAAGTTTTGCCATCATAAAACGGTTAAGGTGAGCAAACTGCTGACAGAGCTGCATATCGTGAAGATACATATCACGGTATTTTTCCTCAAGGTAACAAAGTTATTCAGGAACTTCCGTAACCTTTAACTGAAAGGCTTTCTTCAATTCCTTTAAGGTCGCTTCTATTTCTTTTCTTCTGCCCTGAGCCTTGTATTCAGTTATTACTCTGTCACGCTCTGCCCAGTATTCCTCAATACCACGGTGAATCTCAATAGCCATTTTCTGATAAATATCAGCAACCTGCTTTTCTAAATTACGGCTACCTGAATGAATAACAAGGTATCTTCTTCCCTCATCGTCAACATCAATCTCAATAAAATGATTGCCGCCACCAAGTGAGCCTACGCTTCTCTCAAGTCTTTTGGCATCCTTAAGCTCTCTGTAGCAATGAAGAATCTGGTATTATAACAGTTGTTACAACAAAAGAAAATAACCGAAAAATTGAATTTCTGACAGCATATTTCAACCTGAGTAAATTTTATAAAAAAATCCGGCAGAGAGTTTTTTACTCTCTGCCTTTACTTTTATGCCACCTTATCAATACCCGTCATAAACTGCTGAAAGTCTATGTTAAACTCAACCTTCAGCCTATATCCTCTGCTGACCTCAATCCGTTTAATCAGACAATTCACAATCATTTTCTTCTTTTCAAAGCTTGCTTCATCATAAAGCTCTGCCCAGGAAATCAGTTCATCAAAACTATCTGATAATCTTTTTAGTACGCTTTCACCGTCTGCAACATCTTTTTCAGCATCGGAAACTAAATCAAAAAGTCTGCCGCATTCTTCCTCAGATTCAGCAATCAACTCCGAAAGAGTATCAGCCGAAAAGGAACTTTCACCCTTGATTGCCTTAACAACTTCGGATTTCAGAATGGTGAGATTTTCAAACTCTTTGGCGTAAGTTGCCTTTAACATAGAGCACTTTGCTTTTCTTACTTCAAGCTCGTTAGCGTATCGTGACATAACAACATCATTTTTCGATACACCTTTCATCTTCATGAAAATGTCACGGACAATCTCATCAATCAAATCATCAAGAATATGCAGAGTGTAACCTGACTGACCGTTACATTCAGTTTGCTTTCTGCTTTTGCCGTAGCAGGCGTACCTGATGCGTTTTGTAGTATCAACAGAGCCGTCTTTTCTTTTGCGATATCTTCCGCTTGTTGTGAGATTCAGCCTTGAGCCGCAATGACCACAGTAAACCTTGCCGGAGATAAGTGATTTGCCTTTGGTATTAAGGGGTACTGTGGGATTTCCTTTCTTCCTGTCTGAACGCTCTTGCATTATCATCCTTGCTCTTTCAAACTGTTCAGGTGAAATTATTTGTAGTTCAGGTATAACCTCAGAATGAGCCTCACCGCTACGGAGAATACCTGTGTATGTCAGGTTGCAAAGAATACCTCGGATTGTAGCTTCGTGCCACATTTTACCCGTTCTTGCTCTGTACCCGTTGTTGTTCAGCCAAGTTGTAATTCTGTGAGCACCGTAACCCTCAGTAGTGTACTTGTCAAAGATAATTTTTACAACAATGGCTTCTTCGGGATTTATATGCAAATCATAAAGCTCGTGCTTTCTTTTGTTGAATCTGCCGCTTTTAACAAGGTCATATCCAAAGGCGGCAACGCCGCCCTTGAAATGTCCCGCCTCAACCAACTGACCGAGGCTTGTTTTTGTTCGTACAGATGTTTTTTCACTTTCACCGTCAGCCTGCCAAAAACGGATATAGTCCAGGAGCTTATCAATGTGATTATCAAATCTCTGTTCGCCCTCTTGGGTACTCCAAACCTCGATACCGTTTTTAACAAACCACTCCACAACAAACGGAGTTTCATCTGCGATTCTGCCGATACGGTCAAACATAAACACGAGTAGAATGTCAAACTGTTTCTTCCTTGCAAGGTCTTTTATGATTTGAATTTTGTCACGGTTCTCTGCTCTTATCTTGTGACCTGAAACACCGTCCTCCTGTTCTTCGTGAACAATATCCCAACCCATTTCACTTGCGAATTTATGACAAGCCTTTCGTTGCATAGGGATATCAGCTTCATTATTTTTGTCATAGTCAACCTGCTTACCTGTTGAAACTCGGTAAAGACAGCACACTCGTTTTGACATTAAACCGCCTCCTTGATATTTTTCTTCAGTTTAATATCTGCGCTGTCAGTTTGTCGAATGTGTGAATCTCCGAGCAAGATTTCTTTCAACCGAGTTAAGATTTCTTTGTCAGGCTTCTCGGAAAATGTTGCAACAACCTCGTGACCTTTAACTGTGAATCTGTATTCGCCACGGTTGTCGGTACTGAGCCAATGAAAAAACATTTTCAGTTTTCTTCTTATGTTCATCATCACTCCTTTCATCTGTCTCTGCCTCGCTGTCGTTCAAGATAGCGGCAGTAATGCTCAATAGCTTTGATAACAAAATCTTTATTCGACTTCGGTGTTGGTCTGCCTTTAATAAATTTCCGAAACAACTCTGTAGGAATGCTGACGGTATCTTTCTGATTCGGTTTCAACTCCGACATTATGTTGAACACCGTATCGTTATCAAGCTCTCCTTCTTCCGATAATCTTCGCATACGTTGCGCTTGCGGAAATGATGGTGTTACCTCATCACTGTCATACATCGCGTAAACCATTTGCTGTTCTTCGTGTGTCAGATACGAAAGTTCAACCGCAGGTCGCATTGCAATTCTGCTTTCGTCAACGAGGTTAAGTAGTTCAGAGATAAGATATGTCAGACGAATATAGTGACGGATTGTTTCTCTGCTGTCACCGCTTTGCTCGGATAATTTTTGAATTGACGTTTCACCCTTTAACTTCTGCAACACTGTTGCAGAAGTTGGCTCATCCAAATCGGTTCGGTAACCTTGTCGTTTCATCGCATCTAGTTTCAATTTGTAAGCGATACCTTTTTCACTCGGCAAGATATGTTCACGGTGACAGAGGTTAGAGTCAATCATCGCAACCAATGCTTCATCATCGGATAAGTTGTTGATGAGAGCAGGTGCGGTTTCGTAACCGAGCTCATTTAGAATTTGCAGACGGCGGTTGCCGCAGACAATCTCATATTCATTTGTGTCGGGCAGTTGTCTTATGACAATCGGGCTGAGTAAACCAAACTGACTGATGCTCTCTCGAAGTTTTTGCATATCTTCATCCTCCTTGACGGTGAACGGAGAGTTGGTCATCGGTTTAATCAAATTAATTTTTACATTGTCCATTGTAACTTTTGTTTCAAACATTTTCATTTTTTAAATCCTTTCTTTGTTAAAATTTTCTTTAAGGGTTTCAGGGATCTTTCCCTGACAAGCGAATTTGTCCGTACAGATTCAGTGCTTGTTGAGACGAATGGTCGAAACAAGCACTTTTGTGGCTACAAATTCAGTGCTTGCTAAGACTGATGACACGGCATCGAAAGTCTTGGCAAGCGGATTTGACGGGACAAATCCATTGCTCGCTAAGACAGATGCCATTTAATTTTTACTGTTGCGGTTTCGCAACTTATGTTTTTGTTTCTTCGCAAACTCACTTGCGGCAGAGCGTCGTTCTTTACTGTATGGCTCTGTGAGTCTGAAACAAAATCTTCCTTTCTCAATCTCAAACATCAGTCTTCCGTCTTCGAAATCATCAACCAGCTTACACAAGTCCGGATGTTTTTCTGAATAAGCCGACAGACGGTTTTTCAAATCCGTGTTGTAGGTTGACACCGTGATAATCGGATTTGCTTCATCAAAAAATATCTCGGTTGTCTTTTGAGATTTCTTCAAACCTGTTTTCAAAACATAAACCTCCTTTCCAAAAAAATATTTTTTCAAAAGGCGGCTTTTTTGAACGATTATTCATAGCTGAACAACTGTAAAAAGAACGTTTCATCCGACAGAAATTTTTGAAACGATGCAGCTATAAATCAAACACTCTCCAATTTGATTTCTGCATTTTTTACAGTTCTGAAATAAATTTGAGCAAAACAAAAAAGCCGTCACACAGACAGCATCAATAGGCGGGAGCATTGCTCTCGCTTTTACAAATGATGTCTTATGTAACGGCTTTGAAATTTTAAAATAATCTCAAAGGCATACTGTTTTCTAATCTCACATCACCAGAGACATTCGCCACGTACAGTATCAACAAAGGTGAGGAGTGCGATAATTTTCTCTTAGCATATCGCCAGCTTTAGGCGGATTCATATCCACAATTAATCACATCGTTATTCAATTATCAAAATAATTTCAACTAACTATACCACGCAGAACATTTGTTTGTCAATAGACTTCGTAAAAATTTTCAAATTATATTTGACGGCGGAAGTGACGTCATCATTTCAAAAACATTTGAGTTATCGTTAAGTTGACGGCAGAAATACCGTCATTGTGCAAACGCCCTCACTTGTTTGGATTTAGAAATAGTTTTTGCACAGTCTGATTTCAAAAAAAATTTACGACAATAAAAAATGCTCACCCATTTTGTAAGAGCATTTTTTAGTCGTAAGATATTAATTATTGTGCAAAACACTAAATAGATATCTACATATTATTATCCAGTATCCATATAATTAAATATTTGTATATAAAAAGCAGTTTTAAAATTGCAATCATATGTATGTTCTAATTTGATACAATAGCAAAGAAACTTTTACCATTGATATTTATAATATACTCCTTTTTTATTGAATACGCCGCTATTTGTTAATCTTTCATAGATTTCTATTACATTTTCCTCTTTACAAGTACACTTGTCTATTTTTCTGAATGAGCAGTTTATATTATTATTACAACATTCACCATAAAATTGAGACAAAATATTTTTATTTCCCATTTTATTGTCAGATAAAATTGTTTCTTTAACTATACATTTTTCACCATTTGATTCTTGCAATTCAACAATAGCAGTTCGAGATAATCCGGATAATGTTAAAAGTGTAGAAGCAATCCCCTCAGTTAAAGTAATATCCAAGATTAAAGCTACGATTGCGATCGTGACAACTTTTAAATTAATATTATAATTTGTTTGAGCAAACATCATTCCCATAAAACCTTCAGGAATTTTCGGGAATGATGTATTTGTATTTACAAATTCCTCAGCATTCAATTTATGCTTGTTTTTTAATAAAAAAGCAAGAATTTTTTCTGTATGTATAGCATTTAGTCCAAATTCTTGTGTTTTGTTAAACAATTGTTCTTTTGTTCCTGAAAATTTAAAGAACTCCATTTTTTACCTCCGTTTTTATATTATTGAACTTTAAGGAATAATTTATTGATAAAAATACAATAACAACAAAGCGAAAGAAACAAGTGCTAAACAAATACAACTACAGAAACAAGCTGTAATTAAACCTATCGCCTATCCCCTATTACCTGCCAAAATCCAATAAAGCTTTTTTGAATGCGCCGATTTTTCTGAGTGAAGTGTAGACTTGATACTCTTTCTCGCCGTATCGGATTATTACAAAATCTTTTGTTACCTCATCGACATATTTGAGGTTAACGATAAAGCTGTGGTGAGGTTGGGCGAAGGTTTTGAGATTGAGGATGCCTTTCCAATAGTCTAACTGATAATTTGTTTCAACCCTTCTGTCGGTCAGATAGAGAACGGATTTTCTGTTTTCGATAGCTATGTAAAGAATATTGTGCAGATAAACTCTGCAAACATCCTTGCCGCTTGTCTGCACAATAATTCCGGAATTGCAACAGTGCTTTGGGCAAGTGGTTTCTTCATCGCTGAAATCAATGCAAAACCTTTCACAACCGCAACACTCGACCAAGTTATATTTGAGATCATTTTGCTCCATAAGCTCAATCAACTTTGCTTTGACTGCTTGCTTTTCTGCTGCATTACATACTAAAGAATCCATAAAACACCTTTCTCTTTTTTAAAATAAAAATAGTCTTCAGTATATAAATGCAAAAAATCGTAAAAAGTAACACAAAACAAAAAAATATTATAAAATTCGATTTTTTAGACAAATTCAAGTGTCTGAAACTGTGCAAAATTACGGCAAGAAACGACAAAAAGATAACTCCCGAGTTAACAGGAGTTATCTCATTTTGAGTTTATAGTGTTGGGGTGGCAATCACAGAACCATCCCCTGATTGGTGATAGTAGGTTATTTAGTAAATCTCAAGTTGCTTTGCAACAACTCTTTTTTAAGGAACCGAGGGGCAAGCGGGATGCAAAAAGCATCCCGCTTTGGGTTATAACAAATATGACATATTGCTATATTTACAATTAACACATATAATCAATTACCGTGTTAGTGCATCAATTTAAGGAAAGATATATTGACATTTATAATAATTATTCAAATTGCTGTTTATTATTTATGGTAATTCCAACCAGACGGTTTTCTTCGATCTTTATAAATTAAATACACAATAAAATTTGGGGTTTCCATAAAAGCAACCAAAACAGCAAAAAATATTTTTGTTTTGTTAGAATCGAAATGAATTATGGCAAAAACAAACATTGTAATTATTGAAATAACAGCGATCACAATATGCATATAATACCAAAAAAGAAAAGAAATTTTTGTTATATGCATTTTAAATTTTAAATATAAAAACCAATCTAAAAAAGTTTGCTCTTTTTTGATTTTCTTAATTTGATTCTTGTTTAATTTTAAACCGATTAATCCATTAATATGAGATCTAATAACAAAAAATATATATGTTGAGATTATAACTAAGAGAATAATTGGTATCCAGTATGTCATTTATCCACCTCAATTAAAGGTATTAATTATACTTTTAAAGACATCGTTTAAAACACTATTGCTAATACCAGGAAGTATACCTTTGAATAATGTTTTATAATAAATATTAAATGTTTGGGAGAAATAGTATTTAAGTGCTTTTAGACCTTCACCGGCAACAATTCTTTTTGTTAAATTAGCATTATTATATTTCAGATGGTTTGAAACCCCTTTAGATATTCCAGCTTTAATTCCGGATATCCCACCTAAAGTAGTACTCAATGCAATATCACAATAGTTAACGCTATTTATGCCGTTCGATATTGCTTGATCAACAAAAGATTCTGTTCCGGATAATATTGCGCCTCCAACAACTTGAATCAAAACTCCCGCTCCAGTTGAGGACAAAGCACCGTTAAGTGCTCCAAAACCTGCAGCAATCAAAATACCATCACTTAAATTATTTCCAGACAAATAATTTGAAACTACTTTGGATAGAACGTTGGTTAATGCACCTGCTCCCGCACCAACAACTATATGCCAACACTCACCATCGTTATCCATTCGCATAATAGAATTGTTGTCACAGTAAGAAAACAAGTTTTTGTTTGTGATAGACATAGGAGTAGCAAAAACCACATAGCTATCATCAGCATTCAAGAATCTGCCAAATTCAGGCTCATAGTAACGGCTTGACACATAATACAAACTTGTTTCGTAGTCATAATAGTACCCACGGTATCTGATGGGATTGATGTTACCGATGAATGTTGAGCTTGTATTGACTGTGCCTGACGAATCGTAAACCGTGCACTTGCCCCACGCATCATATTTGTAGGTGCAGACGAGTTCTGATGCGGAATTCATAATACCGACTATATCGCCCTGCGCATTCTTGATGAAATAATAAGGAGCATTATCATATGAGAAACCTACTATTTCTCCGTCTGCAGAATAGCAGAACTTGAGCCAGTTTGTGCCGTCATACTGTGCCATCAGCACACTGCCGCTGTAATAGTATTCAATTGTTTTATCGGATGAAATCTTCTTTGTTCGCAGTCCGTCGGAGTTATACTTGAAATCAAGATTAACCCCGTTGCCGTCTATTGAGGCAAGCTGTCTGCCCTTCTGCCAAGAGAAGGTATAGCCGTCAAAAGTAAGAGGATTGCCGATTTCATCATAGGTTATTGCCTTGCCGTCGTAAGAAACAAGCTTATCTTTCCAGACAGAATCATAAGCGTACGATTTTTCAGAAAGAACTGTGCCGAGTGTGCCTGTTGTATAGGCATACTCTTTTTGGCTTGTTATGTTGCCGCCTGCATCATAAGAATAGGTGAAAGATTTACCTGCGGATGCATCATCGTGACGGACAAGCTGATTTAAACCGTCGAAAGTATAAGAATCGGTTAAAACACCGTCGGTCGTTACGGTTTTGATGTTACCGTTAGCATCGTAGGTATAATCGAAAGTACGGAGAGCAAACTCACCGCTGCCTAATGAAGAATGGCCCTCAAAAAGGTTGGTATACTTCAGCCTTGAGACTAAGCCGGTTGCATTTGTACCGTTAGATAAATATGTGCACTGAGTGTTAAGCTCGCTTTTGGTTGCATTGGTCGGAGCAGAAACACTCAAGCTGTTTTTAGTCAGGCGGTTTAAAGAATCATAAGAATTTGTGCGGTAAGCTGAGCCGAGAGTTGACCACGAAACACGAGAAATAAGACCGTCGGTTGCATAAGCAAATGCTGTATCGTTAAGGGTTACACTGCCCTTTTTCAGCTTAATTGATTTAACGTTATTACGCTCATCATAAGTGTAATCCGCTTTAAGACCGTCGGTTGATGTTGATGCCAAAAGACGCCTTGCAAAGTCATATTCATAAGTTGTGGTTAAGTTATTTTCGTTATCTTTTTGATTTGCAAGCAGACCCTCTTTATTGTAAACATACTCATAGGTCTTCACACCATTATAGTTGGTTGAGGTTACCCTGTCAAGGTCATCATAGGTGTATGAAACCGTATCGCCGTTACCGTAAGCGGACGAACTGAGGTTACCGTCGCTTCTGTACGTATGGCTGATAAGGGTTTGACCTGCGGCTGACGTTGATATAACTCTGCCGAAGGAATCATAATTAAAACCGTAATTAAAGCCGTTATGGGTAATGGAAGAAAGACGGTCTTTTGAATAGCTGTAAGCACTTGTGACAGGTGTGCTTGCATCCGCACTGCCGCTTGTTGTGAGCAGTGCATCCGTATTGGCATCGTAGGTATAAGTTGTTGTGTTGCCGTTTGCATCCGTAACGGAATTGAGCAGACCTTTTGTTGTATTGTAGTTATAGGTTGTTGTACCATTGCGGGAATCAATTACAGATGTCAGATAATCATAATCAGACGTATAGACCAACTGACAGCTTGACTGCAGAGAGCCGTCAGAATTCTTAACCGTTACCTTTGTGGGATTGCCATAGGTTGTGCTTGTGCCGGACTGTGCCGTGTAATCGTACTGTGTTACAACACCGCCCTTTGTTGTTTCGGTTAAGATGTTGTGATTATCGTCATAGGTATATGTACAGCTTTCGTTCTCGACACCGTCAAACTTCTGGCTGATTTTTGTTACGTCAGGTCCGTCATAGGTATAAGACAAGCCTACACCTGTCCCGTCGGTAACAGAAGTCAGTTTTCCATCGGAATCGTACTGATAGCTTGAGCCGAAATTATCAATATACAAGCACGCATCATCAAAGACAACACTATTGACATCGTTATAGTAAGTCAAGTAATACCTGATATAATTACAGGCCTTGGCAAGCTTAAAAGACGAGCAGACATATTGCGGTTTTGTTACGTGTGCGTTAAACAGCTCTGTTGCATAAGCCACGGTGCCGTCGGTATAGTGGATAGTCAGCGTAACTTTAAATTGGGTGCTGCTTGAATTCGAGTTGGTCTGACCTGCTGCTCTTGCATTTGCCCAAGCACCGAAAACAATTGTATCACCTGAATTGCCGTTGATTTGAACATTCTGATAAATGTTCTTACGTGATGCAGGTGCACCGTACAACCTGACACCGTTGCCGTTATAACCGCTTACAATTCCGTCTGAACTGCCGTTTGCAGTATACGTCCAATAAGAAGCGTTATAGTTAAAGCCGCCGTTATCAAGCAGATTGTATCTGTTCATTGCCGAGCCTTCTTCAAGCTGAACAGAATCAAAATAAGCTGTACCTGTATTATTGTGCACCATCAAGACGATGCCCATATTACCCGGTGCATCGGACGGAAGAGTGAAAGTACAACTCTCTCTGTGCCAATCCTGCGTGTCAGTAATATATTCTCCGCGTGCAAGCATCCAGACACCAGAGGCATTTTTATAAACAAAACCTACACTTGCACCGCCTGTACCGCTACCCATATTTCCGGTAAGCTTAGTATAAGCTGACAGAGTATATGTTTTTCCCGGCACACCGGTGAACGCCTGGCAGTAGTTTACTCTACCTGTAAGCGATGTGCTGGTTACGGCAAAAGACTTATATCCGATATGATGCTGAGCAGTTGAAATGGCAACACTGCCTGCCGCACCTGTACCCGAAACCTGCTGATACCACTCACTGCCCGTAAGCTCTGCACTGTTATTCTTAGCAAGGTTATTTATTGATGAATAGGTATCGGAAGCAAGTGAAAGAGTATTTGTTTTATTGCCGGAAGCATTGTATTTTGCATAAGTCGCATTGTCAGCATGGTCTCTGACATTTACAGTTCTACCTGCGTTATCAAAGCTGATATAGTTAATTCTTGAATCCTTGTCTCTAATAGTGGTTTGTCCCTCTGTATAATCGTATGTCAACTCATTTACAGTTGTTTTTATACCGTCTGAATCAGGCTGACTGAGAGTTTTAACGGTTGTTATTCTGCAAAACGTTTTACTCTTTGACGTTATATTGTTTACAGTGAACGAAACCTCACTCGTATCATAGGCTACTATACGAGACATTCTATAATCTGTATTGTTAAAATAGAAACAGGTTGTTTTCCCGTCAGGATAGCTGATATATTTTAAACAATCACCAAGATAATAAAATGTTGTTGCACGACCTGCAGGATCTTTTATTGCGGTAAGGAAATTTGATGAGTCATACTCAAACGTTATTTGTTTACCTGCTCCATCAGTAACTGTCGTAATCTGATTATTAACGTATGTGATTGTAACTGTGTTGGAATTAGCATCCGTTACCGAAAGAAGATAACCGCCGGTAGAAAACTCCTTCTTATTACCTGAGTCATCTTCCATTCGAAATCTACCCGAATCAAGCTTTGTTACGGTAAGCTTGTCGTTAAACTCATGCGCATATTTATTCGTTGTATTTGTTGATTTGAAATAGTGAACTGTTCCGTCAGAATCAATGTACTTTAATCTGTAATCGGCCGCATAAAGCGAAGCATAGTCGCCTGAATTGCTTATAAGCTCAACCTTCTCAAGCAAATCAAATCTGAAACCTATGCCGATTTTCATATTGCCGTATGTTCCGCCAAAGTATGTTTTATCGTTTGAAAAAACATGGCTTACACTCGCCTGCATACGGTTACCTGCTGTTGAGACATCGTTATGAATATATGTAAACGAGCCGTTATAATCGCTTATATAGCCTACACCCGAACGACCTAAATCAACAGTCTGGTATG
This sequence comes from Eubacteriales bacterium, assembly GCA_045658315.1. GTDB lineage: Bacteria > Bacillota > Clostridia > Oscillospirales > CAG-272 > RGIG1995. The sequence continues at coordinate 25,242 of JAZOUV010000059.1, forward strand.
TCCAATAATCTTCAATGCCTGTGTTATTAACATATGCTACACAAACAGAAGGAAAGTATTGGCTATCGGTACTATAATTAGCAGAGCAGAAACGGCTTCGTTTGGTTACGCTTTCATCGCTTGAAGCAAGCATAATACCATTATTTACGCCCTTTTCATACCAATTTTTTGCCGCTTTTGTAATGTCAAAAGCATATGCCAACGCATATCCGCTGGGATTACTTTGATAAGCTTGATAATCTAAAACAGTATATGATGACAAGCTTGTTTTGTTCATAGGCTGATTATTCCATGTAATTGTAGAGATATCCCAGCTGTTATCACCACAATCATATGCGTAAACATAGTTTGTCGCACCGGTTCCCGGGTCATGCTCATATTGCACCAAAGAAAGTTGTGCACCTACAACAATACTGCAATCCGGCAAATCGGGAAGAACGTACTTTATATATGTTCTTGTTGTACCTAAACTGTTTTTGCCCACATACAAATAATAATCATTTTGAAAATTTGTAGTAGGCTTCGACGTATCAACATAGGTGTCTTTAATATCCGATCTGCTGACATCAAGCTGTACGGTAGGGTCAATTACTACCGGAAATTCTCTTTCGTCTGCATTTATCCAATTTTTATCAGCAGTAACAGTTACTGAGTATTTTTTACCGGTCTGTTTAAAAGATATGGAAACGGCATTTGATATTTCTCCGTTTGCATCATACATATAAGGTGCTTCCATACACATTTCGAGCACCTGCGTATTGCCAACAGTTTTATACAAACCAATAGAGCCGTCACTTTCGTTCACGGGAGTTAATCCGCCAAAATCAGCCTTGAATTTGTATTCGTATTTGTTTTTCGCTTTGTTTACCACGATGTTTTCTTTAAGACTTGATGAAGTAAGAATATATTCCAAATCAGCATCATCATAAACATCGGAGTATTTCATTCCCGAAGTCTTGTTCTTTACAGACATCTTTTCGGACTTTTTATCTTTCTTCTGATCCGAATCGAGGATTGCAACAGAATCCAAATCTTCTGTATCTTTTTTCTTGCCCTTGACTTTTGTTTTTTTCTCTGTAAATTCAGGCGTAAACGATATTTCATAACCGTTTGAATTTTTAATTGTTACGCCTTTATCTGCAATAGACTCTGAAAAGCTGACAGAATGTTTCGACTTGCTGTTTTTATATACACTTATTCCGTCAACATTTTCTTTAGATAAAGTATTATCTATATCAATCCACTTACCGTTCACCTCATAATGTACAGGTTCAGGATAAGTTGCAGCAATGTACGTTCCATCAGACATACGATAATGTTTGGTGTATTCATCACGAAGAGCTTCAACTTCAGCTATTATTTCTGGAGTTTCTTCTATCTCTTCTGATTCTTCTATATTTGCAGCAATTACCGAAAAAGGCAAAATCTGCAAAACGAGCAAGATAGACATAAATATGGCTATGATTTTGAAAAACACTTTACTTTTTCTCATAGTAATTACTTTTCCTTTCGTTTAAGTGTGATTTACTATTTCGCGTATAATAATTTCAATTAAAATTAAACCTTAACCACATTTATCACCTCTTTCTAATATAAAAAATGTCAAAAGCCACAAAAAGTAACGCAAAATTTTCGTTTTCACCAAATTTTCTGTATTTTAAACAAAGAATAATAAATTAATTTGTTGAAATACTACTACTATTTCAAAGCAGCGCTATTTGAAAAAAGTAAAACAGGCATAGCTGATTTGCTATGCCTGTTTTTGATAAGCTGAATATTTAATTCAATCAGAAAGTAAGAATGTTTGAGACATTATCAATTTTTTGTACGGAGAAGATATTTTTCTTTGCGTAATGAACACAAGTTACACGATACTGATAGCCTGAGGGAACTATGAGAGATTTTGCAAGATTATAACCTACTTGTTCTATATATAAATCTTCATAAGTAATATAATCTGACCACGAAGAACTGCTGTTTGCTCTGCGCTGAATAACAACCTCTTTGAAACCACTTTTTACAACTTCTGTGGTACCTATCGTTTTTCCAACAATGTACAAAGTACTACCACTTTGTGATATTGCAATAGAATATTTTGCAATCAAATCAGATGCTCGTACATTTTCATTTGTAGGATTATTAGGATTAAGTGCAAGTATCTCTGCAATCTCTTCGTCAGTCAATGAAGCATCCTGCCATTCAGGGGCATTAGCATCGGCGGCAAAAGCTGTTGGTACAAGCATTATAAATGCAAGACAGAGTATAAATACAGAGCGAAGCAATTTTTTCATTGTTCAATCATCCTTTGTTATTTTTATTTTATTGACTCAGCAATAAATACTGCCGTATCAAAATCAGTATTAAGCACTATTTCATATTCTGTGTTTTCAATGCAATAATCGATAAAAATTTGCTCATTATCACCGAAAACTAAAATATCTATTTCGTTAATTTCAAGTTGTTTAAAATACTTATACCTACCTGAAACATTACCAACACCGTTGTGGATTTTAATGTTTGTATCTTTGTACTGGGAAATCATTATAGTTCCTGAAACTTGTGAATTATAATTGTTCAAAGTTACATATATAGTTGTCATCAATGAATCTTCTTGAGTAGTAACACTCTTCTCATACTCATCGCCCAGTAAAATTTCAGGGAGCTTGAGAGTGTGAAGATTCTCAAGTATAAGGTTATTAACCCAATCGTTTTCACCTGATGATGCTGTATCAGGTTCATCACCACGCAGATTGATTTTAAAATGATCATAGCAAAAATCGATAATTTTATCCGCTGCTTCACTTGGCATAAATCTTGCACCGGCAGGTATTGCTACAGCACAAAGCAGTCCAATAACAGCCGCAATAAGCAAAATCTTGCCAACCTTCAACTTGCGGTTGGGTGAAGGCAAAAGCGACTGAGCAGGCATTTCTTCGGGGAAAATCATTGTTTTTTCCGGAGAAGGTTGTTCACCTGTTAACGGAACTAATTCATTAGCTAAAATTTCAGCACATATTTCGACAAGCTCAACATCCATATCCTCAGGAGCTTTTTCGAGCTCAGCATCCATAATCTCTTCAAGTTCAGCGTAAGTAAAACTTATTTCTTCTTCTGCAAGAATCTTTTCTATCAATTCTTTTGTAATTTCAATTTTGTTTTCCATAATTACTCCTTCCACATATATAATGCATTTTTTTCGAAAAAGTAACACGAAAAATTAAAAAAAACCTAATTTTTTCATTTTTTCTTGTTTGATACGGTAAGTTTTCTTAACAAGTCTGTATTTTCGCTGCTTTACAGCAAGCTCGGAAATCCCCAAAATCTCAGCAATTTCAGCATAAGACTTCTCTTCGACAATTGAATATTTCATTATCAACTTTTCTTCTCCACTAAGTTTTTCGTTAAGTTCAACTATAAGCTCCGAATAAAGCTGCTCATCTGCTATTTCATCGTCCAAATTCTCTATAACGTTCAAAACGGCTTCATCATCTGCTATACAAAAAGCTTTTACTTTATCTCTGCTTTGCTTGCGATATTCAGCTTTTATCAAATTATATGCAGTTTTGTACAGCCACTTTTCCGGATAAGGCGGCACACCATCCGATAACAATTTAGCCCAGAAAAGCTGAAATGTCCTGGAAAGTATATCATCAGCATCTTCCTGGTAATTAACAAGCTTTGCCCTACAATATATGCGTAGTTTCGGCTCATACTCTTTCCACATTTCAATACATATTTTTTTCAAAGAATCGCTCATTACAGCAACCTCACTTCAAATGCTATGAAAATTATATGACATTATATACAAAAAAACGAGAAAAATCAAATTTTATTTTCGTATTATCAAATTTTTCATACCCAACTCTTAACTTCATTTGGTGAAAGTAAACTAATAAGCAACTTAAAAATTGTGCATTCATACATAATTTAAATTTTTTTCAAAAAACATGTTACTTTTTAGTGTTTTTGGCATTTATTTAGTAAAGAAACAAAATAAAACTAAGGATGTGATTCCGATGTGCTAAAAATTATTAACCAATAACAACTGAATAATATGAAAAGGAGCTATAAATGTTATGACAAAGCAAAAACTTTTCAAACACGTTTTGCCGATTATACTTTCAGCAATGCTTTTGTTCAGCGTTATGCCTATGTCAGCTTCCGCCAGTGACGAAAGCACAAATGAAGTAGCTTCTAAAATTGTACGGGAAGTTGTAGAGCTTCGTGAGAAATCTGTTAAGCACTTTTTGTGTGAAGACGGGTCATATATCGCTGTAAGCTATGCCGAGCCCGTACATTACGAGAAAAACGGCGAATGGCTGGAAATTGACAACACGCTTGTGCTGTCAAGCGAAAATACCTATATGCCCAAATCAAACAACCTTGCGGTGAGTATTCCGCAGAGCTTTTCAGGCGGCGGCAAAGTTACCGCTGAAAACAAGGGGCATACGATCAGCTTCGGTGTGGTTTCAGGCAACGAAAACGTTGCTCTTTCCAAAACAGCCGCAGTCAAAGCGGTTGAAGCCCTGCCCTCAAGCATAGCGGCAGACGTTTCTGTTGAGACACTTGCCAATGCTGAATTGAGCACAACTGCTACAGTCGGCAAGGTTGATACAGCTGCACAAATCGAAGCCTACAACAGCGAGAAAACCACTGTTGATAATCAGGCGGGCGCACTTGTTTACGACAAGATTTTCCCCAACGCTGACCTTGAGTATATCGTAACCGGCAACAGCATAAAGGAAAACGTTGTTGTTTATCAGCCGCAAACGGAATACATATATACCTTTGATATGGACTTTGGTGGTCTTACCCCCGTTGCAGAGGAGGACGGCTCGTACAGGCTGATTGACAACGCAAAGCCTGAGGAAACCGTTTTCGTCCTTGCCGCACCGTATATGTACGATGCAAACGGCGAGGAAAGCTATGAGATAGAAATGTCACTCGCAGAAAACGACGATAATTATCTGTTGACCCTCACAGCGGATGAAACGTGGCTTAACAACAGCGAAAGAGAGTTTCCTGTTATAATTGACCCGACAATTACACTTACGAACGACGAAGTCGATTACAGCTTTAATGATGTTTTTGTAATTGACGGAATTCTTGACAATTCTACAAAGGACGGTATTGAACTTAGGGCAGGCAGAAATCTTGCAAACCTTACAAGAACTTATCTTAAGCCCGATATTCCGTCGTTACCTACGGGTGCTGTGCTTGATAGTGCTCAGCTTATTCTGCAGAAAAAGACATTTTTCAATGTCACATCTGCAGATTCAATGGAAATATATATTTTCGATTGCTACGGTATGCCGTTGTGGAATCCCGAAACCATAACTTGGAACAATCAGCCGTACAGTCAAACTAATAACGGCTATCCCGCCGATGAAAAATTGTCATCTTGCATTGTTTACAGCAGTACCCAAGCGTGTGCGTTTAATATAACTTCTGCCGTTGAGCGTTGGTTAAGCACAGGAACAAATAGCGGCTTGATGCTTGCTTCTGCAACAGAATCTCAAAAAATGCAGGTCGATTTTTATTCATCCCGTGCATGGCTCTTCCAAGGCAAGCGCCCACAAATGGTTTATGAATACACATTACCGTACATTGAACAAACAGAGTGGAATACGGGAGCTGAAGCTGCAACAAGCCCTCAGTTTGTTGTTCATAGTGGGCAAGACTGGACGTTGTCATCAAACCAAAATTGGTTATCTGCAACTAAGGTTAACTCGGATGAAATAGAAGCTTTTACGATAACCGTTACAGCCAATACCGGTGTTTATAAAAGAGTTGGCGAAATAACCGTAAGTGTAGGCAGTACTGCCATAGGTACTGTAACTGTAACACAGTTAGGCGAACAAGCTGAATTGCTTTTAGGTAAATCTCAGTTGACTCTTGATTATCATGAAAGTGCTAATAATTTAGTTACCGTAACAACGCAAGCTGATTGGTCGCATACCGTTACGTATCATAACAGCAGTGATGAGTCTAAAATCGAATGGCTTTCAATAGACGACACTGATGAAGGCTTGATGATAAGTGTTGCTTCTAACGCAGAGGATGATTTGCAAGCTACAAACAAACGTGGTATTTATGAAGTAAGAAGTGCAACAATAACGGTTACAGCACAGCTTGACGATAATCAAAAACTCGAACAAAAATTAACTGTTACTCAGCTTAATGAACCGCTCAGCTATTTTAACACAATTAACCCTGACGGTTCATTGACTTTGAAAAGTTCTAATGAATATAACCACGACCTTGCAACCTGGGCTATGGAGTTAAGCTATGCAGCTTATAACCCAATAGCGAATGATGAAGCTCTTTCGGGTATTCCTGGAAATTTTAGAGAGCCGCCTTTCGATAATGATCAATGGACAGCAAAAGCAGATCTTGAAAGCAAAGGTTTTATTGCTGAAGAACATAATTACGAGGGCTGTTTAAGTCTCGTTTCACACACAATAGGCTATAGGTTAATTGAAATTAACAATAATACGCAAACAGATAATAGTAATTCATTAGAAGGAGACGATAGTTTTGGATACGATTTGGCAGGAAATAGGGTTAGCTCTGTGGATGTTTGTGGGACTTCCGATAGTTTCGGTAGTGATGACACCTGTAACGTTAATAATGTCTATACTAATTCAGTTGAACCTCTTACCTTAAATTCAGAGAAATCCAGTTCTAATGGCTCAACGGTTAGACCGTTGGTTGTTGTTGCTGTACGTGGTTCTGTTACGCTTTGGGATTGGTTGATGGATATTGCGACTCAATTTCATATCGGCGTTTTTGATTTTGATATAGGTGCTCAAATGGTTATCAAATCATTATGCGGATATGAAATTTGTCTCAAATGTGATGGCAACGATAACACTTGTGAATGTAACGGATATTTAGCTTTAAACGATTTAGAAAATCCAATAGTATTAATCACCGGTCACAGTATGGGTGCAGCTATAGCAAATTTGGTTGCCGCAAAACTCAACACAAGAATGCCTCAGGCAGATGTTTATGCCTATACCTTTGCTACACCAACGGTTACTTCATTACCAACTACGCCATACCCTAACATTTTCAACATACTAAACACTAACGATGTCGTTACTTATGTTCCAAATTCTTGGCTTATTCCTGGTATAAATCTATGGTCAAGGCATGGCATAGATTTACCTCTCGATATGCCTTATACCGATACCGAGGAAGAAAATTTTAACCAAATTGGTTTGTTTAGCCATTCAATGGAAGTTTATATGCGTTGGATGAAACGCAACACTGGTTCAAGTTATAGTGAGATTCTAACAAAATCAGCCCAATCAAGAACACGAGGTATACTTCCGTGGTTTGCAAGAATCAAATGCCCTGTAGGTGTAACCGTCAAAGACAGCGAAGGTAACATAATCGCCTACGAAAGTCAACAGGAGGGCATAACTTACCCTGAAATAACCGATACGGGTATAGTTTCGTGGATTGACGAGGACGGTGCAAAGGTGTTCTTTATGCCACATTATGCCGATGCGGCAAAAATTGAAATTGATGCATATGACTATGGCACTATGACTATAACTGTCGGCTTATTGGGTGCAGAGGAAACCGGCGAACCCGAAGGAACTGAAGCACCTAACAACAGCATAACCTACAACAACGTCAATCTGTTCCCCGGCAGAGAATTTGAGATTGCTATACCCGAAAACACCGACGAATTCGATGCAGCCAATGATATTGCATTGGTTGAGGTTGATGAAAACGGAGACCCGATTGGTGAAATAACCGACCTTAATCCGTTACTCAAAGGTGTTACCGTACAAAATCCCGAAGTTAATTACGGAACGCCGATTGTTATTCAGGTAGTAACAGACAAGTCTGTTTCAAAGGTTCAGTTTATACACCGTGAAAGCGGTGCAACCATAACTTGTGCTATGGATAGTGCTTTGGTTGTCAGCGTTGTAGAAGATGGCGATAACCTCATTTGGACCATTCAGCGCACATTTACTGGAGGCACTCATTATTACGATGTTGCTGTTAAAGTCGGCTACACTTGGTACAGAACAGAAAATGTTTTCAAAATTATAATTAACTAAATTTTAAGCCCTACAACTAAATACTAAATACTAAATAACTAATCCCCTGCCCTCAAGCGTCCATAACAGCTCGCTTGAGGGCTGTGGTCTTTGTAAAGTTGAATTAATAATTATTTTAAATTTAAAATATGGCATTTGTCTTAATGAGCATTTTTGTTAAAAATCGAAGCACTTTTGTAAAATGAGTTGAAGATATTTAATACATAAAATATTGTAATATTATATGTATGTGCCAACCTTTTATAAAATTCAACAAAGCTAATTCATCCAAATAGTTGAAATTTTATTGTTTAATATTATTGGAGGTATGTATTTTGTCTTTTTCCTTAATGGACAGAATTAAAAGTGAGGATTTAAGCAATTACTTAAGAGCAATTATATTTAATTCAAAAAACATTCATCAAAATCCTTTTTTATACACTTTCACAGATCATGGAATTAATCATTCTAATAGAATGTTAGATTGTATTAACAAATTTATAGAAAACTGTAACCAAGAAGAACAACTTAATGAATACGAGTGTTTTGTACTAATTGCCGCTATATATTTGCACGATATAGGTATACAAGAAACTAAAGTTGAAATTTTAGAAAATTTCGCTCAAGAATACGGCTTAGAATTTGATAAAAATACAAATAAACCGAATTTTGTAAGAAACAACCATCATTTAATATCAACTTTTTTAATAAACAAGGATATAAACAGCGATCAAAAGCCATTGGCATATGTAGGTGATCCTGAACTTGGAAGATATGTAGCACTTGTAGTCAAATCACACGGGATAGATTTTTCAAACGATAAACAAACTTACAAAAAATACATTTATCAAGAATTATATGTACGTGTTGATCTGATAAGTGTATTACTGTGTTTGGCAGATTGTTTTGATTGTGACAAACGTCGTATTGATTCCAAAAAATTCACATACACAGAACTACCAAACATTTCAAGACTTCATTGGTTAAAACATTTATATGTTCGCGGAATTAACTTTCATAACAATACTATACTCATTTCATACTCTTTTCCCAATATAACAGATGCAGAAAAAATTTTATACCAAAACTATTTTTGTAAAGAAACTGAATTTTGGATTAACAACATAAAAAACAATCACCTATCGCTATTAAATAGCAACGGATTTGTTTTTGAGTTAGACAGAGAAATTGATTCTGGTAACGATTTCATTTATCTAGAAAAAGCAAATACTGAAGATTATATATTTATGGAAGAAAGTTTTTGTGAATATATTGAAAGGACAGAAAAAAATATAAAGATTTTGAAAATTTCAGTAGGCATACTTATACACAATAATTGTGTCTTGATGGTCCAAAGAAAAAGCCCAGAAAAAGATGAATCTGTCGCTTCGAATTCAATCCTTGAATGGCAATTCCCAGCTGGTACAATAAAAAGTACCGAAGACCCCAAGAATACAATAATAAAAGAAGTACTTGAAGAAACTGGTGTTCAGTGCAGTGTTAAAGACTTATTAGGAAAACGTATACATCCAAATACTAAAACACCCTGCTATTATTACATTCTTAATTATGAGAGTGGTGATATTTATAATGGTGATGAAAATGAAAACCGATTAGTCTCTTGGATTCCTATAAAAGAATATCAGCAAAGAATAACTTCTGATATTTTTTTAAAAGTTGAGAATTTCTTAAATAAGGAGAATATTGATGAAAAGTGAAGTTGTAATAGCAATAATCAAACGAGAACTTGATGTACTAATAGTAAAAAGGAAAGAAGGCGAGGGCCTTTTACGCTGGCAATTCCCGGGTGGGGAAATCAAATCATTTGAAACAGAGGAACAAGCTGTTATTCGCGAAGTATTAGAGGAAACATCTTGTCATATATCAATAGACAAATTTATTGGAGCAAGAACTCATCCATATACTAAAAAAGCTATTAGTTATTGGGGAGCTAATTACCTCGAAGGAGAAATATCAATATCAGATGATGACATAGAAGAAGTTAAATGGGTTAATAAAAATGAGATTAAAAAATACTTTACAACCTCAATATACGATGCGGTCGATGAATATTTAAAAACAATTTAAAAACAATAATATCGTTTTATTAATAATTAGTAGGAGTATAATATGGAATCATTAAATATCAAGGGATTTAGATCAATTAAAGACAGTGGTGAAATAGAATTAAAACCAATAACAGCAGTAATAGGCAAAAACAGTTGCGGAAAAAGTAGTTTTATTAGATTTTTTCCTTTACTTAAGCAATCTACAGAACGAGAAATATCCGATACTCTCTTGTGGTATGGTGATTATGTAGATTTTGGAGATTTTTATAGAATTAAACATAATTTTTCAGAAAGTGAGCCTACATCATTTGAATTCAAAATTGCTTTATATAAAAACAATAGATATTTTTATTTCTTCGATATAGGCAGTAATCATCCCAAATTAGATATTACGGTTAATTTTACTATATCTGAAAAGCATATTAGTTATTTGAAAATTCAATATCTTCAACAGGTTGTTGAAATATTTATGAATGAAGATAATACTATTAAAAACATATTAATTAACAATAGTTGTGAACATATAATAATTAATAATTACGTTTGGAACAGAGAATCACGATCTTTATTACCTATAATAAGAAATATTAAAAATGACCAAAATGGGTATATAAGTTTTTGGGATCGTAAAGATTCAAATGAAGACATTTTAAAAGTATTAAGAAAAATAATTGACGATAAAGAAGAATTAAAGGCATTGAGTTTACCAAATGGTTTTATACGTATACAATCAAAAGAAGAACTCAAAAAACAACTTCGCAGATTTAAAAAGCCCAAAAGCATTGCTAAATTTTTTCAAACAGAAGAAAATGAAGATATTTTAGAGCAAATTAACACATATATGGTTATTGGCACATTGCCTTCTTTAATTCGTATAATTAATTATTACTTATCTGAAGAATTGCAAAATGTTCATTATTTAAAACCTATAAGAGCAAGTGTTAATAGATATTATCGAATACAAGGACTTAACATAAATCATGTAGATGCAGACGGTAGTAATTTAGCTATGATACTTTATAATTTGTCTGATAAAGACAGAAATTTATTTGAAAAATGGACTGCTAAAAATTTCGATATAAAATTCTCTGTTTCAAAAGAATCCGGACACGCTTCTTTAATAATCAAGGACAAAGATAATACCGAAATTAATTTAGCAGATACTGGTTATGGATATTCTCAAATACTACCAATAATTGTTGAACTTTGGTTGCTTTTAAAGAAGTCGGAAGACACAGGACATAAAGTTATAACACTCGTTATTGAACAGCCTGAACTCCATTTACACCCTGCTTTTCAAGCAAAAGTAATAGATTTATTTGCAAACATTATAAAGGAAGCTAAATCCAATAAAATAAATATCAAAATAATTTTTGAAACCCACAGTGAAACAATGATTAATCGCTTGGGATACCTAATTAACAAAAAAATGCTCAATATTGAAGATGTAAATGTTCTTGCATTTTCAAAAACTGACACTGAAACATCTATACTACCTATGAGCTTTAATAACGATGGTCTTATGATAAATTGGCCAGTCGGATTTTTTTCAGTGGAGGAATAAGCAATGATTATAGCCTTACACGAAAAAATACCAGAACTATTAGATACAATAACTTTATCAACAGATGAAAATTCTTTGGCAATCAATAAGCTTTTCGAGCTAATGTTAGAAAACAAACATGTGGTTTGCGCTTCAAGGGATACTTTAAGCAAAATATGCAATTTTAAATACCTTAATGCTTCCAATAAAGATTTAATTACATATTTATTAGATCATTATGTAAACACATATAGTTCATTACCTAAAGTAAGCAAGAAGTTACTTATTGTACCTTCACCAGGATACTTAATTAATGACGATAATACCTATTGCATTTTATTGAAAGACACCAACAATTTTTCTTGTGCAAAATTATCTACAGAAAACCCTACAGACTACGATTTTTATGTAAACGTGTTTAATTATATAAATGAAAATAATGAGTATACTATCCACTTTGAAAATCATGCATTTGGCGGTAGTTCTGCAAAAGATTTTTTGCAAGCAATGGACAAAGAAAACAATATTGTTTTGGCAATAAGTGACAGTGATAAAAGCTACGAAAAAGATGCTTACGGTGATACCGCAAATAAAGTTGTAGAATTCATTAATTCACATCCTGGATCATCAATTATGGAGTATTACATTGTTCATATGCGCGAAAAAGAAAATTTGATACCTATTGACTGTTATTGTCTTTTAGGTAAATCAACACATAAATTATTATTTGATTGCATAAAAAAATTTGAATCAAATCAAGAATTTATGCGATATATAGATCTCAAAGATGGATACAGATTAAAACATATCAATACCACAAACAAGGAATGGCATAATTTGTATGACGCTTTTATCGCTGAATGCAAGCTTAACGGTGCATATAACAAACACGCTACACAAGATAACGATGTTTGTATTAGCGGAATAGGTGGCAATTTGGCCGATGAGCTAAGCCAAATATTTTTCAGCAAAAGTTGTACAAAAACACGTAGACAAAAAGAAAAAATTGAAGAAGCAAAATTTGACATAAAAGAACACATACCACCCTATATAATGGATGAGTATAAAGTATTATATTCATTATTGTTCACATTTGGTTGTGCTTATAAAGAAAGGCACATCTCATTTGTGAAAAAGGAGTGTTAATTGTGAAAAAGTCAATTTCTTTAGAAAACTTAAAAGGTACTATTATAGAATTTGTTAATAACGGAGAAAAAGGAATACAACCTTTAATATGCGTTTTAAATCCAAATACTAAAGAACGTTATTACATAACCATTACAAATAGCCATAAATTTTACTTTTCTAAAGAATGAAACTATACAGTATCCTGACAAGTTTGTTTATACTAGTGTTATAGATATACTTATTAATCACAATAAAATAGCAACTTAATTATATTATGTTTTAATCATAATCGCTTACAAAAATCAATTGTGTGAAACAGGATAGCTTACAATTAACTAGAGCTATCCTGTTTTTAGTTTTATCATTTTACGAAAATAACAAAAAGACATTCCCTGTGTTTTTTCGAGTCTACCTCATTGAAGAATATGGATTTTACCGCAAGGGAAACACAGAAAGAATACCGAAATTAGTATTCAAAAAATTTAAAAATTAACTCCCAAAGTTAATATACCAAACTACTTATTTATATTCTTGAACAAATATATTTTACAAAATTGACGATAGCTCTCTACTTTTAATTTACTGTCTTTTTGTTTCAATTATAGAACTGTTTCCTAATTGATTTCTAAACCGTAACGGTTATAAATTCACAAGACATAACCACCGAAAACACAACATTAGTTACAACAAATGTTCAGAATAATTCACATAAATCAACTGGTTCATACATAATAATCATTGCAACCGTTGTTGCTATTATAGCTAATCTGTTATCAAAAAAATTAATGGTGAAAACAATGGCATTTGTCTTAGCGAGCAATGGATTTGAACGTACAAATCCGCAATTTAGGGGTTTTTACCCCTGACACCCAATAGAAAAAGAAGAAACAGAAAGAAAAAATCAGGTGCAGCAGAAAACAAATTCCGTTGCACCTGAGTTTAATTTTAAGATATGCTTATGCTGTAAAAATCAGTTCGTGATTTACAATCTCTCTTGCTCTTGCTTCAATGTTATTCATTTGGGCAACCCATTCCATTTGGTTGTCTGCTTTCAGTTGTTCCGTTATGCCCTCGTTGATCTTCATCTTTTCTACCAGCCGAGAGAACATAGCTGATGCCTGTTCATCAATCTCAGCAAGATGAGCCCACAATGTGCCGTTCATAAGCATAATATTGAACTGTACTCGTTTATGATTCATAAGATAATTTTTACGTTTCAAACCCCACATACCGATTGGATTACTTGCTTCGGCAGTTAATGTAATGTTCGGTATTCTGTAATCTCCAACTGTTCTGTATGTGCCTCCGTTCTGTTCAAATGATGATTTCCGCATAAAATTAGCCTCCTTGTAATTTGGTGATTTCATTTTACAAGAAAGCTTATATTTTGTCGAATGTGTGGATCGATAAAATGATGCAAATAGTCGAAAATTAAGCATTTTTGTCGAAAAACGGAGCGTTTTTGTTTAATTAATTGATTTAATAAGGGTTACAGATTACTATAAATATATAAAAAATATTTATTAAATTAAAAAAGAAATATTCTTAAAATTATTAATATACATTTCAAAGGATGTTAGAGATTTATGAAAGAACCAGTAATTTTATACTCAATTCAGTCTTATCTTGCATATTATATTAATACAAGATATTACAACAATATTCACTATGTTTGGTGTGCACCTTTTTTTGATAGTAATAAAGAATCAGGCTTAACCCCTAAATTAGCATATACATCAAATCCGATTGATATATTTAAATCATATTACAGAGATATAACGGTTCGTGACAGGCATTATAAACGTCCTGAAATCGAAAGAAATACTGTTGCATTGTTAAAAGGTGCTACAATTATGAAAGACAAAGGAGCAATTAGTGATGAAACATATGAAAAAATAAAAAAGACTATTAGTTCATGTTCGCAAGATGAAAAAATATCGGAATATTTCAGACCATTAATATATGTGATACCGTATGAAACAAACAAGCACTTGATTAATGAAGTAGATGTTGATAAAAGTGCTGGCACACTATCACCTGAATATATAATCGAAAATTTGCCCACAGATAAATTTAATATTATTGATTTAGGAGAAGAGGGTTTAAAATGAGAAAAAAACAAAATTGTTATCGAGTGAGATCTTCTCAACATTTATCTTCAAAAAACAAAAACATAAACAATGATATAAAAAAGATTATTTTAAAGAATTTAAATAATATCGAAAAAATGGAATTTGATGAAAAAATAGAACTGTTTCAACAGTTAGAAGTTGCGCAAGGTATTAGAAAAGAAATTAGAAAAATAGACGAACTTTCATTAAAATCTCAAGAAATAATTAAAAAATATGAAAAATTGCCGACAAAACGTGCAAAAACGATTTATGCGGAAAAAGTGAAAACCGAGGTTTTTTCCTCTTTAAAAAAATCTATCTCTGAACTGTAAAATAAGATAAGATAAGAAGAAATTTAATATTATGCCTAAATATAATAAATTGGAACAATGTTAATAATTAGCATATAATAAAATAGATTTTTATATTGTTGACAAGTTTGGAAAAGAAAACAAATTAGAGAAAATTTTATTAATAATAATCCACCAAAGTTTTTAGTGGGGGTGCGTTTTTGCGTGTATCGGGAGAGCGCTTGAATGGCATTCAAGAGGTCAGCGGTTCGATCCCGCTTATCTCCACCACAAAAAACGCACTTGTTGACAGACAAGTGCGTTTTCCAGTTAAGTGTGCTGTGTACACTTAACTTCACATTGTGCGACAGCACAATACTTCACTAAACATAGACCGTTAACGCCGAGAAACATAAAAAGATTCTTCGCTTGTCGCTCAGAATGACAAAGAACGCTTGACAACCAATCAAGCGTTCTGTTTTTTATTTAAACGATATTTTTGTTTTTTCGAATACTTTAATCAGGATAAAGCCGAGGATAAGTCCTGCCACA